>JACDOI010000005.1 GCA_017656145.1 Bacillota bacterium | reverse complement strand
CGGGCCGCGGGGACCGCCCGCCGCGGGCCGATGCCGGCACCTGGAGCGCCGGCCGGCCGCCGGCGGCGGCCCCTGAGGACGGACAACAGGCCGCGAGCCCCGTGCCTGGCAGAGGGGCGGATCGGCGCGGCGAGCCGCAGCCCCGGCTCGCGTCGGACGCAGGCGAATTGATCCCGGTGGCAGAAGGTAGCGACGCCACAGCAGGAGAAGCCGGAGGGACCGGCCAGGATCCCGGGCTTTCTTCCCCAGGCGCGGCCCGGCTCAACCCGGGACCCATTTCCTCGCCCCGGGCGGCGGCACCTGTGAGCGCATCCGTCTCGGGTCCTGCCATCTTGGAGCAATTGGCCGATCATTTGCGGGAGATGGTCGCGTCCATCTCGCACCAGGTCGGACCTGATCGGGTGCATCGGGCAGCCATTCGCCTCCGGCCGGAACACCTCGGTGAGGTCGTACTGCGCATCAGCGTCGATAGCCAGGGGATTGTAAACGCCCGGTTCCTTGTGGACAACCCGGCGGTGCAGGCCGCCATCGAGCGGGAACTCCCGAAGCTGCAGGCCGCATTGGGCGAACACGGTTTGCAGCTGGGCCAGGCCAGCGTTGACTCTGGGCCCGGATCGGGCGGTGGCGGATTGACCGATGCCGGCGGGTTCGCCTGGGGGTACGGAGACGGGGACCCGCAAGCCCGCTGGACTTTGGACTCGGCAGGGCAAAGAGCTGGGATCGGACCCGAGGCGGAAACGGACGCGGGGCCGGCAGGCGCCACGACTGCGGCGCGGGAACTGCCGGGAAGGCTCGCATTGATCGACATCCGGGCATGAGCGCGGGAATCGGCCGGGAACGGGCCATCGTTTGGACTTTTCCGGAAGGATGCACGAAAAAAGGAGGTGAGGTCGGATGCAGGTGTGGGGATGGGCCGCCATTCAGGAACAAACCGTCTCGAGCAGTTCTCAGGCTGTTCCGAGCGCCGGCGGCGAGCTGGGCAAGGACGAGTTCTTGCGGCTGTTGATCACCCAGCTGCGATACCAGGACCCGATCGATCCCGTAAGCGATCAGGAATTCCTCGCCCAGATGGCCCAGTTCAGCGCCTTGGAACAGATGAACAACGTCGCAGCGCAATTGGAGCGCCTGGCCGATTTCGAGCTTCGCTTGGGCGTCTTGGGCCAAGCTGTCTCCTTGCTCAACCGGACCGTCGTGTTGAACGACCCGGACACGGGCGGTACGGTCACGGGCCGGGTGGAAGCGGTGAAACTGGAGGACGGCGAGCCCGTCGTCGTCGTGGGCGGCCGCCGGTTTTCGCTGACGAACCTGGTCGAAGTGCGGCCGGACTGAGCAAGCCGGCAACGGGGAGGTGATGGCGGTGACAACAGGAGGGCTTCATTCCGTAGCTTTCGGCCCGGGCGGATCGAAACAGGTGCAGCCGGCAGTCCCAGTTCGCGCAAAAGGAGCGCCGTCGTTCCAGGAAGTGCTGCGGGAGCGGCTGGATGTTCCTCCGCTGCGCTTCTCCGCCCACGCGGAAGCCCGGTTGCGGCAGGCCGGCATTGATCTGAACGGCGCCCAGCGAATGCGGCTGCAGTCGGCGGTGGAGCGGGCCGCGGCCAAAGGGGCCCGCGAGAGCCTCATCCTAATGGATGACTTGGCCCTGGTGGTCAGCATCCGCAACCGCACGGTGATCACCGCCGTGGACAAAACCCGCAGCCGGGAGAACGTGTTTACGAACATCGACAGTACCGTCATCGTCTGATGATTGGACAACAGGAGGCGGCGGTATGGGGCCGGCCCCGCAAGGGAAGCCCGGGGGCGTGGACCGACGGAAGCGCCCGACGATTGGCCGCCTCTGGACAAGGAGGTACGGGCGGACATGATGCGGTCTTTGTTTGCGGGCGTCTCGGGCCTCTTGACCCACCAGACCCGCATGGACGTCATCGGCAACAACATCGCCAACGTCAACACCGTGGGCTATAAGGCCAGCCGGGTGACGTTCAAGGACATGCTGTATCAAACGATGCAGGCGGCGACACGGCCCACGTCGAGCCGGGGCGGGACGAATCCGAAGCAGGTCGGGTTGGGTGTCCAGATCGGCAGCATCGACGTCCTCCACACCGAAGGCAACCTGCAGCCGACGGGCGTGCAGACCGACTTGGCCATCCGCGGGAACGGATTTTTCGTCCTCTTGGACGGCTCGGAACAGCTGTACACCCGGGCCGGCGTGTTCGACATCGACTCCGAAGGCTGGCTTGTGTCCAAAACGAGCGGCATGCGGGTAGCCGGGTGGATGGCCAACAACGGCCAGATCGATCCGAACCAACCCGTTCAGGCGATTCAAATACCGAAGAACCAAACTCTCCCAGCCCAGGCTACGACGTCCGTCGTGTTGGAAGGCAATCTGGATGCCGGGGCAGCGACGGGAACCACGGTGCAGCGCAGCGTGACCGTGTACGATTCCTTGGGGCGGCAACAACAAGTTGTCGTGACGTTTACGCGGGCCGCTACGGCGAACCAATGGGATTGGGTTGCACAGTACGGCGGCAATTCGGTCGGGAGCGGGAGTGTGACGTTTGACGCGTCCGGCCAGTACAATTCCGGCAGTCCAGGTTCGGTGACGTTCAACCCCGGCGGAGGAGCCAGTGCGGTGAGCTTTAGCTTGGATTTTACTCGTCTCACCCAATCGGCCGATCCGAGCGAGGTCAGCGTCCGCAGCCAGGACGGCTTTCCTGCAGGGACGTTGGAAGAAATTCGGATCGACGGTACCGGTACGGTAACGGGGATCTTCTCCAACGGGTTGACGAGGGACTTGGCCCAGCTGGCGCTGGCCAGCTTCCCCAACCCCGGCGGCCTGGAACAAGTCGGGGAGACGGTTTTCCGGGCCTCTCAAAACTCTGGCCTCGTCCACGTGGGCACGCCGGGCAGCGGGGGACGGGGCATTGTCACCCCGGGCAATCTTGAGATGTCGAATGTGAATTTGTCCGAGGAATTTACGTCCATGATCGTCACCCAACGGGGTTTCCAGGCGAACTCCCGCATCATCACCGCGTCCGATGAGATGCTGCAGGAGCTGGTCAATCTGAAGCGGTAATGGCGTAGACGAGGACCGCCGCGCCGTCGGGGCCGCCGAAAAGGGGACGGATTTCTCGTGATACGGGTCACCCGGATGGACGGAACGGAGCTTTTGATCAACGCACAGCTCGTGGAGATGGTAGAGTCCGTCCCTGACACCGTCATCACCCTCACCACCGGCCGCAAGCTTGTGGTGCAGGAAGATGCGGAGGAGGTGGCGCGGCGGATCCTCGACTACCACCGCTCCATTGTGCGGCGGCCCGAAGCAGGGCAGTGAGGTGATCGCATGGACTTCGCGACGCTCCTCGGCATCTTCATCGGGGTTGCGGCCATGGTCTGGGCCATCTTGCGGGACGGCAGCCTCGTGCTGTTCTGGGATCCGACTTCGGTGTTCATCGTAGTCGGCGGAACGTTGGCCGCGACGTTGGTGAGCCATCCCATGAGCCGGATGCGGATCATCTTGCCGGTGTTGCGCATCGCGTTTTTGGAGCGGCGCCATACGCCGGAAGAGGTCATTCCAATGATTGTTCGCTTCGCAGAAAAGGCCCGCCGCGAAGGATTGCTGGCCATGGAAGAAGAGGCGGAGTCGCTTGACGATCCGTTTCTTCGCAAAGGAATCCAACTTGTGGTGGACGGCGTCGATCCGGAACTGGTGCGCAATGTGCTGCAGATCGAGATCGATGTCCTCGTCGAACGACACGGCGCCGGGCAGCGCCTGTTCCAGACGATGGGATCGTATGCCCCGGCGTTCGGCATGATCGGCACGCTGATGGGGCTCATCCAAATGCTGGCCCACTTGACCAACCCCGACGCCATCGGCAGCGGTCTGGCCGTCGCGCTTCTGACGACGTTTTACGGGGCCCTCCTGGCGAACTTGGTGTTCAACCCGATCGCCGGCAAGCTGAAGATCAAAAGCGAACAAGAAGTGCTGGTCAAGCAGATGATGGTGGAGGGAATTCTTTCCATTCAGGCAGGGGAAAATCCCCGCATAGTCGAAGAGAAGTTGCGAGCGTTCTTGTCCCATTCGGACAAGGCCCGCCGCCAGCAAGCGGTAGAGGTGCCGGAAGGAGGCGTCGCAACGTCCCATGTCCGGTAGGCCTCTGCGCACGCCAGTCGGAAAAGGCGGCAGCGAAGGGGAGCAAGGTTCTCCCGCGTGGATGGTCACCTATTCCGACATGGTGACCTTGCTGCTGTGCTTTTTTGTACTTTTGTTCTCCTTTTCCGAAATTGACGTCCAGCGGTTCCGGTCGATCCTGGCCGCGTTCCAGGGCTCGGTAGGCGTGCTGGAAGGCGGGCTGCGGGTCGTTTTGGATGACGACGCGGTGCAAGGCCGCACGGATTGGGATTTGCAAGATGTCAGCTTTTACCGCCCGGAGTTGGAGGCGCAGCTACAAGAGGTTTACGCCCGGGCCCAGGCGTTCCTGTGGGAACGGAGTCTTGGAGGCAATGTGGAGCTCGTCTTGGACGAGCGGGGCGTGATCGTCCGGTTCGCCGAAGGGGTGTTGTTCGATCTCGGCAAGGCGGATCTGAAACCGGAAGCGATCCGGGTACTGGCATCGATGGCGGAGTTTTTGCGTTCGGTTCCCAATCCGATCCGGGTGGAAGGCCATACGGACAACTGGCCCATCAACAACGAGGAGTTCCCGTCCAACTGGGAGTTAAGCACCGCCCGGGCCACCACCGTCATTCGCCACCTCATCGAGGAACACGGTCTGAGCCCCCAGAAGCTGTCGGCCGCAGGCTACGGAGAATACCGCCCGGTGGTGGACAACGACACCCCGGAAAACCGGGCCCGCAACCGGCGGGTGGATATCGTGTTGTTGCGCCTAGACCTGGAGGAGTGAGCCCCGGGCGGAACAAGGGGAGTGCATGACGTGGCGCGAATCGCGGCAGACGCCCGCAATTTCATCATTCTCATCGCCCTGGTGATTTTGCTGGCAGCCGGGACGACGTATTCGGTGTTTGTGTTCCTCGGCCTTCCGATGGGCGGCGATTTGGAGCAGGGCCCGAGCGGACCGGCGAGGGAAAGTAGCCTGGGGCCCATGTTTGACGCGGGGACGTTCACGGTGAATTTGTCAGCAGGCGGCGTACCGGCGGCCCGGTACGTCCGCACCGGCATTGTGCTGGATCTCGACTCGCAGGCCACACTTGAGCTTGTGCAAGAACGGGACCCGCAGGTTCGGGACCGGATCATCGCCGTATTGCGCCAGCAGACGCCGGAGTCCATCTCAGGCAGCGAGGGTCTTGAGCAATTAAAGCAGACGCTCAAGGACGCCATCGACCAGGTGTTACCCGAGGGTTCGGTGGACGACGTGTTTTTCGTCGAGCTGGTGGTGCAATGACGATGCGCGACCTGTTGACGCCGCGGACCGGTCGTCCCGCCGTCAAGCGGTACGATTTTCGCCGGCCGGACAAATTCTCCAAGGACCAACTGCGCACGCTGCAGATCGTCCACGAGAGCTTCGCCCGCACGGTGGCCACGTATCTTTCGGGCTACGTCCGGACGATGGTCCACGGGGAAGTGGTGTCCGTCAGCCAGACATCGTATGACGAGTTCATCCGGTCGCTGTCTAGCCCGACGCTTCTGGTCGTGTTTTCGTTCGCGCCCCTGGAAGGCAGCGGCTTGATCGAGATTCCGCCGGATCTGAGCCTCGTCATCATCGACAGGCTGCTGGGGGGACCCGGCACCCGGCCAGACCGGCCGCGGGAGCTGACCGAAATCGAGCAGACGGTCATGCGCCGCATTTTAGACCGGACGGTGTCTGCACTCGGCGAGGCCTGGGAGAACCTGGTGCCTATCCAGCCGCGCCTGGAACGGCTCGAGGGAAACCCCCAGTTCGTTCAATTGGTCCCGCCTCAGGATATGGTCGTGGTGATCACCATCCGCTTCCAGCTGCGGGACGTGGTCGGCCGGATGAACATTTGCGTGCCTTATCTGGTCCTGGAACCAGTAGCCCCGCGGCTGAGCGCCCACTACCTGTTCGGCGGGTCCAAGACGCCGGAGTCGGGCCGGCACGTCCAGCAGTTGCAAAAACGCGTCGAGACGATGCACGTGGACGTCACTGTAACCCTCGGCCGCGCGGAGGTGACCGTGCGGGAGCTTTTGGACCTGGCACCGGGGGATGTGATCCGGCTGGGGACCCGTACCGGGGACGACCTGCCGGTGCATATCGGCGATCGAACCAAATTCCGCGGCCGGCCGGGGCGGGTGGGAAGCCGGCTGGCTGTCGAGATTACGGGGTTCGCCCCTCAGGAAGGGGAGGAAACCGATGAGTGACCATATTCTCTCCCAGGAAGAAATCGATGCCCTTCTCAAAGGCGAATCAGAACAAGCGGAATCCCAATCTTCTGCTTCGTCCAGCGAGGATGTATCCGGGCTGTTTGAGCGGGCGCTCGACAGAGCGGTCGCGATCAGCCGGCCCATCGCCGGGCAGTCATGGCGGGTCAAGGCGGTGACGGTCGAAAACAGCCGCTGGGGCGATGTCCGCCAGCAGTACACCACGCCTCTTGTGGCCCGGTGGGACTATCAGGGCGACGTCACCGGCGTACAGGTGACCATTGTGGATTCGTCCGTCGCGGAGCGGCTGGCGCAGCTTTCTCCGGGCGAGGATCCGGCTGCAATCCTGAATAAGTTGGCCCTAGCACTGGCTACCGGCCTCGAACAGGAGCTGGGCGTGCGGTTGGCGCCCCAGATCGGTGGGTTTCGCCCGGAGGATTGCGCAAAGCCGGATGGCTTTCCACTGCAGGATGAGGAGCCGTGCACCGTGGTGCGGGTGGAACTCGCAAGCGATCGCGGCGAGCTTGCATGGATAGAAGTGTTGCCGTCGGCAATCGCCTCGGATCTGGTTCGCCGGCTCGCCCCAACCGGCGCGCCGGCATCGCCGGGCACCAAGTCCGAACCGGCTCCCGGCGTGACGGTGCACGCGGCCCAATTCGCTCCCCTGGAAGGTTCCCCGCCATCCCCGCAGCCGGCCAACATAGGCCTCATCCTCGACGTCCCATTGCAAGTGACGGTGGAACTGGGACGGCGGCGGATGCTCATCCGGGACGTTTTGGAACTGGGCAAAGGTTCCCTGATCGAGCTGGATAAGCTGGCCGGGGAACCGGTCGATGTCTTTGTCAACGGCAAGCTCATCGCCAAAGGGGAAGTGGTCGTCATCGACGAAAACTTTGGCGTTAAGGTGACGTCCATTGTGACGCCCATGGAACGAGTCCAAAACTTGCAGTAAAGGCCGGGCGGCAATGGATTCGTGGGAAGTGGAACTGGCCGTCGGATGGCGCATTCTCGGGGTTTTCGCTCTGCTCGCGATCGTGCTGTATGCGATCCGGCGCTGGATGGGCCATGCGTTGCCCGGCGTGCGCCGGGGAGCCGTCCGGGTGGTGGACGCGGTGCCCATCGGGCTTCAGCGGCATCTGTACCTTGTCGAGGTGGCCGGGCGGCGGCTTCTCATTGGGGCGACGCCCCAAGCGCTGACGCTCCTCGCGGAGCTCGAAGAGGGAACGCACGCGGAGCGCCATGAGGAGGATACTCCGGGTTGAGCCGTTGGATCGCAGCGGGCCTGGCAACGGTCCCGGCTGTTGTTTGGACTGGAGCGGCCAAGGCGCAGGTCCCGTTTCCCCGGCTCGAAGTGGGTATTTCCGCGGCCGAAGGTCCGGGCGACGTCGCCCTGACGCTGCAGATCGTCGCGCTGCTGACGGTGCTGTCTTTGGCCCCGGCCATACTCGTGATGCTCACTTCGTTTACCCGGATCGTGGTCGTCTTGTCGTTCGTCCGCAGCGCCCTGGCGCTGCAGCAGACGCCGCCCAACCAGGTGATCATCGGGCTTGCGCTGTTTTTGACATTCTTTACGATGGCGCCCACCTGGCAGGCCGCCTTCGAAGACGGCCTACGGCCCTACCTGGCCGGCGAAATCACGGAAGAGGAAACGCTGCAACGGGTAAGCGGGCCGCTCAGGGATTTTATGCTGCGCAACACCCGGGAGCAGGATCTGGGGCTGTTTGTGGAGCTGGCGGGGAACGGGGCGCCTGCTGCTCCGGACGATGTGCCGACGTACGTACTGATCCCGGCGTTCATCGTCAGCGAGCTTAGGACCGCGTTTCAGCTGGGCTTTGTGCTGTTCGTGCCATTTCTCGTCATCGACATGGTGGTGGCCAGCGCTCTGATGTCGATGGGGATGCTCATGTTGCCTCCGGTCATGATCTCGTTGCCGTTTAAGGTGTTGCTGTTTGTCATGGTGGACGGGTGGCACCTGATCACCCGGTCGCTTTTGATGAGTTTCCAATAACCGGGAGGTCCGACGGTGACGGACTCGGTCGTCATCGATCTGGGACGGGAAGCCCTGCTGACCGTCTTGCTCGTAGCAGGGCCCATGTTGGGACTTGGGCTTGCGGTCGGGCTTCTTGTCAGCATCCTCCAGGCCACTACCCAAATCCAGGAGCAGACGCTGGCGTTCATTCCGAAGATCGTCGCGGTGCTGGGCGCGGCGGTCTTGTTCGGTCCGTGGATGCTTCGGGTGATGGTGGACTTCAGCGTTCGCCTCCTGGGCAATTTGCACACGTTCGCGGGGTAGGATGGAATGGGGCCATGGCTGGCGCCGGAAGAACTTTTGCTGTTCCTCTTCATCCTGGCCAGAACCGCCGCGTTGCTCACGGCGTTGCCCATCTTCGGCGGTCCTGGCGTTCCGCTGCACGCGAGGATCGGACTTGCGGCGCTCACCGCCGTCCTTCTGTACACGGCTGTAGACCCGGTGCCGGTTCCGGGCGATCTCGGGGAATTAGCCGTCGTGCTCGTCCGGGAGACGGCGGTGGGGCTGGTCATGGGATTCGCGGTCTCCCTGGCGTTTTGGGCGTTACAGGTGGCAGGGCATTTGATGGACGTGCCGATCGGGTTTGGCATGGTCAACGTTCTCGACCCGCAACTCGGGATGCAGGTGCCCATCATGGGACAATTTTTTCATGTTCTTGCGACGCTGATCTTTTTCGTCATCAACGGCCATCACACGGTGTTGCGATCGCTTGCTGCCAGTTACCGGCTGATCCCCATCGGCAGCGCGGTGTGGCACGGCAGCGTCGCAGAAACGGCGGTGTCGGTCGTCGGCGGAATGTTCGCCTTCGCATTCCGGTTCGCACTGCCGGTCATCGCCGCTGCGTTCCTGGCCGATGTGGCCTTGGGTATCCTCAGCCGGGCGGTGCCGCAAATCAACGTGTTCATCACCGGATTTCCCATCAAGGTCGTCCTCGGCATCGCGGCCGCTCTTTTGGCCTTGCCGGTGTACGTCGGGGTTTTGGCAGCGGTCTTTGGCGACAACGGCGACATGATGCGCTGGCTCTGGAGCTTCTTGGCGGCGCTCTGAATTTTTCCCTGCAGAGGTTTGCCGATGAGAAGACCGAGGCCCCGACGCCCCGGCGCCGGGAAGAAGCCCGCCGGCGGGGGCAGGTGGCCCGCACGACGGAGCTTGGGACGGCCCTGGTGCTCCTTGCCGGGTTCGGAGCGGTGTACGGGCTGGCCGGGAGTCTGGGATCCGGGGCATTGGAGCTCACCCGCCGCTACCTCGCCGGCTCGGTCGGGTGGCAGCCCGACGAGGAAGCCGTGCGGGCAATGTTTTTGGACATGCTCCTTCGCGCCGTGTCGCTGGTGGCCCCCTTGATGGCGGTGGGCGCTTTGGCCGGCGTGGTGAGCCAGGTGATACAGGGCGGCGTACCGCTCTCGGGTGAAGGGCTTCGGCCCCGATTGGACCGCCTCAATCCGCTGGCCGGGCTCAAGCGCATCGTTTCCCGGCGAGCGCTGGTGGACCTGCTCCGATCGACGATCAAGGTCGGGGTCATCGGCTGGATCGCTTGGGACGAAGCCCGGGATGTGGCCAAAGTATTGCCCGGCCTGGTCCGTCTGAACCCGGCCGAGGCCGCGGCCGTCGTCGGCGGCGCCGCGTTTCGGGTCGGCATCGGAGCGGGGATTGCGCTTTTGGCCGTCGCCGCGCTGGACTACTGGTACCAGCGCTTGGAGCACGAGCGGCACCTCCGCATGAGCCGGCAGGAGGTGCGGGAAGACATCAAGCAGTCCGAAGGCGACCCGCAAGTGCGGGCCCGCATTCGCCAGCGGCAGCGGCAGCTGGCCGCGCGGCGGATGATGCAGGCGGTCCCGACCGCGGATGTGGTGATCACGAATCCGGTGCACCTAGCGGTGGCGTTGCGCTACGACGCCTCCACCATGGAAGCCCCGGTGGTCGTGGCCAAGGGGGCGGGCCCCATCGCCCGCCGCATTCGGGAGTTGGCCGAGGAACACGGCGTACCTCTCGTGGAAGATCCCGGGTTAGCCCGGGCCCTGTACGACGGGGTTGAGGTCGGCAGCCCTATCCCGGTGGAGCTGTACCGGGCCGTCGCGGACGTTTTGGCGTTCGTCTACCGGGTGCGGGGCAAGAGGAGGTGAACCGCTTGGCAAGCCAATCCCGCCGGGCCTTGTGGGAAGCGGGGCAGCGGCACAGCGACCTTGCCATCGTGGCCGGCGTGGTCTTGATCCTCGTCATGATGGTGGTCCCGCTTCCGGCGGCGCTCATCGACTTGCTTCTCGCGGTCAACATCAGCCTCTCGCTGCTTGTGCTCATGCTCACCATGAACGTGCGAGAGGCGCTGCAGTTTTCGGTTTTCCCAGCCCTGCTGTTGGTCTTGACCTTGTTTCGCCTGGCGCTCAACGTGAGCACGACGCGGCTCATCCTGCTTGAAGGTTACGCGGGCAGCATCATTCAGGCCTTCGGCAATTTCGTCATCGGCGGCAACTACGTCGTTGGCTTCGTCGTGTTTCTCATTTTGGTGATCATCCAGTTCATCGTCATCACCCGGGGCGCGGAACGGGTGGCAGAAGTGGCCGCGCGCTTCACGCTGGACGCGATGCCCGGCAAGCAAATGAGCATCGACGCGGACTTGAACGCGGGGCTCATCAACGAAGACGAGGCCCGCCAGCGGCGGCAAAACATCCAGCGGGAAGCGGACTTTTACGGGGCGATGGACGGCGCGAGCAAGTTTGTCAAAGGCGATGCCATTGCGTCACTGGTGGTCACCCTGGTGAACATCCTCGGAGGATTCGCCGTGGGCGTCGGACAGCGGGGCATGGAGATCGCACAAGCCCTTCAGCGCTACACGCTTTTGACCGTGGGCGACGGCCTCGTCAGCCAGATACCGGCCTTGCTCATCTCAACGGCAACCGGAATCATCATCACCCGGGCGGCGTCCGAGACCAACATGGGCTCCGATGTGGCCCGGCAGCTCATTTCCGATCCCCGGGTGCTCCTTGTAGCAGGGGGCGTGCTGTTTGGATTCGCGCTGTTGCCCGGCCTTCCCACCGTGCCGTTTCTCGTGCTGGCCCTGACGTTGGCCGGCGTCGGCGTTGCCACTCAACGGGACGCCGATGCTGGACGAGAGGCGGCGGCCGCGGCGCAACCGGAACCGGAGCCTGAGCGGCGGCCGGAAAGCGTCCTAGGCTTGCTCCAGGTGGACCCGATGGAGCTGGAAATCGGCTACGGGCTCATCCCGCTGGTGGACACCGAGCAAGGCGGCGACGTATTGGAGCGCATCACCCTCATCCGCCGCCAGATCGCCCTGGAGCTTGGCATCGTGGTGCCCTCCATTCGAATCCGGGACAACATGGAGCTCAGCGCCAACGCATACGTCATCCGCATCAAAGGCGTCGAAGTCGGCCGCGGAGAGCTGATGCCTTCCCACTATCTGGCCATGGACGGCGGCACGGGGATGAAAATTTCAGGCATCGAAACCCGGGAGCCCGCCTTTGGGCTGCCAGCCTTGTGGATCACGGCAGAACAGCGGGCCGCCGCGGAGCAGGCGGGCTACACGGTCGTGGACGCCTCGGCGGTGCTGGCCACTCACCTGACCGAGGTGATCCGGCAACACGCTGCCGACTTGTTGGGTCGCCAGGACACGAAGACGCTATTGGACAAGGTGAAGGAGGAATTTCCTGCCGTTGTCGAGGAATTGGTTCCCGACCTGTTGAGCGTCGGGGAGATCCAGCGCGTATTGCAAAATCTGCTCCGGGAAGGCGTGCCTATCCGCAATCTGGTCGTGATCCTCGAAACCTTGGCGGATGCGGCGCGGGTAACCCGCGATGTGGACGCCTTGACCGAGGCGGTGCGGCAAGGATTGGCGCCCCAGCTGTCGCGCCTGTACGCCTCGGAGGACGGGGTGTTGCCGGCCATCACGCTGGATCCGGCGCTGGAAGAAGAGTTGCGGGAGGCGGTCCAGGAAGGGAACGTCCTCGCATGGCAGCCCCAGCGGGCCCAGCTGTTCGTCGAGCGGTTGGCCAAGGCGTGGGAGACGGGGATGAGCGGCGGGACGCCACCCGTCCTGCTCTGCCCGCCGCCGTTGCGCGCGCCGCTCCGGCGGCTGATCCAGCGGCACTTGCCCCGATTGGCGGTCATGTCCTACAGCGAGGTGGCCCCGGGCGTGGAACTCCGGGCTGTGGGGATGGTGAGCCTCGGCGGTGCGGATTAAGAAGTACGTGGCCAGCACGATGCAGCAAGCGATTGCGCGCATTAAAGCAGACTTCGGCGACGAAGCGGTCATCTTGCACACCCGTCGCTTGCGGCGGGGGGGCTTTCTAGGATTGCTCGGCAAGCCCCGGGTGGAGGTTATCGCGGCCGTGGAACCCGGCCGCCCTGCCGGAGCGAAGCGGAAAAAGGAGCTGGAGCGGGCCCAGGAAGCTACCGCGGAAGCGCTGCGGTCGCTTCAGGAGGAGATCCGGTCGTTGCGCCAGCTCGTGGGCGAACGCTCACAAGAGCAAGCGAGCCAACCGACGGTGTGGAAGGAGGCGCTTTTGCGCCTGAGGCAGCAAGACGTACCGGAGGAGGAATGCCAGGCGCTCATCGAGCGGGCCAGGGCCTCTTGCCCGGACGACAGCGACAGCTCCCGGGCTTGGGAGGAGCTGGCCGAACAGGTGGCCTCTGGCATTGCGACCGTGCCGCCGTGGGACTTTTCCCGCAAGCCGGTGATCGTCCCGCTGGTTGGTCCGACGGGGGTCGGCAAGACGACCACCATCGCGAAGCTGGCCGCGAATTTCGCCATGCTGGCCAAACGGTCCGTGGGTTTGGTGACCGTCGACACGTACCGGATCGCTGCCGTGGACCAGTTGCGGGCGTACGCCAACCTGATCG
The DNA here is from genome assembly GCA_017656145.1 of Bacillota bacterium. GTDB lineage: Bacteria > Bacillota > Limnochordia > Limnochordales > ZCTH02-B6 > JACDOI01. The sequence goes on along the minus strand of JACDOI010000005.1, from coordinate 86,354 downwards.
GAATCGAACTCAAAGTGGCCTATACGCCGGCCGAGCTGCGCCGGGCCGTGGACGAGCTGTCCCAAAACGAACTGGTGCTCATCGATACCGCCGGGCGGAGCCACCGGCACGCGATGCACATGGCGGAACTGCGCTCGTTTCTGGAAGCGCTGCCCGAGGCCGAGGTCCACCTGGTTATCAGCGCGACCACCCGGGTCCGGGACATGGAAGAGATCGTGACCCGGTTCGCCGACACCGGATATGAACGCCTGATCGTCACCAAACTCGATGAGTCCACGGCGCTGGGCCCCTTGTACATGCTGCCCCGCCTGGCGGGCAAGCCGCTTTCGTACTTGACCACCGGCCAAACCGTGCCGGACGACATCGAGATCGCGGACGCGCGCCACCTGGCGCGGCTTTTATTGGGGGACAAGCCATGACCGACCAGGCCCAACCGTTGCGGGAAATGGTCCAAGCGGCCCGGCGGGCGCGGCAGCGGGCCCGCGTCGTCGCGGTGACGAGCGGCAAAGGCGGTGTCGGCAAGACGAACCTGGCCGCCAACCTTGGCTTGCTCTTGGTCGGCCGGGGTCAGCGGGTCGCCTTGCTCGATGCCGATCTGGGGCTGGCCAACGTCGACATCGTCCTCGGCATCGATCCGCCCTTCACGCTCAGCCACGTGCTCTCCGGGGAACGGTCGCTGGCGGAAGTGATGGTGGAGGGACCAAAAGGGCTCAAGGTCCTCGCAGGCGGCTCGGGGGTGTTCGAGCTGGCCAACCTGAGCCAGTGGCGGTTGGAGCGCTTCATTCGCGCGCTGGAAAGCTTGGATGACTCGCTTGACCTTTTGCTGCTCGACACCGGCGCGGGCATCGGCCGGCAGGTGATGGCGTTCAACCTGGCCAGCCAGGAGCTCATCGTGGTCACCACCCCGGAACCGACGTCCCTGGCGGACGCCTATTCGGTCATTAAGGTAGTCGCGACGCGGCGAGCGGATGTACGCCTTCTTGTGGCAGTCAACATGGCGCCGTCGCTGCGCGAAGGGGAGGCTGTCTTTGAGCGACTGTCCACGGTGGCCCGGCGGTTTTTGGGCGTTCAGCTGGAGCATTTGGGCACTATCCCTCGGGACGAAGCGGTCGTCCGGGCCGTGCAGCGCCAGGAGCCTTTCGTGCTGGCCAGTCCCCATGCGCCGGCTTCCAGGGCCGTCGCCTCCATGGCGGATAAGCTGTCCGGCTTCAAGCAGCCGGAACCGACGGGGGTGGCTGGGTTCTTACAGCGAATCCTGCGGTTGGCGCGGTAGCGCCGGAGGGAGGTGGCAATGATGCGCGAACCGCTGGTCATCGGCGAGCGCATCTGGCTGCGGCTGTTGAGCGAACCTGAGCCGGTGACGTACGTCTCCCGGGTGGAAGACGTGTCGGAGACGTCCGTGGCCATTCAGCGTCCCATGGTTCAAAGACAGCCCATTGCTCTTCCCAGAGGAACCGGGCTTGAGCTTGAGGTGCGCCGCTCCAAGCCGCCGGGTGAAGGGGTTTACCGGGCCGTCACCGAAGTGGTCGGAGCAACGGTCGACCCGTTGCCTCTCGTGTTCCTGCGGATGCCGGACCAGTGGCACCGCATTCAAATGCGCCATTATGTTCGCGTGCCGGCATTTTTGGCCGTGGCGGTGCGGCCCCAAACGCCGGACGAAGCGGAGTGGTTGGAAGGCAAGACCGTTAACGTCAGCGGCGGCGGCTGCCAGGTGGTGTTGCCCGAGTCGTTGGACCGCGACCAGCCGGTCGAAATCGTGCTGTCCTTGCCCTCGCGAGACGTTCGGGCGACGGGTGCGGTTCGCCGGATGGAAAAAGCGGAAGACGGGACCGGGTGGCGCCTTGCCATAGAGTTTACCGACATCTCGGACAAAGACCGGAGGCATGTCATCCGCTTCGCCTTCCAGCGCCAGATCGAGCTGCGGAAAAAGGGGATGGCGTAATTTGGAAGGGAACGATGTTCCGGTCGAACGGCTGTGGGAAGAGTACCGGGCCCGCGGCAGCCCGGCCGCGCGGGAGCAATTGATCATTCACTACGCTCCGCTGGTGAAATACGTGGCCGGGCGGGTCGCAGTGGGGCTTCCGTCCAGCGTCGACGCGGAAGATTTGATTAGCTACGGCATCTTCGGCCTCGTCGACGCGGTGGAAAAGTTCGATCCGAAAAGGGGAGTCAAATTCGAGACATACGCCATCGCCCGAATCCGGGGAGCGATGATCGACGGCTTGAGGGCCAACGACTGGGTTCCCAGGAGCGTCCGCCAGAAGGCGCGGGAGCTGGAACGGACGGTGGCCGAACTGGAAGCTCGCCTGGGCCGCGCGGCTACCGACGCGGAAATCCGGGCCGCGCTGAACATGGACCCGCGGCAGTATTCGGAGCTGCTCGCGGAGCTTCGAGGAGCCTCCCTGGTTTCCTTGGAAGAGCTGTGGTCCCGGGACCCCGACGACGACAACCCGCTGAGCCTCGGCCAAATGCTCGAGGATGCGGCCGCCGAGGAACCGGGAGCCGCCCTGGAGGCGGAAGAGGTCGAGCGGTTTTTGGGGGAAGTCATCGAAAGTTTGCCGGAGCGGGAGCGGCTCGTCGTCACGCTGTACTATTATGAAGGGCTGACGTTGAAGGAGATCGGGCGGGTCCTCGGGGTGTCGGAGTCCCGGGTTTGTCAACTCCACACCAAGGCTATCGTGCGCCTGAGGGCCAGGCTCTGGCGGTTCCGGGACTCTTTGGTCAGTTGACCGGTTCCAGGCGTGGGGCGTAAAATTGAAAAAAATCGCGCCGGAGGCGCTGGCCGCCGGCGTCGGGGAGGTGCGAACGGTGGGCGTTCAGTTTCCCGATCTGCAAGTGCTTTTGCCCCGGATGGCCGAGCTGGCGCGCATCCCGCCCGCGGCCCAGCAGGCGGAGGCGCACCAGCAATCTCTGGCCATGGCCGGGCAAGTTCAGGCCGATCGGAACCGCCGCCGGGTATCCCGGGCGGGCCGGGGGGCGGCCGGCGAACCCGCCCGCCGGGATCCGGAGCGGCCCGCGGCTTCCCGGAAGGGCTCGACGCTGGGCGGCCGGGTCGACGTACGGGTTTGATGCTCGATGATCGCACTTTCGGTAGCCGTTGCGTGCTTATCGCTGACCATTTCCCTGGTATCCCTCGCCGTAGCTCTCCGAGCCCGGGCTGACGCCCGGCTGCGGGCGCGCCTTGGGACGTCCCGCGATGATGAGCTTTTGCGGGACGCGTGGCTTGAGGAAATCGAATCCCGGGGCCAGGCAGCCCTTGAGCGCATCGCGGAAGCCGAAGCCCGGGCCGTGGCCGCCCACCGTTGGGCTTCTCCGCTTGCTCAGACTTCGCCGGGGAATGGAGCCGGCCAGGGCGATCGCGCGCGGGCGGAACCGGAGACGGGCGATGGCGATGCCTCGGCCCGGCGACAGCGCCTGTGGGCGTCCGTCAACGAGCTCCTCGATCAAGGGTTGGATCCAGCAGCCGTCGCGCAAAAGCTGGGGATCGGCCGGGACGAGGTGGAGCTCATCCGAGGCCTCTCCCGGGCAGGCCGCAGTTGATGGCCCCGGATCGCTGTGTTATACTACCGTTTGGTGTGTTATTCCACACGCCTCGGGACCGTCCGGCGGGTGCCGCGCTCGCGGTCGCCGGAGGGGATGAAGGAGGCGGAGGCAAAACCATGAGGGAGGAGGTGGAGAGTTGGCCGTCATCTCCATGAAGCAATTGCTGGAGTCGGGGGTTCATTTCGGCCACCAGACCCGCCGCTGGAACCCCAAGATGGCTCAATACATCTTCACCGAGCGGAACGGAATTTACATCATCGACCTGCAAAAGACCGTCCGCAAGGTGGAAGAAGCCTACAAGTTCGTGCGGGAGCTGAGCCAGCGGGACGGCATCCTGCTGTTTGTCGGCACAAAGAAGCAGGCCCACAACACGGTGCGGGAAGAAGCCGAGCGTTGCGGCATGTTCTACGTAAACGAGCGGTGGCTCGGGGGCATGCTGACCAACTTCCAGACCATCAAGTCCCGGATCCAGCGGCTCAAGGAGCTGGAGCAAATGGAAACCGACGGCTCCTTCGAGCGCCTGCCCAAAAAGGAAGTCATGCAGCTGCGCAAGGAGAAGGAAAAGCTCCAGCGGTACTTGGGCGGCATCCGGGAAATGAACCGGTTGCCGGATGCGGTGTTCATCGTCGACCCCCGCAAGGAGAAGATCGCCGTCCACGAAGCGCGCAAGCTGGGCATCCCCATCATCGCCATCGTGGACACCAACTGCGATCCCGATTTGATCGACTACGTCATCCCCGGCAACGACGACGCCATCCGGGCGGTTCGGCTGCTCACAAGCAAGATGGCCGACGCGGTGCTGGAAGGGCGAGAAGGCCGGCAGGAGCAGCAGGCCGAGGATGCGGAGGCCAAAGGGGCCGAGTTGGTGGAGGTCTGATCCAAGGAGGAGCAGCCTGATGGCGCAAGTTACGCCGCAGATGGTCAAGGAGTTGCGGGAACGAACCCAGGCGGGCATGATGGACTGCAAGCGGGCCCTGGAAGAGACCGGCGGGGACATGGAAAAGGCCGTTGCGTACTTGCGGGAAAAGGGCCTCGCGGCAGCAGCCAAGAAGGCGGGAAGGGTTGCGGCCGACGGCCTGGTCGACAGCTACATCCACCCCGGGGGACGCGTCGGGGTGTTGATCGAGGTCAACTGCGAGACCGACTTCGTGGCCAAAACCGAAGAGTTCCGCCAGCTCGTGAGGGACCTGGCCATGCAGGTGGCCGCGGCCAAGCCCCAGTACGTCGCGCGGGAGGACGTGCCGGAAAGCGTGCTGGAAGAGGAGCGGCGCATCTACAGGACGGCCGCGCTCAACGAGGGGAAGCCCGAGCGGGTAGTCGACAAGATCGTCGAGGGCCGGCTGGAGAAGTTTTTCAAGGAAGTTTGCCTCCTGGAGCAGCCGTTCATCAAGGACCCGGACAAGACGATCAGCGAGCTGATCCGCGAGAAAATCGCGACGCTAGGGGAAAATATTACGGTGCGGCGGTTCGCCCGCTTCGAACGGGGCGAGGGGCTGGCACCGTAGACAGAAAAGCCGTGCAAGAGGGAGCCATGAGGCTCCCTCAATCGCGAGGACAAGACACCGGACCGCCCCCGGCGAGCCGGTGCGACGGTCGGGTGCGCCCTAAGACAGGAATCGCGCCCGCCGGCAAGAAACACTCCGGGGAGAGAGCGACAGCCAAATGAGTGGGCAACCCGTGTACCGGCGTGTCGTGCTCAAGCTTAGCGGCGAGGCGCTGGCGGGCGAATCCGGCTTCGGGCTGGAACTGGACGTCTTCAACCTCATCGCCGGGCAGATCCGAGAAGTTCACGGGCTCGGCGTGCAGGTCGCGGTGGTCGTAGGCGGTGGCAACATCTGGCGCGGGACCAGCGGCAGCCACCGGGGGATGGATCGGGCCACGGCGGACTACATGGGCATGCTGGCCACCGTCATCAACGCCTTGGCCTTACAGGACGCCCTGGAAAAGATCGGCGTGGAGACCCGGGTGCTGACCGCCATTGAGATGCGCCAGATCGCCGAACCCTACATCCGGCGTCGGGCAATCCGGCACCTTGAAAAGGGCCGGGTGGTCATCTTCGCCTCCGGAACCGGAAACCCGTACTTTTCCACCGACACGACGGCGGCCCTGCGGGCGGCCGAGATTGAGGCAGAGGTCATCCTGATGGCCAAGCGCGGTGTGGACGGAGTCTACGATTCGGATCCGCGCACCAATCCGAAAGCGCGCAAGTTCGAGTTCGTGCCCTACATCGACGTGCTCAACAAAGGGCTTGGCGTCATGGACTCCACGGCCACGTCGCTGTGCATGGACACCGGGATTCCTATTGTGGTGTTCGATTTCAACGAGCCCAAAAACATCGTCAGAGCATGTCTCGGCGAGCGGGTGGGCACCAAAGTGGGAGGTGAAGGGGACAGCTATGGAACAGGCAGTCCAAGACTTGCTGCGCCAAGCGGAGGAAAAGATGAAGCAGGCGGTTCAGGCGTGCCGCCGGGAGCTTTCGAGCCTTCGCACGGGGCGGGCCAATCCGGCCCTGCTTGAGCGGGTGATGGTGGAATACTATGGGACCCCGACGCCTCTGCCCCAGCTCGCGTCCATCACCGTGCCGGAGGCGAGACTCCTGGTGGTGCAGCCGTGGGACCGCAACAGTCTGAAAGACATCGAAAGGGCTATCTTGAAGTCCGATTTAGGCCTGACGCCCACCTCCGACGGGGCTGTGTTGCGCATCCAGTTGCCCCAGCTGACGGAGGACCGCCGCCGGGAGCTGGCTCGCATCGCCCGCAAGGAGGCGGAGGATAAGCGGATTGCGGTCCGCAACGTGCGGCGGGAGGTCAACGACGCCCTGCGGAAGATGGAGAAAGACGGAAAGCTGTCCGAAGACGCTTGTCGACGGGCGCAAGGTCAGGTCCAGGAGATGACCGACCGCTACATCCAGCAGATCGACCAGCTGGTGGCGGCCAAGGAGAAGGAGATCCTGGAGATTTGAAGCCTTCCCCGGCCGTCGACGTACTCGCCTGGGATGTGGCCGCCGCCTGCAGCGTCCTGGCCGCGGTCGGCATTACGGTCACGCTGCGGCCGGCCGGCTCTCCTGCGTCCGCCGGCGCCTGCCGCTGGCGGGTCGCCCGCCAGAAGATGGAAAGCGGCGGTGAAGTGGTGCTGACCATTGTGCCGGAAGTCGAGGGAAGTGTTCCATGCCCAACGCCTCTACCCCTCAAGTGACCGGAGACGGGGCTTTGGTCGGGATGGCCGCCGAGCCCGGCGAGGCCAGGCTTTTGGCAGCCATTGATCGGAAGCGCCTTCCGGTCCACGTCGCCATTATCATGGACGGCAACGGCCGCTGGGCGACCCGCCGCTCCTTGCCGCGGGTGGAGGGCCACCGGGCCGGCGTCAGCGCCTTGCGGGCGGCGGTGGAAGCCTGCGGCGACCTCGGCATCCGCTACCTCACCGTCTACGCGTTCTCGACGGAAAACTGGGAACGGCCCGAAGAAGAAGTCGGTTTTCTGATGGACTTGTTGCTCGATGTCATCGATCGGGAACTTCCCCGGCTCACCGAACACGGGGTTCGGCTCAGGATCATCGGCGATCCGGACCGGCTGCCCGCGGCCGTCCGGCGAAAGCTCGAGGACGCCGTAAAGCTTCGGCCCGATGAGGAACGCATGACGTTGTGCATCGCCCTCAACTATGGCGGCCGCTCGGAGATCGCCCGGGCAGCCCGTCTTTTGGCTCGCGACGTGCTTCAAGGCCGGCTTCGCCCGGAAGAGATCGGCGAGAGCACGTTCGCTTCCTATTTGTATACGGCCGGACTGCCCGATCCGGACCTCATCATTCGAACCGGCGGGGAGCACCGGGTCTCGAATTTCCTTCTCTGGCAACTGGCCTACGCGGAGCTGTGGATCACGCCCGTCTATTGGCCGGATTTCAACCGGGTCCATTTCTTTGAAGCTATCGTCGATTACCAGCGCCGCCAGCGGCGGTTTGGGCGCGTCTAGAGGAGGCCGCGCGGGTGCGGTCCCGAGTCATCACCGCGCTGATCGGCGGGCCGGCGTTTTTGGCCGCAGCCATCTTGGGCGATCCCTGGTGGAGCGGCGTCGTGACCGTCATCGCGCTCTTGGGGCTGCTTGAGTGGAAGAACTTGTCCCAAGCCCTCCTTGGCGTACCGGTGGCTAAAGACGCCTTGTTGGGCGGGGGTCTAGCGATACTGGCCGGAGCGTACAATGCTGCCAAGGGGCCGGCCGGTGCGGCATTGGGCGTTGGGGCATGGTTTTTGGCCGCAGGTTTATACGCGCTGTTCCGGGAAGCGTTCTCGTCCCGCCGGCCGATGGCCGGGGGCGGCAGCGTCGTCTTGGGCTTGTTGTACGTGCCCGGGCTGCTCAGCCACCTGATCCTCCTGCGGTCGGTGGAGCCGGGCGGGTTGAGCCTCACCCTGCTGGCCGTATTGGGGACTTGGGCGACGGATACGGGGGCCTTTTTCACCGGGCGGCTGTTGGGCGGCCGCCGGCTGGCGCCGGGCTTGAGCCCCGCCAAGACCGTCTCTGGTGCGGTAGGAGGGTGGGTGAGCGGGTTTGTCGCGGTGTTGCTGGCAGGCGTGTTTGCGGCCGCCTTACCGCTTTCCCGGGCTGCCGCGCTGGCGGCGCTGGTCCCGCTCGCAGCCCAGCTGGGCGACTTGCTGGAATCGGCTTTCAAGCGGGAGGCGGGCGTTAAGGACGCGGGAGGGCTTTTGCCCGGGCACGGCGGGATTTTGGACCGGTTCGACAGCCTGCTTGTGGTGGCGCCGACCGTCTATTACTTCTTCCTGCTGGTCTAGGGGACCGCGTCGGTGAGGCGCAAGGAGCGAGTTCTCGTCACGGGCCTGATAGGCTCGGCCCTCATCGCCGTGGCCTTTCGCTACGCCTGGGCGTACTTCAGTCCGTTTCTTGTGGCGACGATGCTGGCCGCGGTCATCGATCCGATGGTCAACCGGCTCCACCGCCTGGGGCGGGTAGGCCGGGGACCGGCCGTCGTTTTCGTCTTGTCCGTTTGCTTGTTCGGCCTAATCGGTGCGGTGGCCCTGCTGCTTGTAAATCTGGCCGCCGACCTTGAGCGGCTGTTGGGAGAACTGCCCCGGATGGCATCCGCCCTCGTGCAAGCCTTCGAGGCACTCGCGGATCGGGCGGATCGCTGGATGGCCGGCTTGCCCCATCCTTGGGATCATCTCGCGGTTGATGCGGAACCGCTGACCCGCTGGGCCGGTGCCGCGGTCAATGCGGCCTTGGCCGCCGTCAGGAGCGCACCCCGGTTCCTGTTCCTCCTCCTCGTCTCGGGACTGGCCACCTACTTCATCAGCCGGGACCGGCAGGCCCTGTGGTCTGCGGTGCTGCAAGTCGTCCCCGTTGAGTGGCGCGGGAGCGTGGTGCGGTTGCGGGACGAAATCTTCGGCGGCATGTTGGCCATTCTCCGGGCCCAGTTGATCCTAGTTTGCCTCACGGGCGCCGGGGCGGTAGCGGGACTGGCCATCACAGGCGTTCCGTACGCGTGGCTTCTCGGGATCGTGGCCGCGGCATTGGACTTGGTTCCGATGATCGGACCCGGAGGGGTCCTTGTGCCCGTAAGCTTGATGTACGCTTTTCGAGGCGACGTGTGGCGGGCGGTGGCCGTAGGGGGGTTGTACCTGCTGCTTGTGGTTGGCCGCCAAATGGGCGAACCCCAGATTGTGGGGACCCGGTTGGGGTTGCATCCTCTGCCCACGCTGATGGCCATGTACGCCGCGGTGCAAGTCACCGGAGTCGCGGGGTTTATCCTTGGCCCGCTTGTCCTGGTGGTTATCAAGGCGTTTCTGGTGGTGGCGGTCTTGCCCGGCTTGCCCCGCCGGTGAAGCTTGGACGGGCTTTGCGGCGCTGTGGTATAATACGGACGCAACGACACGGAGGTGGCGGATTGAAGCCGAAATCCATCGTGATCGTGGGGGCCTCGGGATCCATCGGCCGCCAGACGCTGGCAGTGGCGCGGCACCACCCGGAAATGGTGCGGGTTGTCGGTTTAGCCGGGGGACGGCGGGCCGAGGCACTGCTTGCCGAGCTCAAGCCGGAATTCGTCCGGAAGCATGTCCGCCACGTAGTCATGGCCGATGCGACAGCCGCGAAGGCGGTCAAAGAGGGGCTCGGGGACGATCGGATCACGGTCGCGTCCGGACGCGAGGCGTTGGTAGAACTGGTGACCCGCCCCAGCGTCGACCTGGTGGTGATGGCCATGCCGGGCGCGGGCGCGCTGTTGCCGACGCTGGCTGCGATCCGGGCGGGCAAAGATGTGGCCCTGGCCACGAAAGAGGTCCTGGTCGCCGGCGGCTCGCTGATCATGGAAGCCGCCCGCAAGTCGGGTGCGCGGGTGTTGCCCGTGGACAGCGAGCACAGCGCCATCTTCCAGTGTCTTAAGGGCGAGGAGACCGAAGCGGTCTTCCGGCTCATTTTGACCGCTTCGGGCGGGCCGTTTCGCCAAACGCCCGCCGAGGCGCTGCCGAGCGTCACGCCGGAGCAGGCGCTGCGGCATCCGACGTGGCGGATGGGAGCCAAGGTCACCATCGACTCGGCGACGTTGATGAACAAAGGGCTCGAAGTCATCGAAGCCCATTGGCTATTCGGGACGCCGTTGGACCGGATCGAGGTCGTCATCCATCCGCAAAGCATCGTTCATTCGTGCGTGGAGCTCGTGGACGGGTCGATCCTGGCCCATCTCGGGCCGACGGATATGCGCATCCCGATCCAGTACGCATTGCTGTACCCCCGGCGGCTTTCGTCGCCGGTCCGCCGGTTGTCTTTGGCCCAAGTGGGGAACTTGACCTTTGAGGAGCCGGACCGGCAGCGGTTCCCGGCGCTGGAGCTGGCCTACGAGGCAGCCAAGGTCGGGGGTACCATGCCCGCAGTGCTCAACGCGGCCAACGAAGAGGCCGTGGAGATGTTTCTCCGCCGCCAGATCCGTTTTACGGACATTGCCCGGATCGTCGCCGGCGTGATGAGCGATCACCGGGTGGAGCGGGCGACGCTGGAGTCCATCGTCGCCGCTGACGAGTGGGCTCGCCGGCGAGCCCGGACGGTCAGCGCCGCGGCCGCCCTGTAGGGTCCATTGGGGGGAGAGCTGACGTTGAACGCCACGACCCTGTGGGATTTGTTTGCCGGCTGGGTGTTGCCGTTCGCGGTCGTGTTCGGGACCATCGTTCTCGTTCATGAACTGGGGCATTTTCTCGTCGCCCGCCGGGTGGGCGTGAAAGTGCACGAGTTCGCCATCGGCTTCGGCCGGGCGGTTTTCCAGTGGAAGCGGGGCGAAACCCGCTACTCGCTGCGGATCTTTCCGCTGGGCGGGTTTGTGAAACTGGCCGGAATGGACGCGGCGGTAGACCCGGCGGAGGAGATCGACCCTGAGGATCACCGCAACTTCCAGAACAAGCCGCTGTGGCAGCGAATGGCCACCATCGCCGCTGGGCCCTTGGCCAATTTCGCGCTGGCGGTCGTCCTTTTGATCGTGTTTTACGCGGCCGTTGAAGTGCCGTTCAAGGTGGCCGACGTTTTGCCGGGGAGTCCCGCGCAGGCCGCGGGGATTCTCCCAGGTGATCGAATCATCGCGGTGGAGGGCAACCCGGTCCACAACCTGGCCGACTTGACCGGCACGTTACAGCAGTTTCCGGACCAAACGGTGGAGATCGTGATCGAGCGGGACGGCCGCGAGCTGCGGGTGCCGGTGCTCGCGGCCAGGGATCCCCAAACGGGACGGGTGCTCATCGGTGTGACCGTGATGGGCGGAGCCACGGCCGGGAAAGAACGGCTGCCCATCGGGCAGTCCGTCGTGCAGGCTGTGCGGGACACGGCTCAGTGGACGTGGTCGCTCATCCGATGGCTGGGCGGCATTGTCTCCGGCCAGACCCCTGCCGAGCAAGTGCGGGACAGCGTCGCAGGGCCTATCGGCATCGTCGTAGGGTTGGGCGAGTCGGCCCGGTCGGGCATCGGATATCTCTTGTTGTTCACGGCGGTCCTAAACGTCAACTTGGCGCTGGTCAACTTGCTGCCCATTCCGGTGCTGGACGGGGGCTGGCTGTTGTTTCTGCTCATCGAAGCGGTGCGGGGCAAGCCCCTGGCCCCCGAGCACCAGGGGGTGGCCCAGTTTGTCGGTTTGACGGTGCTGTTGGCCTTGATGGCGTTCGTGTTCTACCTGGATCTCACGCGTTTGTTCGGGTGAAGGACCCGGCCGATCAAGGAGGATGTTCCATGCGCATGTCCCAGCTGCTCGCGCCGACGCTGCGCGAGACGCCCGGGGAAGCGGAGATCGTCAGCCATCAGCTCATGTTGCGGGCGGGGCTGTTGCGCAAGACGGCCGCCGGCATGTACACGTACCTGCCTTTGGGATGGCGGGTGCTGCAAAAGATCATGAACATTGTGCGGGAGGAAATGGACAACAAAGGCGGTCAAGAGCTCTTGATGCCCATCGTTCAACCGGCGGAGCTGTGGCGGGAGACGGGCCGATGGACCGAATACGGCGACGAGATGTTCCGGTTGAAGGACCGCCACGGGCGGGAGTTTTGCCTCGGCCCCACCCACGAAGAGCTGATCACCGCCCTGGTACGGGCAGAAGTCCGGTCGTATCGCCAGCTGCCGCTTTTGCTCTACCAGATCGCCAACAAGTACCGGGACGAAATCCGGCCCCGGTTCGGCGTGATGCGGGGCCGGGAGTTCATCATGAAGGACTTGTATTCGTTCGACCGGGACGAGGCGGGATTGGACGAAAGCTACGCCAAGATGTACGACGCCTACACCCGGGCGTTCCAGCGCATGGGGCTTGACGTCCGGGCGGTGGAAGCGGACCCGGGGGCCATCGGCGGCAATGTGACCCATGAGTTCATGGTGTTGGCCGAAGCCGGCGAGGCTGCGGTCGTCCACTGCCCGCAATGCGCGTATGCGGCCAATACGGAAAAGGCCGAGTGCGTCCCGCCGCCGCCGGGGGATGAGCCGGACAAACCGGTGCCGGCGGCCGAGCGGGTTGCCACCCCAAGCGTGCGGACCATCGACGAGCTGACCCGGTTTTTGGGCGTGCCCGCGGACCGTTTGCTCAAGACATTGATCTACGAAGCCGACGGCGAACCGGTCGCAGCGGTCGTCCGGGGCGATCATGAGCTCAATGAAGTCAAGCTCAAGCGAGCGCTCGGCGCAACCTCGGTGGCCATGGCCTCGGCCGCCGTCATCGAACGGGTGACCGGGGCTCCGGTGGGCTTCGCCGGGCCCGCCGGCTTGTCAGGCGTGCGCATCGTCGCCGACCCGTGGGCCGCCCGCGTGCGCGACGGGGTGGCTGGCGCTAACGCGGCGGATGAGCACCTTATCCACGTGGAGCCGGGGCGGGACTGGCAAGCCGATGTGATCGCGGACATCCGGACGGCTGCGCCGGGCGACCCTTGCCCCCGCTGCGGGGCGCCGTTGGCCGCGGCCCGCGGGATCGAGGTGGGCCAGATCTTCAAGCTGGGCACCAAGTACTCGGAGGTCTTGGGTGCCACGTACTTGGACGAGCGAGGCGAGTCGCACCCTGTGGTCATGGGATGCTACGGCATCGGCATCAGCCGCACCATGGCCGCGATCATCGAGCAGCACCACGACGAAAACGGCATTCGCTGGCCGGTGTCGGTGGCTCCCTACCACGTCGTCATCGTTCCGGTCAAATACGAGGACGAGCGGCAGCGGCAGGCAGCCGAGCAACTGTACCGGGAACTCAGCGCGGCCGGTGTGGAAACGGTGCTGGACGATCGGCCCGAACGGGCGGGCGTCAAGTTTAAGGACGCCGACTTGATCGGCTTTCCGCTGCGGATTACGGTCGGGCCCAGGGCGCTGGCCGAAGGGTCGGTGGAACTGAAAAGCCGCGACGGAAGTTATGATGAGCGGGTTGCGCTGCCTGAGACGGCAGGCGCGGCCAAGGCGTGGCTGGAGGCGGCCATTCCCCGGCCCTAAAGGCATCGAGGCAGGGGAGATGGGTAGCCGTGAAGGTTGCCATCGTCATTCCCGCCTACAATGAGGCTGACAACATCGCCCGGGTGCTGCGCCGGGCGACCCGGTGCCGATTCGTCCACGAGGTCATCGTCGTCTGCGACGGATGCGAAGACGACACGGCCGCGGTGGCCCGCCGGTTTCCGGTCCAGGTGGTGGAGCTCGCCACCAACGTCGGCAAGGGCGGCGCCATGATGGCGGGGGTCAATGCAACCGACGCGGACATCATCCTGTTCCTCGATGCCGATCTGGTCGGCTTGCGAACGAGTCACATCCGGTCGCTGCTTGAGCCGGTAACAAGCGGCCGGGCCGACATGTCGCTGGGTGTCTTCGATCACGGACGGTTCGCGACGGACCTGGCCCAAAGGCTGATGCCTGTTCTCTCGGGCCAGCGGGCGGTTCGCCGAGAAATTCTGGAGGGAGTCCCCGAACTGGCGCAAAGCCGTTTCGGGGTCGAGGTGGCGTTGTCCCGTTACGCCGACCGGCAAGGCTTTCGCGTGGTCAAGGTCCGGCTGCCGGGACTGGCTCAAGTCATGAAGGAAGAAAAGGCCGGGGTATGGCGGGGATTTCGCGCCCGGATGAAGATGTATTGGGAGATCATCAAGTCGTACCGGTAACGTCCCACCGTGAGGTGCTCATATGGGAATTTTCGTCATTGAACCCGGCGATGCCCGGCTTCTCAAGGAAGCCGCGGGTGAACTTCCCGAGGCGGGTCGAGAATGGCTCGCACGGGTCCGGCTGGAGCGGGTTGAAGTGGATACTCTCCGCCGGGAGTGGCTGATCTACGTCGATGCCAGCGACGCCGGGTTCTCTCCCGCGATCTTGAAGCCCATCGAGGAGCGAATCGAAGCGCTTGTACCCGACATCAACCGTGTCCGGTTTTTGCCGGCAACCCCCGGGGCCGCCGGCCAGTCCGGCCCGGCCGATGGCCTTGAGCCGGAAACCGCTCCGTCACTGCAAGACGACGACGCCTATATCGAGCGACTGCTGGCGATGGCGGCAGCCCCTGAGGAGGTAAACGCCGCGGGGTCGGACGCTCCAGCGGGCAAGAACGAAGACAGCCCTGTGCTCTTGGGCCGGGCGGTGACGGGGGATGTCGTGCCGCTTTCGTCGATCACGGAACCGGTGCCGGAAGTTGTGGTCGAAGGCGAGGTCATGACCTGGGATGTCCGGGAAGTGCGGGGCGGCCGGCTGATCAGCTTCGACATCACCGACCGCACCGACTCCATCACGGTTAAGTTGTTCGCCCGCGGAGAGGCGGTGCTGGCAGACCCGTTGCCGGCGGGCACAGCGGTCCGGATCCGGGGCCGGGTGGAGTTCGACCGGTTCGCCCGGGAGCTGGTCTTGAGCGCCAAGGATATAATGCGGACGGAACCCCGCGCAAGGATCGACGACTGGCCCGAAAAGCGGGTCGAACTGCACATGCACACCAAGATGAGCAGCCTGGACGGCGCCGCGGATGTGGCTGCGGCTATTCGCCAGGCGGCCGCGTGGGGACACCGGGCCGTGGCCGTCACCGACCACGGGGTCATCCACGCCTTTCCCGAGGCGCACCAGGCCGCAGCGGCGTCCGGAATTAAGCTGATTTACGGCATCGAGGGGTATTTGGTCGACGACCCCGAGGCGCGAAGCCGATCATACCACATCATCATCCTGGCCCGGAACAAGCGGGGACTGAGAAACCTGTACGAGCTGGTTTCTCTTTCGCACTTGCGCTACTTTTACCGCAACCCCCGGATCCCCCGGGACGAGCTGGCCCGGCGGAGGGAAGGGCTGATCGTCGGCTCCGCCTGCGAGGCCGGGGAACTGTACCAGGCGATTTTGTCGGGCGAGCCGTGGGAGAAGCTGTTGGAGCGGGCGCGGTTTTACGACTACCTGGAGATTCAGCCCAGGGACAACAACCGGTTTCTGATCGGCGAGGGGAAAGTGAAGGGCGAAGACGACCTGCTCGAGATCAACCGGCGCATCGTCAAGCTCGGCGAGGAATTGGGGCTTCCGGTGGTGGCCACCTCCGACGCGCATTTCATCCATCCGGAAGACGATATCTTCCGCCGCATTCTCATGGCCGGCCACGGCTTCAGCACTGCGGAACGGCCGACGCCCCTATATCTGCGCACGACCCGGGAAATGCTCGAGGAGTTCGCCTATTTGGGAGACGAGAAGGCCCGGGAAGTCGTCATCGTCAACCCCAACCGGATCGCCGACCGTTGCGAGTCCATGGAGCCGGTGCCGCCCGGCCTCCATACGCCGGATGTGCCCGAAGCGGCCGACACCATCGCGGCCATGGCCCGCCAGCGGGCCCGGGCCCGGTATGGGGATCCGTTGCCGGAGATCGTGGAGACCCGGCTTGAGCGGGAGCTGAAGGCGATTATCGACAACGGCTTTGCGCCGCTGTATTACATCGCTCACAAGCTCGTTCGCAAGTCGCTGGAGGACGGATACCTGGTCGGTTCCCGGGGTTCGGTGGGCTCGTCGCTGGTGGCGACCATGTGCGGCATCACCGAGGTCAATCCCCTGCCGCCGCACTACGTCTGCCCATCTTGCCAGTGGACCCAGTTTTTCACCGACGGCCGCTACGGGTGCGGGATCGATCTGCCGGCCCGCGAGTGTCCCCGCTGCGGCCAGTCGCTGGAAAAAGACGGGTTCGACATCCCGTTCGAAACGTTCATGGGATTCCACGGCGACAAGGTGCCCGATATCGACCTCAACTTTTCCGGGGAATACCAGGCGGAAGCCCATAAGTACGCGGAGGAACTTCTCGGCAAGGAAAACGTTTACCGGGCCGGCACCACGGCTACCCTCGCGGAGCGCACCGCGTACGGCTACGTCCGGAAGTTCCTCGAAGCCCAAGGGCGGGAAGCGCGCGCGGCGGAGGTGAACCGCCTGGTCCGGGGATGCTCGGGCGTGCGGCGGACTACGGGCCAGCACCCGGGCGGGCTCATCGTCGTCCCCCGC
This sequence comes from Bacillota bacterium, assembly GCA_017656145.1. Taxonomy (GTDB): domain Bacteria; phylum Bacillota; class Limnochordia; order Limnochordales; family ZCTH02-B6; genus JACDOI01. The sequence continues at coordinate 69,888 of JACDOI010000005.1, read as the reverse complement.
GGCCGGGATATCCACGAGTTCACTCCGGTGCAATACCCCGCCAACGATCGGGACGCCGGCGTTGTGACGACCCATTTCGATTTCCATGCGCTGCACGACAACCTGGTGAAGCTGGACATCCTCGGCCACGACGATCCGACCGTGCTCCGGATGCTCCAGGATATGACGGGGGTCGACGTCCGCAGAATTCCCCTGGACGATCCGGATACGATGGCCATCTTTCGCGACGTGACCTCGCTGGGACTGCGGCCGGGGGAGGCCGGGACCAACGTGGGCACCCTGGGCGTGCCTGAGTTCGGCACCCGGTTCGTCCGGCAGATGCTGGAAGAAACCAGGCCCCGTACATTCGCGGAACTGGTGCGAATCAGTGGCCTCTCCCATGGGACCAACGTCTGGACCAACAACGCCCAGGACTTGATCCGGCGGGGCATCGCGACGTTGCCGGAAGTCATTGCGACCCGGGACGACATCATGACGTACCTGATCCAGCGGGGGATAGAATCCGGAGCAGCGTTCCGGATCATGGAGCAGGTCCGCAAGGGCAAGGGGCTCAAGCCTGAGGACGAAGAACTGATGCGGCGCCACGGCTTGCCCGAGTGGTACATCGAGTCATGCCAAAAGATCAGCTACATGTTCCCCAAAGCCCACGCCGCGGCCTACGTGATGATGGCGTTTCGCATCGCGTACTTTAAAGTCCATTATCCCGAGGCGTTTTACGCGTCCTACCTGTCGGTGCGGGCCGAAGAGTACGACGCGCAGCTGGTGATCGAAGGGCGGGAAGCCATGCGCCGGGCCATGGAAGCGGTAGAACGCAAAGGGCCGGAAGCGACCGCCCGAGAGAAAAACTTGGTGACGATTTTGGAGATCGTGTTGGAAGCCATGGCCCGCGGCATTTCGTTTCGACGGGTGCATCTGTACGAATCCGACCCGCGACGGTTCCGGATCACGCCTCAAGGCCTTTTGCCGCCGCTCATGGCGCTGGCGGGAGTCGGCGCCAGCGCGGCGGACAGCATCGCCGCGGCCCGGAAAGAGGGCCCGTTCACGTCTATGGAAGACTTGCGGCGGCGGGCGGGCGTGAGCCGCAGCGTCGTCGATGCCTTGCGCCAGCACGGGGCCCTGGACGGCTTGCCAGAGACGGACCAGCTGACGCTTTTTTAGCGGGGGCTGTTGCCAAAGCCCCTGTGCAATGGTATACTGGTCATCAGGACGGCGATGCGTGCCTTCGGCGAAAGAGTGGGGACTTCCCCACTCTTTCGTTAATGTTGGGCCCTGTTCGCCCGGTGAGGAACGGGCCGGGTCCGGAACCGGGGGCGCCGCTCGCCGAAAGGAGAGGGGCGTCTGTGGGAGCCCGCGACGTTTTGGCGGCGGTTCGACCGCTCGCACAAGAAGTGGCCCCGGGCCTGGGGCTTGAAGTCGTGGACGTGGAATACCGGCGGGAGGCTGGCGGCTGGGTGTTGCGGGTCTTCATCGACAAGCCGACCGGGGTGACCTTGGACGACTGCCAGGCCTTCAGCGAGGCGCTGGGAGAACGCCTCGACGAGCGGGATCCCATTCCCGGTCCGTACAGCCTGGAAGTTTCCTCACCCGGCATCGAACGGCCGCTGCGCCAGCCCGAAGATTTCGTCCGGTTTGCCGGGCGACGGATCCGGCTGCGCACCTTCAAGCCCGTGGACGGCCGCCGTAACTGGCAAGGGCTGCTTGTGGGACTCGTCGGCGGTGACGTGGTGCTGCGGACCGATGACGGCGAGGTGGCCATTCCCCACGATCTCGTTGCCAAGGCCCACCTCGTGGCTGAAGGATGAGCGGGAACCGACGGGTCACCAATGGACCGGGCCGTTTCGGGAACAACGAGCGGGAGGAAGCTGGCGGCGATGAACCTGGAACTGGTTGGCGCGCTGAACGAGCTTGAGAAGGAACGGGGCATTTCAAAAGAGATTCTGATGGAGGCCATTGAAGCGGCCATCGTCTCGGCGTACAAGCGCCACTACGGGTCCGCGGAGAACGTGCGGGTCGTCGTGGACGACCGCACCGGGAAGATGCGGGTTTACGCCCTAAAGGACGTGGTCGAAGAGGTGGAAGACGACGCCACGGAGATCTCCCTAGACGACGCCAGGAAGATCGACCCGAACTACAACCTCCACGACGTGGCCGAGGTCGAGATCACGCCCCGGGATTTCGGCCGGATCGCCGCCCAAACCGCCAAGCAGGTCGTCATCCAGCGCATCCGCGAGGCCGAACGCAACTTGATCTACGAGGAATACGCGAACCGGGCCGGCGACATCGTGACCGGCATCGTGCAGCGCCTGGACCACCGGAACGTCATCGTGGATCTGGGCCGCATCGAGTCGGTGCTCGTTCCCAGCGAGCAGATGCCGGGCGAAACGTATTCCCCGGGGTCCCGCATCAAAGTCTACATTACCGAGGTGCGCAAGACGCCCAAGGGGCCCCAGGTCTTGATTTCCAGGACGCACCCCGGGCTGCTCAAGCGCCTGTTTGAGCTGGAGGTTCCCGAGATCCACGACGGCACGGTGGAGATCAAGGCGGTGGCCCGGGAAGCGGGCAATCGCTCCAAGATCGCCGTCTGGTCCTATGAATCCAACGTGGATCCGGTGGGCGCCTGCGTCGGTCCCCGCGGTTCCCGGGTACAGGCGGTCGTGCAAGAGCTCAAGGGGGAGAAGATCGACATCGTCGAGTGGTCCCCCGATCCGCAGCGGTTTGTGGCCAACGCCTTGAGCCCGGCCAAAGTCGTCCAGGTGTTCCTCAATTCCGAGGAGAAGACTGCCCGGGCCGTCGTGCCTGACCATCAGCTGTCGCTCGCCATCGGCAAGGAGGGCCAGAACGCGCGGCTGGCCGCCCGCCTGTGCGGCTGGAAGATCGACATTAAGAGCGAGTCGCAAATGGCTGAGCTCGCGGTGCTGGAGGCCCAGAGGGCGTTCGAGGAGGCCGAAGCGGCCCTTCGGGCTAAGCGGGCCGCGGAAATGGCCCGGCAAGAGGCCGAGGCGGCCCGCGCGGAGGAAGCGGTGCCGGAGGAACCGGCGGCGCCCGAGGAACTTGAGCAGCAGCCGGAACTGCCCGCAGCAGCCGCTCCGGCCGAGGCAGCGGCGCCCGCCGAAGGGGAAGAGCCCGAACCGGAGCTCGTGGAGGACGACGAATTCCCCGAGGAGTTTCTCACGCCCGTCGTCGACGAAACGGAGCTCGAACCGGAGCGGGAGAAGCCGGCTTCCAAGGCGAAAAAGGGCAAGGTCGCCCGGCGGGAGCTGCAGGAGATCTTCGAGGAGGAAGTCCTCGAGGAGGACGAACCGTTGCCGTCCTTGTTCGGTGACGAGGACGACGAGGAGAGCGAGAGCGCCGAAGTTCCGGTGTACGTCGCGGGACCCGAAGAAGAGGACGACAACAACCCCTTGCGCCAGCGGCTGGCCCAGGTGCTGGAAAAGGTTCAAGTGACGGACAAGGAGCAGCCCGCGCCGGCCGCCCCGAAAAAGGCCCGCCAAAAGCCGAAGCGGGTCGTCCGGGACCTGAAGGCTTTGGGCGAGCTGTTCCGAGAGGAATAGGGGGGAGCTTCGGGTGAAGCCGCGCAAGATCCCCCAGCGCACTTGTGTCGGGTGCCGGCAAGTACGAGCGAAGCGGGAACTCGTGCGGGTGGTGCGCACCCCGGACGGCCAGGTGACGGTGGATACTACTGGTAAGCTGGCTGGACGGGGAGCGTACGTGTGCCCGGATCCCCGGTGCTTGGAGCTGGCGTGGAAGGGAAAGCGGCTGGAACGGGCGTTGCAGCATCCGGTGCCGGACGAGGTTCGGGAACGCCTCGCGGGCATGCTGGCCGCGCCGTCATGAACCCCAGTGCGGTGCTTGGCTTCGCCCGGGCCGCAGGGCAGGTGGCTTCGGGCGATGAAGCTTGTCGCCGGGCGGTGCGCTACGGCAAAGCGCGGCTTGTGCTGGTAGCTGAGGACGCCGGGGCCGCGCTGGTTCGCCGCGTGCGGCACATGGCCGAGACGCACGGGGTGCCCGTCGTCCAGTGGGGCCGAAAGGAAGAGCTCGGCCGGTGGGTCGGCGAGCGGCCCCGGGCCGTGATTGCGGTATGCGACCCGGGATGGGCGAACCGGCTATGGCAAGCCCTGGGCGGCGGGGAAACGAGTCGAGGTGATGCAGTCGATGGCAAAGATCCGAGTGTACGAACTGGCCCGCGCCTTGGGCGTGGAAAGCAAGCAGATCGTCGACCTCCTGGAGTCCATGGGGCAAGAAGCCAGGAATCACATGAGCACCATTGAGGACGAATACGTGCAGCGGATTCGCCGGCACTTCGCCAAATCCAAGGCGGCTCGGCCGGCAGCCGCGGACAAGGTGCAGTCGCCGGGCGAACGGCCCCAACCCCAGGCGCAATCCCAAAAACCCCAGCCCCAATCCCAGACCCGCCCCCAATCCCGGGTCCAATCCCAGGGTGATCCGCGCTCAGGGCGGGGTGCTGCAACAAGCGGCGGGGCAGGAGGGTCTCGCGCGGCGCGCGGCGGTCATGTGGCCGGTCGGCCCGGCGGCAGCTCCAATAAGGCCGGATCGGTAAGCCGGCGATCCGGTCAGCACGGCCAGCGGCCGGGGGCCCGCAGCCCCCAGCGGGTCACTCCGCCGGAGCCGGGGTCCCGGGGGAAGCTGGAGCTACCCGAAAACATTCCCGTCAAAGAGCTGGCCGGCAGGGTGGGCGTTCCGGCCGCGGCTATCGTCAAGTACTTGTTCAACCAGGGCATTATGACCACCATCAACCAGAGCTTGGATTTTGAGACCGCGGCCAAGGTCGCGACCCGGCTTGGGTTCGAGGTGGTCCGCCCCAAGGATCCGATCGAGGAAGCGCTGGCTTTGGCCGATGCGGAAGATCCTCCGGAGAAGCTGGTGCCCGCGCCGCCGGTCGTGACCATCATGGGTCATGTGGACCACGGCAAGACGACGCTTTTGGATGCGATTCGCGAGACGCGGGTCGCGGCCACCGAGGCCGGCGGCATCACCCAGCACATCGGTGCTTATCAGGTGCAGTGGCGCGACAAGTCCATTACGTTTCTTGACACCCCGGGCCACGAAGCGTTCACCGCCATGCGGTCGCGGGGAGCTCAGGTGACGGACATCGCGGTGCTGGTCGTGGCCGCGGACGACGGCGTCATGCCCCAGACGGTGGAAGCCATCGACCACGCCCGGGCGGCCGGCGTGCCGATCATCGTCGCCATCAATAAGATGGACCGGCCTGACGCCAATCCCGACCGGATCAAGCAGCAACTGGCGGAGCGGGGCCTCGTCCCTGAAGACTGGGGCGGCGACACGGTGATGGTGCCTGTCTCGGCCTTGAAGCGGGAAGGCATTGACGACCTTTTGGAAATGATCGTGCTCGTCGGCGAGCTGAAGGAGTTGCGGGCGAATCCCGACCGGCCGGCCCGCGGAGTCATCATCGAAGCGGAACTTGATCGCAGCCGGGGCCCGGTGGCTACCGTGCTGGTGAAGAAGGGCACGCTCAGGCTCGGGGATGCGGTAGTCGCCGGACCCGTGGCGGGCAAAGTGCGGGCGATGTTTGACGACCGCGGCAAGCCGGTCTCCCAAGCCGGACCGTCGATGCCCGTGTCAGTGCTCGGGCTGGAGGACGTGCCGGCTGCGGGCGACGAACTGGTGGTGCTTCCCGAGGAGCGGCTCGCCCGGGAAGTGGCGGCCCGGCGCCGGGAGCAGTTGCGGGAACAGGAGATGCGGAAGCCCGTCCGGGCCAACCTGGAGCAACTGTTCCAGCAGTCCGGCGACGGCCAGATCCAGGAGTTGCCGCTGATCATCAAGGGCGACGTCCAAGGTTCGGTGGAAGCGCTGCGGGGAGCCTTGGAGAAGCTGAGCGGCGATGAGGTTCGGGTCCGGGTGCTGCACGCCGCGGTGGGCGCAATCACCAAGACCGACGTGGACCTGGCCGCCACCGCCAACGCTGTCATTGTTGGGTTCAACGTCCGCCCCGATGCGACGGCTCGCAAAGTGGCGGAGCAGGAGAACGTCGACATCCGGCTGTACCGGGTGATATACGACGCCATCGACGAGATCGAACGGGCGCTGAAGGGCATGCTGAAACCGGAGTACCGGGAAGTCGTCGTTGGCCGGGCGGAGGTTCGGGCGTTGTTCCGGGTGCCCAACGTGGGCACCGTGGCCGGCTGCTACGTCACCGAAGGCAAGGTGGCCCGGGGAAGCTCCATTCGCGTCATCCGGGACGGCGTTGTGGTGTACGAGGGCGCCATGAGCTCGCTGAAGCGGTTCAAAGACGACGTGCGCGAGGTGGCCGCAGGCTTTGAGTGCGGCATCGGACTGGAGCGCTTCAACGATCTTAAGGAAGGCGACGTGCTTGAAGCGTTCCGCGTCGAAGAGGTCGCCCGGTGATGGGCGATGGTGGTTGGCCTGCTCACCCTGGAGTTGTTCATCGGGGAAAGCGGGTCGCTTAAGGGGAAGCGGCGGGTCCTCCGCAGCTTGCGGGACCGGATCCGCCGCAAATTCAACGTTTCCATCGCCGAAGTCGACGGGCACGACGCGTGGCAGCGGTCGACGCTTGGCCTGGCGCTGGTGACCAACGACAGCCGCCATGCGCACCAGGTCTTGTCGACCATCGTCGACCTGGTCCGCCGGGAGCCTGACGTCGAGCTGACCGACTACTCGATCGAGTTGATCTAAAGCTGGTGTCGGAGGAGGGGGCGTCCGTGGCCGTGCCACGGTCGGCACGCATCCGGGAAGAGTTGAAGCGGGAGGCCAGCGACATCCTGCGCAAGATGAAGGACCCGCGCATCGGGTTCGTTTCGGTGACGGACGCCGAGATTTCGTCGGACTTGCGGCATGTGAAGATCTTCGTCAGCATCTACGGTACCCCCGAGGAGAAAGAGCGGACGCTGGCGGCGCTCGAACACGCCCGGGGATTTGTGCGCACAGAGATCGGCAAGCGCATTCGCCTCCGGCACACGCCCGAGATCGCGTTCCGGCTCGATGATTCCATCGAGCGAGGGCACCGAATCGACAACATCTTGCGCTCGGTTACGTCCGGGGAGAACGCTGATGGGTCTTGACGGGTCGCTCGCCGCCGTCGCGGCCGCGATGCGGGCCAACGAGACGTTCGTCGTCACGGGCCACGTCAACCCGGATCCGGACTGCCTCGGATCGATGCTGGCGGTTGCCTGGGGACTGGAGCGATTGGGCAAGCAGGTAACGCTGGTGTCGCCTGATCCGGTCCGGCCCGAATGGCGGTTTCTGCCCGGATCCGAGCGCATCATGCAACCGCCCGCACCGGTTGCGGAAGCGCTTGTGGTCTTAGACTGCGAGCCGTCCCGCACCGGCGAGGTGGGTCAGAACGCCGGGCGGTTTGCGCGGCTTTTCGTCCTCGACCATCATGCAACCAACAGCGCTGCTGGGAACGGTTGGTATGTGGATCCCGCCGCGGCCGCGACCGGGGAGATCGTCTACCGGCTGCTTACCGACTATTGGGACCTCAAACTCGATAGCGCGGCGGCGACCAATCTCTATGCCGCGCTCATGACCGATACCGGATCGTTTCGCTTCAGCAACACCACCGCGTCCGCACTGAAGGTGGCCGCTCGCCTGGTCGAGGCCGGCGCCCGGCCCGACTGGATCGCCTCCCAGGTGTATGAGCGCGCGTCGTGGACGTCCATGCGCCTGCTGGCCAAAGCCTTAACGGGTATGGACCGCACCCCTGACGGGCGCATCGCATGGATCACCGTTACCCGCCGGATGCTCGCCGAAGCCGGCGCCCGGGACGACGAAGCCGACGGGTTCGTCCAGTACCCGAGGATGGTCAATGGGGTGGAAGTCGCGCTGGCGTTGCGGGAGCTTTCGAGCGGAGAGACCCGCGTGGGATTGCGCTCCCGCGGGACTGTGGACGTGAGCCGCATCGCGCAGCGCCTCGGAGGCGGAGGCCATCCTCGCGCGGCTGGCTGCACGCTGCCGCTGCCCCCCGATGCCGCCCGGAATCGGGTCGTGGCCGAGGTGATCCGGGAGCTCGATGACGAACAGTCTTCCGGGCGCAGGGAGCCATTCTCGCCGTGAGCGCGGGCGTTCATGGCGCAGCGGACGGCGTGCTGCCCGTGTTGAAGCCGCCCGGAGTCACATCCCACGACGTTGTCGCCTTTGCCCGCCGGCTGCTTGGTACAAAGCGCGTGGGGCACACGGGCACGTTGGACCCCGGGGCCGCCGGGGTGCTCGTGTTGTGCGTCGGCCGCGCGACCCGCCTTGTGGAGCTGTTACAAGCCGATGATAAAGAGTACCGGGCAGAAATGGTGCTCGGGGTCTCCACCGATTCCCACGACGCATTCGGAAAGATCGTGAGCACCTGTCCTGAGGGGACGGTGGCCCGGGAGAAACTGGACGAGGTTGTGGCCCGGTTTGCCGGCGAGATCGAACAAATACCGCCGATGACGTCCGCGATCCGTCACCGGGGCCGGCACCTCTACGAGCTGGCCCGTCAAGGGATCGAGGTGCCGCGGCCGGCCCGCCGGGTCCGGATCGGCCGGCTGCAAGTCGTGCGTATCGAGCCGGATGGGCCGGTGCTTCCGGCCGGGACCCGGGTGCTGCTCGACATCGAATGTTCCAAAGGCACGTACGTGCGAACGCTCTGCCACCAGCTGGGCCAGGCGCTCGGTGTGGGCGCGTACATGTCGTTCCTCCTCCGGACCCGTTGCGGGATGTTCGGTCTTGAGGCCGCCCGCACCATGGAGGAGCTGGCCCAGGACGCGGAACGAGGAGTATTGCGCCTTGTGACGAAAGAGCATGTGTTGCGCCACCTGCCCGCATTGAAGCTGTCCGCTGCAGGGCAAGCGCGCGCCCGGCATGGGCAAGCCGTTGGCCCGGAGCACTTGGCCGGACCGATGCCTCCTCGTGCCGCTCAGGGGCTCGTGGGACTTTGGGAGCCCGGCGAAACGGTCATCGCCGTGGCCGAGGCGGCCGAAAGCGGGGGCCGGGTACGGTGGCAGCCCCGCATCGTACTCGTGTAAAGGGTCGCGATATGACCGATTGTTCTCCACAGCCGGCCGATTTGCGCCTGACGTTGTCAACGCTGCGAGCTCGCGCGCCGCTCTTTCCCTTGTCCAGCATCGCGGTGGGCAACTTTGACGGTGTCCACGTGGGGCACCGGCGCATCCTAGAGACGGCCGCAAAGTGGGGCGCGCGCTGCGGCGCTGCGGTGGTGGCGTTGACGTTCGATCCCCATCCTCAGGCGGTTGTAGGGCGCGGTTCCCCGCCGGCCCTGGGCACCCTGGACGAGCGGCTCGCCCAACTGCGCTCGGCAGGCGCCCGCACCACGGTGTGCCTCCGATTTGATGAGGAACTGGCCCGATTGCCGGCCCGGGCGTTCGCCGAAGAGGTGCTTAAGGCAGGACTCGGCGCGGCCCATGTGGCGGTGGGCTTTAACTTCCGGTTCGGCCACCGGGCTGAAGGAACGGTGGACCTGTTGAAACAGATCGGTCTGGGCAGCGGGTTTGCCGTCCATGCAGTGGGTCCGGTGCGGGTCGACGGGCAAGTCGTCTCCAGCAGTCTTATACGAGAGCGGCTTTCGGCCGGCGACGTGGAAGGCGCCGCGAGGCTTCTGGGTCGGCCATACCGGCTTTCGGGGCTCGTCCGAACCGGTGAGCGGCGCGGTCGGACGTTGGGATTTCCTACGGCCAATGTGGAGCCCCGGCCCGGGCTTGTGGTTCCCGGAGAAGGCGTATACCGCGTCCGGTTCGCCGCCGGATCCGGGCCCGACATGGCGGCGGTGGCGGTCATCGGTACCCGACCGACGTTCGGCGGGCGCACGCTCTCGCTAGAAGTCCACGTGCTTGACTTTCACGGCGACTTGTACGGCCAGCCGGCGGAAGTCGCGTTTCTCGACCGGATCCGGGGCGTGAGCCGCTTTCGGTCCGCCGATGAGCTTCGCCGGCAGATCGAGCTCGACGTGAAGGAAGCCCGGCGCCGGTTCAAAGCCGAACAGGCGGCCCCGGCCCGGCCTTGAGCCGTTGCCGATCCGTTCGTCCCATGTTTTACAACGCCCGGCGGGTGTGGTATAACTAAGCGAGGAAACCTGGCTCTAGGCTTGCGCGCTCCGGTCGGCAGGCTTGGAACCAGGGGCTACACCGCATCGGAGGTGGATTTCGGTGTCATTGTCCAAGGACGCCAAAGCCCGCATCATCAACGATTTTCGCCAGCACGAATCCGATACCGGCTCGCCCGAGGTGCAGGTGGCCATCTTGACGGCCCGCATCAACGAACTGACCGAGCATCTTCGGGTGCACCGGAAGGATCACCACTCCCGGCGCGGGCTCTACAAAATGATCGGCCAGCGGCGCGGCCTGCTCGACTACCTGGAGCGGACCGATGTGCAGCGGTACCGGGCGCTCGTGGAGAAGCTGGGGCTGAGGCGTTGAACAGAGCGGTGCAGGCCGCTCTTGTTTGTATCTTGAGCGGCCCGCAAGGCACATGGTCGGGAGGTTGCGCGAGTTGACGGCAAGAGTTTTCCGAACGGAGGTGGGCGGCCGCCCGCTGTCCATCGAAACCGGCCGGGTGGCCAAGCAGGCCAACGGTTCGGTATTGGTTCGCTACGGCGACACCGTCGTGCTGGTCACCGCGGTGATGTCCAAGGAACCCCGGCAGGGAATCGACTTTTTCCCGCTCCTGGTCGACTATGAGGAACGGATGTACGCCATCGGTCGCATTCCCCGGGTGTGGCTGCGGCGGGAAGGCCGCCCGAGCGAGGGAGCGACGCTGGCGGCCCGCATGATCGACAGGCCCATCCGGCCGCTGTTTCCGGAAGGCTTTCGCAACGACGTGCAGGTGGTGGCCACGGTTCTGTCGGTGGAACGGGACAACCCGCCGGATATTACCGCCATGATCGGCGCGTCCGCGGCGCTGACCATCTCAGACATCCCGTTCCTGGGGCCCATCGGCGGCGTGCGGGTCGGTCGGGTCGGCGGCCAGTTCGTCATCAACCCCACCTCGGCGCAGGCAGAGGAAAGCGACCTGGATCTGGTCGTCGCCGGCACTCGGGATGCGGTCATGATGGTGGAGGCAGGCGCCCGGGAGTTGCCGGAAAGCGTCATGCTGGAAGCCATCATGTTCGGGCACGAGGAGATCCGGCGCATCACCGAGTTCCTGGAGGAAGTCCGGGCGGAGGTAGGCAAGCCCAAGGTCGAGGTGCCGCTGTTCGAACCGGCGCCCGACGTCACCCGGTGGGTGCGGGAGCGGGCCCTCGAGGAAGCCCGTCAGGCCATCCGCAGCGCCGACAAGCAAAGGCGCGAGCAGGCCGTGGCGGATCTCAAAGCGAGTATTATCGAGTCCTTCCGGGAGGAGTGGGGCGAGGAAGCGGCCCTCACCTACGGCAAGGACGTGGAAACGGTCTTCGACAAGCTGATCAAAGAGCTTGTGCGCCACATGATCGTGGTCGAGGGCGAGCGTCCCGACGGGCGCAAGAAGGACGAGATTCGGCCCATCTGGTGCGAAGTCGGCGTGTTGCCCCGAACCCACGGTTCGGCCATCTTCACCCGGGGCCAGACCCAGGTGCTCAGCGTCTGCACGTTGGGCCTCAAAGGCGACGAACAGCTGCTCGACGATTTGAGGGACGAAAGCCGCAAGCGGTACATCCACCACTACAATTTTCCCGCGTACAGCGTCGGCGAAGTTCGGCCCATGCGCTCGCCCGGGCGTCGAGAAATCGGACACGGGGCCCTCGCAGAGCGGGCCCTGTTGCCTGTCATCCCGCTGGAGGAGGAATTTCCGTACACCATCCGGGTCGTGTCGGAAACCCTTGAGTCCAACGGGTCGACGTCCCAGGCCAGCGTTTGCGGCAGCACCTTGGCCTTAATGGATGCGGGCGTTCCCATCCGAAAGCCCGTTGCCGGCATCGCCATGGGCCTTGTCAAGCACGAGGACGGCTTCGCGGTGCTCACGGACATCCAGGGCATTGAAGACGCGCTGGGCGACATGGACTTTAAGGTGGCGGGCACCCGGGACGGCGTAACCGCGCTCCAGATGGACATCAAGATCAGCGGCGTCACCCGGGAAATCCTCGCTCAAGCCCTGGAGCAGGCCCGGAACGGCCGGCTGTTTATCCTTGAAAAGATGCTCGCGGTGTTGCCGGGCCCCCGGCCGGAGCTGTCGGTGTACGCGCCGCGGATTACGACGATGGAGATTCCGGTGGACAAGATCCGCGACGTCATCGGACCCGGCGGGAAGATGATCAACAAGATCATCGAGCAGACGGGGGTTGAGATCGATATCGAAGACGACGGCCGGGTATTCATCGCCTCCACGGACCAAGCGGCTTGCGAGAAGGCCATGTCCATGATCGAGGCGCTGGTCAAGGATGTGGAAGTCGGCGCGGTATACCTGGGCAAGGTCAAGCGGATCATGAACTTCGGCGCCTTCGTCGAAATTTTGCCGGGCAAGGAAGGCCTGATCCACATTTCCGAGCTGGCCCCTTATCGGGTGTCCAAGGTGGAGGACGTCGTCAACCTGGGCGACGAGGTGCTGGTCAAGGTGACCGAAATCGACAAGCTGGGCCGGATCAACCTGTCCCGCAAAGAAGCGCTGCCCGAAGAGGAGCTGGAGGCCGAGCGAGCCATGGCCGAAACTCCGGGCAACGGGCGCTACTCCAAACGGGACGGGCGCGGTGGCCAAAGAAGGCGCGAGGAGCGCCGCGGGCCCCGGCGCTAGCCCGGCCGGCGCGAGCGGAGCAGGGGAAGCAGGTGGTCTTTGCGCGATCACCTGCTTTTTGCGCGCCAATCGAAACAGTGAGGAGAGGACGGTGAGGCGGCATTGGGCGGCGCCCACGTGCGGGAAGGGCGGGTGGTTTCAGTCCGCCGGCTTCGGGCGGGCCTGTGGGAGCTGGATGTGGAGCTTGGCCGGCAAATCGAGCGGGCGCTGTTGTATGAGGCGTTGACGCCGCCTGCCAAGCCCGGCGATCGGGTCGCGGTCAACACGACCGCGGTCGATCTGGGCCTGGGCACGGGCGGCACCCACTTCATCGTCCACGTCCTCGGCCGGGAGCGTCCGGCTCCCGCCGGCCCTGGCCACATCATGAAATTGCGCTACACGCCGCTGCAGCTGAGGGTGCTGGCTGCCGAGGAGCCCGCGAGCCCGCACCATGCGACCCTCGTCCGGGCCGACGGCGTATCCGGCCTGCCTGTCGTCGTCGCCGAACTGCACAGCCAGCTGGCTGCGGCGGCCGCGGCCTTGCGCGTCGCCTTGGGGGACAAGGCTCGCCTTGTGTACATCATGACCGACGGCGGCGCCCTGCCCCTTGCCGTAAGCCGTCTCGTCGATGCCTTGCGACGGGCCCGGTTTGTGGACGCCACGGTCACGGTAGGCCACGCGTTCGGCGGGGATGTGGAGGCCGTCACCTTGTTTTCCGGCCTTTTGGCCGCCCGCTGGGTACTGGGGGCGGATGCGGCGGTGATCGCCATGGGTCCGGGGGTGGTGGGAACGGGGACCCGATACGGCACCACCGCGATCGAGACGGGGCAGCATGTGGACGCGGTGGGCGTCATGGGCGGGCAGGCCGTGGCGGCGCTGCGGCTCAGCTTCGCCGATCCCCGGGCCCGCCACCGGGGCGTAAGCCACCACACGTTGACCGCGCTGGGCCGCATCGCGCAGCGCCCGTGTTGGGTAGCGATACCGGCGCTGGAACCGCCCGCTCGCGGGCAGATTCTCCGCCAACTGCGACAGGCCGGCATCGCGGGCCGGCACCGCCTCGTCGAGGTGCACCGTGGGCGCGAGGCGCTTGTGGCATTGGAGCGCGCCGGGGTGCCGGCGCGCTCCATGGGCCGGGAAGCCGCCGAGGACCCGACGCCGTTTTTGGCCGCGGCGGCCGCCGGCTTTCTTGCGGCTGACCTTGTCCGGCGGGGGGATAGGCGCTGAACCGGTATTTCGCCGACTTACACGTCCATGTGGGCTCCTCCGGCGACGGGCATCCGGTAAAGATCTCTGCCGCGCGCCGGATGACGCTGGAGGTCGTTTTGGAAGAATGTCGAAGGCGCAAGGGCATCGACCTGGTGGCCGTCGTGGACTGCGCCTCCCCGGGAGTGCGAAACGACATCCGGCGCCTTTTGGACGCGGGGCGGATGGCTCCCGAACCCGGAGGGGGATTGCGGTTTGACGGGGGGCCGGTTCTGATCCCTGCGGTCGAGGTGGAGATCGGCGGGGAAGGAGCCGGCCCCGCGCACTATGTCCTCTACTTCCCGGATCTTGCGTCCGTCGACGGCGCTGCCGAGGTGTTGGGCCGGACAATCCGCAACATCCAGCTTTCGTCCCAGCGGACCCGGATGCGGGCCAAAGACTTGCTTGATCTTGCCGAGGGGCACGGCGGGTTTCTCGTTCCGGCCCATGTGTTCACGCCCCACAAAGGGTTTTACGGCGCGTGCGCGCCCCGGCTTGAGGACGTGTTCGGCGCCGAGGCCGCGCGGGTTTTCGCTGTCGAACTGGGTCTGTCGGCGGACACGGCTATGGCCGATCGGCTGAGCGAACTCGCCTCTCGGGCGTTCTTGTCCAGTTCCGACGCCCACTCGCCGGAGCGCATCGGCCGGGAGTTCAGCGCGCTGGAGGTCGAACGCCCCTCCTTTGAGGAGCTGGTGCGGGCGCTGAAACGGAACGGCGGCCGCCGGGTGGCGGCCAACTACGGCCTGGATCCCCGCCTCGGCAAGTATTACCGCAGCGCCTGTCTCGCCTGCGGCCAGGTGGCCGGCGGGCCTCCGCCGGTGCACCGCTGCGGCCGTTGCGGCAGCGATCGGATGGTCAAGGGGGTGCTCGACCGGCTGGAAGAAATCGCCGACCGCTCAAACCCGGAATCGCCGCCCGGCAGGCCGCCCTACGTCCACCAGGTGCCGCTGGCATTCGTGCCGGGGGTAGGTCCCCGTACTATGGCGAGGCTATTGGATGCGTTCGGAACCGAAATGTCGGTGCTCCACCGGATTCCAGCCGAAGAGCTGGCGGCTGTGGCGGGCTCTGACGTCGCAGGCCGCATCTTGCTTGCGCGCGAAGGCCGCTTGCCTTTACGGGCCGGCGGCGGCGGCGTGTACGGCCGGGTATCGGGCCCGGGGACGGGCGGACTGCGGACAGAAACGCTCCGCGGGTGCTAAACCCCTCCTGCGCCCGCATACGCATGGGATGAAGCGGGGACGAGGAGTGGGCGCGGGTGGCCGGCGGGTTCGCGGACGTCCTGAAAGGCTATTTCCGCCGCAGGACCGCGATTTATCTTTCCGTCGTCATCGTTTTTGCCATGGGGACCGTCTGGGGCGGACTGGCCGTCGGCCGCGTCGGCACCGACCAACGGGCCGCCCTCGGCCTTGAGCTGGAAGGGCTCATGGACGTTGAAAAGGAACGGGCGTTCCCCGAGCCCGAGGACGTCCTGCGGCAGGCGGCTGCCGATCAGCTGCTCAAGACCGTGGGACTCATCGGTTTGTTGGGTCTTTCCATCATCGGCGCGCCTTTCGTCCTGGCTGTCGTTTTCCTGCGGGGATTTGTCCTGGGATTCACGGCCGCGTTTTTAGTGGACCGGCTCATGTTCCGGGGACTCATTCTGGCTGTCGCTGCGATCGTTCCCCACAACGTGCTGGCGGTTCCCGCCCTCATCGTGGCGGGGGCCAGCGCCATCAGCTTCTCGTTGGCCGCTGTCCGGGTGCTGTTGGGCCGCCGGGAGACCAGCATGTATCACCATTTGCTGGGCACCGGCCTGTTGCTTGGGACAAGCGCCGCGGCGTTTGTCGCGGCCGCCTTTGTGGAAGCGTACGTGACGCCCGTGCTCATGGACGCAGTGGCTCGCATGCTCCCGTGACGGCCGTCGCTTAGGAGGTGGTGGCTCTGTACGTAATCCCCTTGGGCCCCTGGCTCCGCCGCCTGGGACCTTGGGTCCGAACGCTGTTCATCGCCGTTGTCGTGCTGTGGGCCTTGTTCCAGGCGTACCGATGGCTCAGGCCGGCCGCGTCACCGGGGCAGCGGCTTCCGTGGCCGATCGTTGTGTCCGGCGCCGTGGCGCTCTGGGGAAGGGTATCGGTCGCGAGCTGCCGAAATCCGAACGGTGAAGAAGGAGGTGGCGAGCGGTGCGGCGCCGTTCGCGCGTAGTGCTTATCGTTTTGGACGGCATCGGAGTCGGGGAACTGCCCGATGCCGGCCGATTCGGTGACGAAGGCAGCAATACGCTGGTCAACACGGCCCGGGCAGTAGGCGGCTTGGATCTCCCGAACCTCGCGCAGTTGGGCCTGGGCAACATTGCTCGCATCGACGGTGTGCCGTCGGCGCCCCATCCGATCGGCGCCTTCGGTCGGATGGCCGAACAGTCAGCGGGCAAAGACACGACTACAGGTCATTGGGAGCTGGCGGGCGTTATCCTGGAAAAACCGTTTCCTGTATACCCCAGAGGGTTTCCGCCGGAAGTCATCGGCCCGTTCACGGAAGCCATCGGGCGAGGCGTTCTCGGTAACAAGCCCGCTTCCGGCACCGCGATCCTGGAGGAGCTGGGCGAGGAACACATGCGCACCGGCCAGCCCATCGTGTACACGTCCGCGGACAGCGTTTTCCAGATCGCGGCCCACGAAGATGTCATTCCGGTGGACGAGCTGTATGAAATGTGCCGCACCGCCCGGCGCTTGCTTTCGGGCGAACACGCCGTCGGGAGGGTCATCGCCCGCCCCTTTGCCGGCGAACCGGGCAAGTTCTACCGCACTCCCCGCCGGCGGGACTTCAGCCTCGCCCCGCCGGAGCCGACGGTGCTCGACCGGCTGCAGGCCGCAGGCGTGCCCGTCTTTTCGGTGGGCAAGATCGAAGACATCTTCGCTGGGCGCGGGATCACCCGGGGCCGGCACACCGCGGGCAACCAGGAGACCGTCGACGGGGTGCTCGACCTCCTGCGCCACGAGCCCGGACCGTGCCTCATTTTCGCGAACTGCATCGACTTCGACATGCTGTGGGGGCATCGCAACGATCCGCAGGGCATGGCCCGGGGACTGGCGGAGTTCGACGCGCGGGTGCCTGAGCTCCTCGAAGGTCTTGACCCAGGCGACTTGCTCATCCTGGTGGGCGATCACGGCAATGACCCGACGACGCCCAGCACGGACCATTCCCGGGAGTACACGCCCCTTATGTGCTACTCCCCCTCGGGCCGGTCGGGCGTGGCCCTGGGCACCCGTGAGACGTTCGCGGACGTGGCCGCAACGGTTGCGGAGTTTTTCGGCGTCGAGGGGCCTTCCTGCGGAACCAGTTTCTTGGCCGACATTTTAGGAACGACGTGAGGGGGGCCGGCGGTGCGGGCCGTTGACCTCATCATCAAAAAGCGGGAGGGGGGCGAATTGTCCCCCGAGGAGATCCGCTTTCTCGTCCGGGGGTGGCTGGACGGCCAGGTGGCCGATTACCAGATCTCCGCCTGGTGCATGGCGGTGTTTTTCCGGGGCATGACCGATGAGGAAACCGCCGCCCTGACCCAAACCATGGTGGACAGCGGTCAAACGGTCGATCTGAGTCCCATCGCGGGCGTGAAGGTGGACAAGCATTCTACCGGCGGGGTCGGGGACAAAACGACGCTCGTCCTCGCGCCGCTGGTGGCAGCCTGTGGAGCGCCGGTGGCCAAAATGTCCGGCCGGGCGCTCGGACATACGGGCGGAACCTTGGACAAGCTCGAATCGATCCCGGGTTTCCGTGTAGAGCTGTCGATGCAAGAGTTTGTGGACAGCGTCAACCGGATCAACGTGGCGATCATGGGGCAAACGGCCGAGCTGGCGCCAGCGGACAAGCAGCTGTACGCCATCCGGGACGTGACCGGCACTGTGGAAAGCATCCCTCTCATCGCGTCCAGCATCATGAGCAAGAAATTGGCCGCGGGCGCTGACGCCTTAGTGCTCGACGTCAAGACCGGACGGGGGGCGTTTCTTCCCCGGCTTGAGGACGCCAGGAAACTGGCCGAGACGATGGTCGCCATCGGCCAGCGGGCAGGCCGGCGGGTCGTGGCGCTGGTGACCGACATGGATCAGCCCTTGGGCCATGCCATCGGAAACGCCCTGGAGGTGAAAGAGGCCATCGACGCGCTAAGGGGACAGGGGCCGGCCGATCTCACCGACCTTGTCATCGCCTTAGGTGTCGAGATGCTCGTTCTTGCCGGCGTAGCGTCAAGCGCTGAGCAAGCCCGGAATCTTCTGCAAGACGCGCTGACAAGCGGTAAAGCTTTAGCCAAATTCCGGGAGATGGTCGTCAATCAAGGCGGCGATCCTGCGTGCATCGACGATTCCGACCGCCTCCCCCAGGCGGCCGTGCGGGCGACCGTAGAGGCGTCCCAGGCCGGCTGGGTGTCCGCGGTCGACGGCAAGCAGCTAGGGCTCATCACCATGGAACTTGGGGCCGGCCGCCGCCGCAAAGAGGACGCCATCGACCATTCGGTAGGCCTGGTCGTGCGCGCCAAAGCCGGCAGCTGGGTGGAACAAGGCGAGCCGTTGTGCGAGGTCCACGCCGCGTCCCCGCAGGCGGTCGCGGCCGTCACCGATCGGATCCGGCGGTGCTTTGTCATCAGCCAAAGACCCCCTCGTTCCCGTCCCCTGGTCATTCAGCGCATCGCGGGCTGACCCGGGCCAGCGGCCCCCGCCGTGCTACGCCCGCCGGGCGCAGAATAGGCATGGAGGGAGGCAACTTGGCCCTGAAGGAGGCTTGCGCGATGCGCGCCTTGATGCGGCGGTCGGCGAACGCCTTGCTGGCCGTGCTGTTTTGCGCCGCGGCGGTGACTTTTGCTGCCCAGCCGAGCACGGCGAACCCTGATCTGCCCGTTTCCGCCCGCTCCGCCATCCTCATCGAAGCCCACAGCGGCCGGGTGCTGTTTGAGAAAAACGCCCACGAACCCCTGCCCCCGGCCAGCGTCACCAAGGTGTTCACCCTGGCGGTGGCCTTGGAAGCGCTGCGGGACGGGCGCGTCGCCCTGGATGACCTGGTGACCGTGAGCAGGCGGGCGGCGAGCATGGGTGGCACCCAGGTGTACCTCGAAGTAGGGGAACAGATGTCATTTCGGGACCTCTTGTACGGCATCGCAGTCGAATCGGCCAACGACGCGGCGGTGGCGGTGGCCGAACACCTGGCGGGAACCGAGGAAGCCTTTGCCCGCCGGATGAACGAGCGGGCCCGGCAACTGGGCGCGCAGAACACGCAATTGGCCAACGCCTCAGGTTTGCCGCCGGAAGACGTCGGGATGGCGGGCATGCCCCATGTGACGTCCGCGTACGATGTGGCCGTCGTCTCCCGGTACGCCTACACGTTGCCCATGTTTGAGGAACTCGTCTCCACGTACGGGCCGTATCGGGTTCGGGTCGGCACCCGGGCGGAGCGGGAGTTTTGGAACCGCAACCGGCTTTTGCGCTCTTACGAAGGCGCGAACGGCATTAAGACGGGATTTACCCAGGAGGCGGGCTATTGTCTTGCTGCCAGCGCCGTGCGGGACGGCCTTCACTTGCTCGCGGTCGTGCTGGGCGCGCCGAGCCGGGATTCCCGGGACGAAGACATCCGAACGCTGCTCAACTGGGGTTTCAGCCAGTACCAGGCGCAGGAAGTCGTCGAGGACTCCGAACCGTTCGGGCGGGTGCGGGTGGCCAAGGGGCTAGAGGACAACGTCGGCGTTGTAGCCTCGCGCGCAGTTCGAGTCGTCGTCCCCCGCGGTACCAAGGCGCAAGTGGAACGGGAAGTTCGGCTGGAAGAGCGCGTTCTGGCACCGGTAAGCCGGGGTCAGGCCATGGGCGAGCTCATCGTTCTTCAGGACGGGCAGGAGATAGACCGCGTGGAGCTGGTCGCGGCGGCTGACATTCCCCGGGGGACTGCCTGGTCGCTGTTGGTCAGCACCGCGCGCCGATTGCTCGGCAGCTTTTTCTGGTAATATGCCCGGGATGACCGGAAGCATTGAACAGCCTGAGCTTCGATGGTCTGTTCGCCGGCCTGTGGGTTTCCTCCGGCGTGCTTGGACGATCCGCAGCGCCTGCGGGAAGGAACTTGAAAGACTATACCGAAAGTTCTCCGCGGCGCGTGGGAGGTGCCGCGGGTGCGCATGGAAGCCAGGCGGGTGCGGGACAGCCTCATCGTCCGCCTCAACGGTGAGCTGGACTTGGAGAGCGCCGGCCCGTTTCGAACGCTGGTCCAGGAGGAGCTAGACGGATCTGGCCGGATCCGCCACCTGATTCTCGATCTCCGCGGCGTCCGCTTTGTCGACAGCTCCGGGGTCGGAGCCATCCTCGGGCGCTACCGGGAGATCCGCACCCGGCGGGACGGGCAGATGGTGATCCTAGGTCCCCGCCCGCCGGTGCGCCGCGTCCTGGAGCTGGCCGGGCTACTGCGCCTTGTGGCGGTGGCGGACACCCAGCAGCAGGCCCTGGCCTTGGTGAAGGAGGGAAACCCTGCCCCATGAAGTTGCCAGAGGGGATCCGGAACCAGGTGGTGATGGAGTTTCCCAGCAGGCCGGAGAACGTCGCCTTTGCCCGCACCGCCGTCGCAGTGTTCGCCGCGCAGCTGGAGTTTACCGTTGACGAACTGGACGAGCTGAAAGTCGCGGTCTCCGAGGCGGTGTCCAACGCCGTCGTCCACGGGTACGCCGGGGAAGACGGTTGCATCCGGTTGGAGGCGGCCATCACCGGCGACGGATGTCTCGTAGTCGCCGTTCAGGATCGAGGCCGGGGAATCGAGGACGTGGAATCCGCCCGCCAGGCCCAGTGGACGACGAAACCGGAAGAGCACATGGGCCTCGGATTTACCTTCATGGAAGAGTATAGCGACCGGGTGGAGGTGGAATCGGCCCCCGGCCGGGGAACGACGGTCACCTTGTACAAAACGCCCGCGCGGGCTCGGATTCCCAGTTGAAAGGGGAGGCCGGCGGTGAACGGGCCCTGGGGAAGCGCGGCCCCGGGCGGTCTTTCGCCTGACGAAACCCGGGCCCTGTTGGCCCGGGCCCAAAAAGGAGACCGGGAAGCCCGGGACCGGCTGGTGGAGGCCAACCTGCGCCTGGTCGCCAGCGTGGCGGCCCGGTTTCAAGGGCGGGGCGCGGAGTTCGACGATCTGTTCCAAATCGGTTGCGTCGGCCTGATGAAAGCCATCGACCGGTTTGACCTGAGCTATGAGGTCCGGTTTTCCACCTACGCGGTGCCGGTCATCATCGGGGAGATCCGGCAACGTCTGCGGGAAGATCGGGCGGTGCGGGTGGGCCGGGCCGTGCACGAGCTGGGTGCGCGGGTGGCCGTCTCCCGGGACCGGTTAGCCCAGAAGCTCTCCCGAGCGCCTACCCCGGCCGAAATCGCCGCAGACCTTGGGGTCGGATCGGAAGAAGTGGTCGCGGCCCTCGACGCGTTTCAGGCGGTTGCTTCTCTAGAGGCCGGATCCGGTGGGGAGGATGGGGAACAGCCTCCCCTCAAGGAGCGCATCGCGGCCAGCGGCCCTGCGGACGAGCTGTTGGAGACCGCCGCTTTGCGGGCGGCGATGATGCGGCTGGCCGACTGGGAGCGGCGTCTGGTTGCCCTGCGATATTTCCTCGACCTGTCCCAGGCTGAGACAGCCCGGCGGCTCGGCGTCTCCCAGGCCCACGTATCCCGCACCGAGCGCCGCATCCTGGAGCAGTTCCGTCGATGGCTGGAATGACCTGGCCCAAAGCCGCGCCGGTCCCGCCTGATTTTGCCGGCAGGGGCCCGGTTCCGGCAGTCGAAGTGCTCCCCTAGGTCAAAAGAATAGCGTCTCCCCCTCATCGTCGATCGCAGTTGCAGCCACCGTTCAGACCACCGCCGAAGGAGTGTACCGTGCCAATGACGCCAACGATTGCCGGGGAGAACGTCGCCCTCAGGCCTATCATCCCGGACGATTACCCCCTTTTGGTCAAATGGACTTTGGATCCCGATGTCGGGCGGTTTCTCGACGGGGACTATCCCCGTTCTCTTGCGGACTGCCCGGCCTGGCATCAAAAGATCCGGAGCGACCGGCACCGGCAGGTGTTCGGCATTGAGCTGTTGAACGGGCTTCTGATCGGGGACATCGAGCTCGATCACATCGCCTGGCGCAGCGGCGACGGGGAGCTTCGGGTGCGAATCGGTGAAAAAGCGCAATGGGGCAAAGGCTACGGGTCCGAGGCGGTGACTTTGCTCTTGGCCTACGCTTTCGGCTCCTTGAATTTGCGCCGGGTCTATCTCCGTGTCTTTGCGGCCAATGAACGGGCCGTGCGATGCTACCGCCGAGTCGGTTTCCGGCAGGAGGGATTTCTCGTCCGCCGAACCGGGGAAAGCGACCGGAGGGAAGTGATTCTCATGCGAATGTGGAGGAAGGAATTCTTGCGCCGCCATCCGGAGCGTGCCCGCGCAAGCTAGACCGATCCCCGGATCCTTAAGGGTTATGACACAAGCGCCTGCGCCGGGCGCACCCGGTCGGAGGCGCTTTCCTTTTTGCGCGTAAGCCGCGCAAGGATTACCCGGCGGAGCGTAGAAGTTTTCGGCGGACCCCGCAGGAAATGGTAACTTCCATCCCCCCGGTCGTGGAGGGTGAAAACGCATGATCGACGTGCTCGTCAAAGGCGGCCTGGTGATGATCCCGCTGCTGTTTTGTTCGGTGTTGACCGTGGCCGTCGCTTTGGAACGGTTGTGGTATCTGTACAGCACCCGGGCCGATTCGGACGATCTCATGGATGAAGTCAAGCTGGCCCTGGAACAGGGAAAGGTGCTGGAGGCGGTGCAGATCGCCAAGCGCTCCCGGGGACAAGTGGCCGCCCTGGTGGCCACCGGTATCGCGTATTCGGACCGTCCCCGGGACGAGCTCAAGGAGCGGTTGGAGGAAGTGGGCCGGGACGAGCTGTACAAGATGGAGCGCCGCCTGGTCATGTTAGACAGCATCGCCACCATTGCGCCGCTCTTGGGCCTTTTGGGAACGGTAACCGGTATTATGCGCAGCTTCAACGTGCTCGGATCTTTGGCCGGTCTTGACTCGCCTCAAGTGCTGGCTTCCGGCATCGCCGAGGCGCTCATCACCACCGCTGCGGGGCTTGTCGTCGCGGTGCCGACGGTGGTGCTCTACAACTGGATCGGCAGCATCATCGACCGCCGGGTCGCGGATATGAACCGCCGCAGCGGGGAACTGCTCGAGGTTCTGTCCACCCTGCGAGGTGAGTAGCGTGGCTATCGAGCGCGAGCGGCGCCGGGCGCCCGTCGTCAACATTGTGCCGCTCATCGACGTGATGTTTTTCTTGGTCGCGTTCTTCATGGTGTTTACGACGTTCCGCACCGATCCAACGGGAATCCAAGTTGACCTGCCCCGGGCCGCCACGGCCGCGGTCCACGAGACATCGGAATTGCGCATCACCGTCACCCAGCAAGGGGCTTTCTTCATCAACGGCCAGGCCGCGTCGCCCGACCAGGTGCGCTCCCGGGTCCGGGAAGCCGTCGCCCGGCGGGCGGACACGCTGGTCATCGTCTCCGCCGATCGCCGGGCCGCCTATGATCACGTCGTTCGGGCGATGGATCTGGCGCGCGAGGCGGGCGCGTTTCGGTTGGCCCTGAGCGTCGAACCCCAGAGGTAAGTCTAGAGGCAGGTGAGGCTGCGTGACCGCCGACGAGCGGGAGGAACAGTCCTCATTCCACTGGTTTTTCATCCTTTCCGTGCTCGTCCACGGTTTGCTCATCTGGTTGTGGCCCCAGTGGCAGTCGGCGGTGGTCACCGGCCCCGGCCTCGACCAGGGCGGCGTAGTCGAACTGGTCAGCCTGCCGGCCCCGTCGGTGCCGATGCCCCAGCCGCCGCAGCCGTCGCGGCCGGTTCCCATCGCTTCCGAGCGACCTCGGCCGCAAGCCAAGATGCCGGAGCCTGCGCCCGAGCCGGAACCCCCGCGTGCGGACGCGCCCGCCGTTCAGCCGCCCAGTCCTGAGCGACCGCCGGTGGAACAGAGCCGGCCCGAGCCGGAGCGGGCGCCTGAGCCTCCTGAACGGCCCCCGGAGGCGGCGCCGGAGCCTAGGCCCGAGCCGGAACCGGAACCCGAGCCGGAGCCCGAAGCGCCGTCAGAACCGGTACCGGAGCCGCCTGCGCCCGAGCCTCGGCCTGAGCCAACCGGCCCAGCGGCGTCCGAACCCCAGCCTGAACCGGTCGAGCCGCCCGGGCTGCCGCGCCAGTCGGAGGCGACGGATTTGCCGGACCGTGAACCTCCGGCCCCTGCTGAACTTGCTCCCGATCCGGAGCAGGGGCCAGGGATCGGAGAGGAGATCCTCGCCAGCGACCAGGGCGTTTTCGACATCCCGGCCGCCCGCCCCGCGGAGGAGTCCGTTCCCGAGCCTGCCGATCCAGCGACACCGCAATCCCCGTCTGAGCCGGAGCCGGGCTCACAGTCCGCGCCTTTGGAGGCTCCGCCCCTGCCGCTGCCTGGGCCTTCTCCCGGGCCCGAGCCGGAACCGGAACCGCTTGAGCCTGATCCGGAACCTGGATCGCTGGCGGATCGCGCGACGCCGCCCGTTGCGGAACCGGAAGACCGGCCCGAGCCGGCGCTGCCGGATGAGGAGCGGCCGGGAGACGGGGAGCCCGCCGCTGAGCCGCAGGACGGCGACCTTGACCCGTCTGAAGCATTGGAGGGCGAGGGGGCGCCTCCGCCGCCGCCCGTATCCCTGGCCCGCAACCCCGGCCTGGGAACGCCGAAGGCTTTAGAAAACGTTCCCATCGACTACCCGCTGGCCGATCTGGTAGTCGAGGTGGAGGTGTCTGGAGCCGGTACGGTGGCGGATGTGAGGGTTATCGGCTCCACAAGCCTGCAAGATATCGACACAAGGTTGGTGGAGCAGTTGCGCCGGTGGACGTTCAACCCCGACCCGGAAGGCCGGTCCTTCGTGGAGGTCTGGCGAGTGCGGTTTGAAGTGGTGACGATGGGTGGCGTCAGCAGTCGGGTGCAAGTCCTCGATTTCGAAGGCCGCCGTTATCTCGACCGGCCGTAGACGCGGAGGTGCCGTTCGTGCTGAGCCCACGGCTCATCGGGATGCTCATCTTAGCCCTGGCCTTGGCGGGGTCACCGGCCCTGGCCCAAGAAGTGCAGACCCGGAGCGGAGACAGCTTTGTCCTGGAAAACGAATTCATCGCCATCGTCGTCAACGCAAGGAACGAGGACACCGGGCGGTTCTCCGTCAACACGACCGGGGGAGATCCCGAACGGGAAGGGGATGAGCGCATGCCGCTCATCTACGGCACCGAAAACCCTCCCGGTCCGTGGACGTCGTACACCACCGTGCGGATCGACGGCCGCGATTACGTATTCGGCGGCCAGACGGGAAAACGGGCGGGCCGCACAGGACAGTACGGACAGATGGTGGAACCGCCGACGTTTCATGAGGGGCGCGAGATACGGACCGCGTTTCGGATGGGGGACATCCTGGTGACCCAAGTGATCTCCATCGCAAAGGGGATCACCACCGGAAATCCGGATACGGCCCGGATCGAGTACGTCGTCGCCAACGAGGGTTCCCAGACCCGAACAGTGGGCTTGCGGATCATGCTCGATACGATGCTGGGAGCAAACGACGGCGCTCCGTTTCAAGTGAGCGGGCAGGCTCTCACCGCCGACCACGGGTTTCGGCACGAGGCCATCCCCGACTACTTTCAAGCCTTTGACTCGCTGGCCAACCCGAGGGTCGTTTCCCAAGGGACCCTTCGAGCCTTCGACACCACTGTTCCGGATGAGGTTTACTTTTCAAACTGGGGCAGCCTCGCCGACGGCATCTGGGACTTCGATTTCTCTCCCGGACGGGATTTCACCCGGGTCGGGGAAGGGTTCGAACTGGACAGCGCTGTCGCCCTCTACTGGGATCCGGCGCCTCTTGATCCGGGCCAGTCCCGGCGGTACGTGATCTATTACGGCCTGGGCGGTATCACCATCGCTCCGGGACAGCTGTCGCTGGGCGTTACGTCTCCGGCCTCGGTGGAAGGACATTACGACGAGCCTGTCGTGTTTGAGGTCCGGGCGTACGTCGAGAACACCGGCGACTGGATCGCGCGGGATGCGGTGGTGCGACTCGAGAATCTCGGTCCCCTGCAACTGGTCCAAGGATCCCCGCAGGTCAGCCTGGGGGATTTGGCCCCGCGGGCTTCCCGGCAAGTCAGCTGGCGGGTAGCTGCCCCGCCGGAAACGTTCGGCGAGTTCGTCTACAGGGTCTTCGTGACAGCAGAAAACACCGACCCGAACCGGGTCGACCGGTCGGTCACGGTCGTCGCGCCGGCGTCTTTGAGCGCGGCCATAACGGGCCCGACGGACCTCCAAGTCGTCGATGGCCGATGGTCGCCTGTGCCGTTTGCGGTCGAAGCCCAAATTACCAACACCGGGGAGCTGGAAGCGCGGGGCGTGGAAGCGGAAATCCAAATGCCGATCGGGCTTTCCCTGGCACGGGGCGATCGAGCGGTGTGGCGGCTCGGCTCCGTGGAGCCCGGCCAAACGGTGACGGCTCGCTGGCACCTGGTGCCCACGGGGGTCGTCGGCAACTTGCCTGTGTCCGTCGAGCTGACATCCGATAACGCTCGCATCGACTCGCGCTTTCCCATCCACTTCGTCAACGTGCCCCGGCTCGACGCGGCGCTGCAGATCGTGGACGCCCGCTCCGGCGCTTCGGAGGTCGATGTGGCCGTGGGCGATCTGTTCGCGGTGGAGGTGCGGGCCCAAAACGTGCGGCCGTTTTTCGGCGCCGCGTTCGAGCTGCGCTTCGACCCCGCCGTGCTTCAGGTGATCGGGGGGGCCCGGGGCGTCGGCTGGGGACGCTTGTTCGTCGACGTGAATCCGATCACCGGCGAACGGGAGCGGCTTGGGTGGATTCCCGCTGCGGTGGACAACCGCACGGGCGTCGTGCGCATCGCGGGCAGCCGGTCGCCGAAAGACCCGCTTCCGTGGGGGAACGATTCGCTGGCGACGATCCGGTTTCGGGCGGTGGGCGAGGGCCGTACGGCGTTGCGCCTTGTCCCGGTGGCCGACCACCCTTTCTTGCGCCCGGACGCCCAACAAGCGTTCGTGGCCGATGGAGAAGGCCATGCGGTGAACGTGGTTGTCGACGAGGCGGTCGTATTTGTCCGGGGCGGGGAAGAGCAGCCGTGACGGTGCGTTAACCGGCAATGGTTCGATGCTTTCATTAAGGAGAGGTGAACGAGCGATCATGAAGCGATGGGCCCTGGGATGGACCCTCATGATGCTTTTGGCCTGGACAGGCATTCCGGCCGCAGCCGGGCTGGCCGACGTGCCTCCGGACCACTGGGCGTACGAGGCGGTTCGGGAGCTGGTAGACCGGGGGTATTTGGACATCGCCGACGACGGTACGTTCCGGGGCGAAGAGCCGGTGGACCGGTTTACCGTCGCAGCCGTTGTAGGGCGGCTTTTGGAGGACATTGAAGCCGGCCGGATACAGATTCGGGAAGGTGCCGACGCGGAGCTTATCCGGCAGCTGGAACAGGAGTTCCGGGCGGAACTGGTGGCGTGGCACGCCGAGCGGGACGAGCTGCAATCGTCGTACGCCCAAACCCAGCGGGCTGTCGCCGTCGTCGACGAGCAGCTGAACCGGGTTTTGCGGGATCTCGAGCTGCTCGAATCCGAACTGAACAGCCTTCGCGACGCGGAGGCGGCGGCCCGGGCGGAGCTCACGGCGGTGCTTGAGGCCATGGACGCCCAATTTGCTCAGGAGTTGGCAACCCGGGACGCTCTGCTGGACGAGCATGAGGAGCGCATGGACGGCCAGGACGAAAGCCTCGCGGAGTTGCACGCGCGGCTTGTGCAGACCAGCGAAGACTTGACCCAGCGGTTGGACGCGCTGCAGGCCGCGCTGGAGCAGGCTTTGGAGCAGCACGGGATAACCCTCGAGGAGGAGTTCGGTCAGCGGCTCGGGGAACATCGCACGGCTCTCGAAGCGTTGGAGACGGACGTGTCGGGCCTGGCGGCGGACTTGACCGCATTGGATGAGCGGGTAAACGGGCTCCGGGAGGATCTGGACGCCGTGAAAGAACAGCTCGCGGCGTTGACCGTTCGGGTGGACGACGACGTCCAGCGGCTGGCCAACTTGATGAACGAACAGGCGGCGGCCATCGCCTTGCGCCTTGGCCAACTGGAATCCGCGGTCAATGAGCGGTTGGACGCGCAAGTCTCCGACTTGAGCGGGGAGCTGGCGACGCTCCGGGCTGACGCGGCGGATCTGGCGGCCGCCCTTGAGCAGCTTGAGGAGACCGTCCAAGCCCGGGGCCTGGCCGCGCAGACCGCCGATGAGGAGCTGCGGCGGTTTTTGGCCGCTCACCAGGAGCGGCTGTCGGACCAGGAAGCCCGCCTCAACGAGGTCCGCGCCCAGGTGGAAGCCGTCGAAGAGCAGGCGGCCCAAGAGGGCCAGCGGTTGGACTCCCAGATCAGCGCCTTGCACGATTTGCTGGCGAGCTTGGAAGCTGAGCTGGCCGCGCTCCGGGAGGAGTCGGAACGGCGGTCCGCGGCGCTGGTGGAAGGCGACGCCCAAGTTCTGCAGGATGTGCAATCTCTGCGGCAGGAAGTGCAGGCGTTGCGCCGGCGACAGGACGCGCTGGAGGGTCGGGTCCTGGCCAACGAGGCGGCCATCAACCTTTTGAGAGAAGATTTCGACAGCGCCTTGGCCGAGTCCCGGAGCGAGCGGGGTGCGATTCGCCAGGAGCTGTCGGAGATTCAGGCGGCCATCCGGGACATCCAAGGGCTGCTTGGGACAAGCGAAGAGCAAATCGCCAACTTGGCCGACCGGTTGCGGCGGGAAATGGAGACCCAGCTCAACTTGAGCATCGCCCGGGAGCAGCGCCTGGAGCGGGAGCTGGAAGAACTGAAGTCCGAATTCGCCAGCTACCGGTCCAGAGCGGAGAACGAGATCGGGTCGCTACGGGGCACCGGCACCCTGGCAGCGGGGGCCGCGGTGTTGGCCATCCTGCTCGGCCTCAGCCGGTGAGTCGTCCAACTAGCACCGGCAACACCGGAGGGGCGCCGCGGCGCCCCTCCGGCGCGCCTTGGCGAGCGGCGCGTTCTGGTATACTGATGGAGAACGGGAGGTGCGGACCATGGCCGAGGTATACCTGGACAACGCGGCGACGACGCCGGTCTTGCGAGAAGTCGCGGACGAGATGACCCGGTTCTTGTGCTACGCGTACGGCAATCCCTCATCATCGCACCGCAAAGGCCTGGAAGCGGAGCGGGCGGTGCGGGAGGCGCGGGAGCGGGTGGCGCGGCTCATCGGCGCCCGGGCCGACGATATCGTGTTCACCTCCGGCGGCACGGAGGCCAACGCCCTGGCCATCATAGGAGCAGCGCGAGCCCGGACCCGGCGGCGCCACATCATCACCGGCAGCACGGAGCATTCGTCGGTGCTCAATGCCTGCCAGCTTCTGGAGGCCGAAGGGTTTTCGGTCACCCGGCTCCCCGTTGACCGGACCGGGCGGATCGAACCCGAACAGGTGAAGGCGGCGTTGCGAGACGATACGGCCCTCGTCAGCCTCATGTGGGTCAACAACGAGCTGGGAACGCTTCATCCTGTGGCCGATATCGCGCGGGCGGTCAAGGCCCTCGACCCGGACATCCTCGTGCACGTTGACGCTGTTCAGGCCGTCGGCAAGGTGCCCGTCGCGGTGGACAATCAACCATTCGATCTTCTATCGGCCAGCGCCCACAAGATCCACGGTCCGAAAGGCGTCGGCCTCCTCTGGGTGCGTGCCGGCGTGCGGCTCGTGCCGCTGTTTGGGACCGGCAGCCAGGAGCGGGGCCTGCGGCCCGGCACCGAAAACGTGGCCGGAATTGTGGGCTTCGGGCAAGCGGCGGCTCGCGCCGCCGAGACGTTGCCCGAGGCCGGTCCTCGCATGGCGCGGCTTCGGGATCGCTTGTGGTCGTCCGTTAAGGAAGCTGTCCCGTGGGCGGTGCTCAACGGCCCGCCGGATCCGGCCGAACGGGCTCCACACATCCTCAATGTGTCGTTTCCAGGCCTAAAGGGCGAGGTGCTCGTGCACGCCCTGGCCGATGAAGGGGTGTACGTCTCGACCGGCTCCGCGTGCTCGTCCCGGCGGCCCGGCCACAGCCACGTGCTGACGGCACTGGGGCTTTCTGACGACGTAGCCGGCGGGGCGCTGCGGTTGAGCCTTTCCCCATTGACGACGGAGGCGGAGATCGATCGGGCCGCGGAGCGCATCGCGAGAGTAGTGGAACAACTGCGCCAGCTCGTTGGTGCCTAGCGCCGGAAGGAGAATCCCCTTGTCGCATCTTGTGTTGGTGAGGTACGGAGAGATAGGCCTCAAGGGCCAGAACCGTCGATTGTTCGAAGAGCAGCTGGCCCGCAACATCCACGAGGCCCTGGGACCACAGCTGCCCAACCGGGTCCGACGGGCGTACGGCCGATTGTTCGTCGAGTTGGAACGGGAGGAGGACGTCGGGGCGGCCTTGAACCGGCTCCGGCAAGTATTCGGCGTCGTCGGGGCCAGCCCCGCGCTCAAGGTCCCGCTGGACATCGAGGCCATCAAGGACGCGGCCCTCAGACTCGTCCGGGACAAAGCGGCGTCCGGTCCCCTCACGTTTCGGGTGGACGCCCGCCGACCCAACAAATCGTTTCCCTTGACATCGCAACAAATCAACGAAACGGTCGGCACCCACCTGCTTCGGAACATGCCCAACCTCCAGGTGCAGCTCAAGGGCAGCCAGCTCGTCGTAGCGATCGAAGTGCGGGAGCACGCCGCCTATGTCTACTCGGACCAGGTGCCCGGGCCCGGCGGCCTGCCGGTGGGCGCGAGCAGCCGGGCGCTGCTTTTGCTTTCGGGCGGCATCGACAGCCCGGTGGCCGGTTGGATGGCCTTGAAACGGGGCATCCGGCTTGAGGCAGTGCACTTTCACAGCCCTCCCTTTACGAGCGAGCGATCCCTTGCCAAGGTAGAGGACCTCAGCAAGGTTCTGGCCCGCTGGGGGGGGGTTGTGCGCCTCCACGTCGTCCACTTCACCGAAATCCAAACCGAACTGCGCCGCCGCTGCCCCCACGACTTGATGATCACGCTCATGCGCCGCTTCATGTTGCGCATCGCCGAGTCTTTGGCCAGGCAAGTGGGCGCACTGGCGCTGGTCACGGGCGAAAGCGTGGGGCAGGTGGCCAGCCAAACGTTGGAGAGCATGGCCTCGATCAACGCGGTGACGTGCATGCCCATCTTGCGGCCACTGGTTGGTTTCGATAAACAGGAGATCGTCGCCCGGGCCCAGGAGATCGGCACGTACCCGATCTCGATCCGTCCGTATGAGGACTGCTGCACGCTGTTTGTGCCCGAGCACCCGGCCACCCGGCCCACCATTGCCGAAGCCGAGGAGGCCGAGCGAGCCTTGGACGTCCAAGGGCTTGTCGAGCGGGCGCTGGCCGGCATCCAAACGAGGGTCGTAGGACCTGAGGAGCCCGTCTGAAGGCCGCGGGCCCAAGCCCGCTGCCCGAACCGCTACTGGAACAGCACCGCCCGGATGGCGCGGAATTCGGCGACCGCGCGGGTGACCACCGCGGCGAGAAGTCCCATGGCCAGCCCGAAGGC
The DNA here is from genome assembly GCA_017656145.1 of Bacillota bacterium. Taxonomy (GTDB): domain Bacteria; phylum Bacillota; class Limnochordia; order Limnochordales; family ZCTH02-B6; genus JACDOI01. The sequence goes on along the minus strand of JACDOI010000005.1, from coordinate 38,385 downwards.
GAACACCTTCCACAGTCGGGATCGTCGCACCGTCTCCACCCTCGACAACGGTTCGCCGGGCCGGATTCGTCTTCCTTGCCCCGTCCGGGGAGATGTACTAAAATGGGGATCGCCTATGGCGGGGATGCGCCTTTTGGCTATCAGGGGTTTGCGGCACGACGAACGGAGGGAACGCCATGGCGCTCGATCTGCCCATCGTCAATCCGGCCGTTCCGGCGGGGGCGGACGTCAAGCCCCAGGATCATTTGCCCGGAAACGGCCTCGGTACAGGCAAGAAAGCCCATATCGTCACTTTGGGCTGCCAGATGAACGAGCTGGACACCCAGACCATGTTCGGTCTTTTGGCCCGCATGGGTTATTCCCGCACCGACGACCCGGCGGAAGCCGATGTGATCTTGTACAACACGTGCTCCGTTCGGGAGAATCCCGAGCGCAAAGTGTACGGCCAGGTCGGGCTACTTAAGAAGCTGAAGGAAGCCAAGCCGCACCTCATCATCGGGATCTGCGGTTGCATGCCCCAAAGCCGGGTGGAACGGCAGAAGCTGTGGGAGCGGCTGCCCCACGTCGATTTGATCTTCGGCACGATGAACTTGCACCGGCTGCCCGAGCTGCTCATGCAGGTGCAAGAGACCGGGCAGCGGGTGATGGAAGTTTGGGACGAAGAGGGTGACATCGTCGAGGGACTTCCCGTCGTGCGGGAAGACCGTCTGAAGGCGTACGTCACCATCATCTACGGGTGCGACTACCGGTGCAGCTTCTGCATCGTCCCCCAGACGCGGGGCCGCCAGCGCAGCCGCCGGGCGGGCTATATCATCAACGAAGTGGAGCAGCTGGCTGCAGAGGGTTATAAGGAAGTGACGCTGCTCGGCCAGACGGTGGACGCGTACGGGAAAGACCTGGGCGACGGCACCACCCTGGCTTCGCTGCTGTGGCGGCTGAATGAAATCCCGGGCCTTGAACGCATCCGGTTCACCACTTCACATCCGCGGGATATCACCGACGACCTGATCATTGCCATGCGGGACGCCGGGAAGGTGTGCGAGCACCTTCACTTGCCGGTGCAGTCGGGCAACAACCGCATCCTCAAACTGATGGGGCGCCGCTACACCCGGGAGGAGTACCTGGCCCTGATCGACAAGCTGCGCAGCAACATTCCCGGCCTGACCATCACCACCGACATCATCGTCGGATTCCCCGGGGAGACCGACGAGGAGTTTGAGGACACCGTCCGGCTGGTCAAGGAAGTCCAGTTTGACGGGGCGTTCACCTTCATCTACTCGCCCCGGCCCGGTACCGGCGCGCCGCGCCTTCCAAACCCGGTGCCCGAAGAGGTGCAGCGGACTCGGATTCACCGGTTGATCGAGATCCAAAACGAAATTACCGCCGCCCGCAACCGGGCCCTCGTCGGCACCGTGCAAGAGGTGCTCGTCGAAGGCAAAAGCGAAAAGGACCCGGCGCGCCTTACAGGCCGCACCCGGGGCAACAAGATCGTCGTCTTCCACGGGGATGAGGCTCTCGTGGGCCGGGTGGTGCCGGTGCGCATTACCGAGGCCCGCACATGGACGCTGGTCGGCGACGTGGAGGTGGCCGCGGCCGCCAGGACCGCGTAAAGGCCATGTCCACTCCGATGCTCGATCAGTACCGCCGGATCAAATCGCGGCACCCCGATGCGATCGTCTTCTTTCGCCTCGGGGATTTTTATGAAATGTTCGGTGACGACGCGGAGCTCGCGAGCCGGGTCCTCGGCATCACCTTGACCTCCCGGGACGCGGGCTCCGCCGGGCGCATCCCCATGTGCGGGGTGCCGTACCATGCCGCGGACAACTACCTGGCGACGCTCGTCTCGCAAGGGTACAAGGTCGCGATTTGCGATCAGCTGGAAGATCCCCGGAAAGCCAAAGGCCTCGTCCACCGGGACGTGGTGCGGGTCGTCACGCCCGGCACCGTCATCAGCCCTGCCTCCCTCGAGGAGCGGGCCAACAACTTTCTTGTGGCCGTCGCCCGGGGCAAGCAAGGGTACGGCCTCGCCGTGGCCGATGCGTCCACCGGTGATTTCCAGGTGACCCAATTTGCCGGTGAGACGGCCCGGGAAGATCTCTTGTCCGAACTTTGGCGATTGAGCCCGGCCGAGTGCCTTCTAGGCCCGGGCGCGGCGTCCGATGAAGCGCTGGTCGCTGCGATCCGGGAATGCGTCAAGGCGTGCACCACCTACGACGAGCGGGCTTTTCACCCCGAGGGAGCCTACCGGCGGCTCACAGAGCACTTGGGCGTCCAATCGCTGGAAGGGTTCGGGTGCGAACACCTGCCCTTGGCGGTCGCCGCCGCGGGCGCGATCCTCCAGTATCTGGAGGAAACCCAGATGACCGCGGCCCAGCAAATCACAGCCCTCAGTACGTACTCCACAAGCGAGTACATGGTGCTCGACGCCCCGACCCGGCGGAGCCTGGAGCTCATCCGGACGTTTCGGGAAGGGACTGTCAAAGGAAGCCTCTTGTGGGTGTTGGACCGGACCGAAACGGCCATGGGGGGACGGATGCTCCGGCGCTGGCTCGACCAGCCGTTGCTGGACCGGACCGCCATCGATTGGCGGCTCAACGGGGTGCAAGCCCTCGCCGAACGCGGGGACCTGCGGTCTGAATTGCGGTCGTTGCTCAAGGGCATGGCCGACATCGAGCGGCTGCTTGGGCGGGTGGCATACCGCAGTGCCAACGCCCGGGACCTGGTGGCTTTGCGGCAGACGCTGGAACGGGTGCCCCGCATCCGGGAGCTGATCCTTTCGCGGGATGCCGGCGACAGCCTCCGGCAGCTGGCGGAAGGGTTGAACGACCTTTCGGCGCTGGCCGACCGAATCGCTCAGGCCCTTGTCGACAACCCGCCGGCCGGCGTGCGGGAAGGCGGGCTCATCCGGCCCGGATTCAATGGCGAAGTGGACCGGCTGCGGGAAGCGAGCCAGAAAGGCAAAGAATGGATCGCACAGCTAGAGGAGTCGGAACGGGCCCGCACCGGCATTAAGTCCCTCAAAGTCGGCTTCAACAAAGTGTTCGGCTATTACCTGGAAGTGACCCGTCCCAACCTCCACCTGGTGCCGCCGGATTATGAGCGCAAGCAGACGCTGGCCGGCGCCGAGCGGTTTGTCACGGCCGCCTTGAAAGAGCAGGAGGCGTTGATCCTCAACGCCCAGGAACGGGTCGTGGAACTGGAGTACCAGCTGTTCACCGAGCTGCGGGATGAAGTGGCTTCCAAGGCGCAGGCCATCCAGGAGACTGCCCGCCGCATCGCGACGCTGGACGTGTTGGCGGCCCTGGCGGAGGTGGCGGTGACCGGGCGATGGTGCCGCCCAACGGTGGACGAGAGCGATGTCATCGACATCCGGGACGGGCGCCATCCGGTCGTGGAAGCTATGAACCGGGAAGGGGGCTTCGTCCCCAACGACACCCGGCTCGACCGGCAGTCTCATCAAGTCATCGTGCTCACAGGCCCCAACATGGCCGGCAAGAGCACCTACTTGCGCCAGGTGGCGCTCATCGCGCTCCTCGCCCAAATCGGCAGCTTCGTGCCGGCCGCTTCGGCCCGCATCGGGCTCGTGGACCGCATTTTCACCCGAATCGGCGCCGCCGACGACTTGGGAACCGGCCGCAGCACCTTCATGGTGGAGATGATGGAAGCGGCGAACATCTTGCACCATGCAACGGCCGGCAGCCTCATCATCCTCGATGAACTGGGCCGGGGGACGAGCACCTACGACGGCATGGCGCTTACCCAAGCCATCATTGAGCATATCCACGACCGCATCGGCGCCCGGACGCTGGTGTCCACCCACTACCATGAGCTGACCAGGCTGGCCGAGTCCTTGCCCCGGGCCTGCAACTTCCGGGCCGAGGTCGCCGAAAACCGGGGACGAATCAACTTCCTGTACAAGATCGTTCCCGGCGGAGCGGACAAAAGCTACGGCATCAACGTGGCCCGCATGGCCGGGGTCCCAAGAGACGTCATTCTCCGGGCTCAGCGTTTGCTGAAGGAATTGGAAGAAGGGCGCCCCCGACCGGCCCAGCTGAGCCTTGCAGCCTTGTTCGAGGCCGAGGCGGCCTCTGCTCGCGACGGCGACAGGGCCCGGGATGAGCTGGGCGCGTTCCTCATCGAGGATGAGGTGCTCCAATCGTTGCGCCGGCTGGACATCTCCGGCCTTACGCCCCTTGAGGCGCTGAACCTTTTGGCTGAGTGGCAGGCGAAGCTCCGCGGGCAAGCGGACAGCTAGCCCGGGGGAGGGAGCGGCATGGACCGGCGGCCCATCACGGTGCTGGATCCGCACGTCGCGAACCAGATCGCGGCGGGGGAGGTCATCGAGCGGCCGGCGTCGGTCGTCAAAGAACTGGTGGAAAACGCCCTGGACGCGGGAGCTCGCCGCATCGAAGTCGAGATCCGGGGCGGCGGCAAGGAGTACATCCGGGTCAGCGACGACGGTGCCGGCATCCCGCCGGACGAGGTGCCGCTCGCGTTTTGCCGGCACGCGACGAGCAAGATCGTCACGGCCGCGGATTTGTCGGCCGTCTCCACCCTCGGCTTCCGCGGCGAAGCCCTGGCCAGCATCGCGGCGGTGGCCGAGGTCGAAATGCGGACCAGGACGCCTGAACAGCTCGAAGGAACCTTGTACGAGATTGCGGCCGGCAAGCCCAAAGGCCGCTCGCCCGTCGGGGCGCCGCCGGGGACCACCGTCATCGTGCGGCGGCTGTTTTTCAACACACCCGCAAGGTACAAGTTTCTCCGCTCGGATGCCGCCGAAAAGCGGCACGTGGCCGACGTCGTCGCCCGGTTGAGCCTTGCCCGGCCGGAGGTGGCCTTCCGGCTCGTCGCGGACGGGCGGGAAGTTCTGGTGGCTCCCGGCGACGGCCTGCTGGCTTCCGCGGTGGCGGCGATCTTCGGCCCGCAGTCCGCTCGGGAGATGTTGGCGGTCCAGTTCGAAATGAACGGTCTTTCGGTGTCCGGCCTTGTCGGCAAGCCGGCGCTGCACTACGGGAACCGGGATCGGATGTGCGTCGTCCTGAACGGCCGCTTCATCCATAGCCCGTCCGTCATCCGGGCCATCGAGAAAGGGTACGACACCCTGCTGCCGCCGAGGCGATTTCCCGCGGCGGTCATCCACCTCGAATGCGATCCGGCCGCAGTCGACGTCAACGTGCACCCAGCCAAAGCCGAGGTCCGGTTCCGGGCGGACGATACGGTGTTCCGAGCGGTTCACCGGGCGGTGCGCCGGGCGCTGCTTTCGGCCAATCTAGTGCCGGGCCATTCCACCCTCGACGATACGCCGCCCAGGCCCCATCCGTCCGAGAAGGGCGTCGCTCCCGCACCGCTGCCGTACCCGCGGGCTCAATCCCCCGGGGAAGGCCGGACGCCGGCGTCTGAGCCTGCCGGGAAATCGGAAAGCGCTCAAGGGGAGTGGACGGTCGTCCGGGCAGCAGCGACCGGGAAGACCGCGGTCTTTCGGGAGGAGTCCGCGGTCCGGGAACTGGCCCCTTCTTGGGGGGCGGACGGCTCGTTCGAGGCCGGCCGGACGGGTAGCGGGACGCGGGCCGCGCCCGGGGTTGGAGCAGGGGAAGAATCCGGCGGCCGGGAGATCTTGCGGCGCATGGAAATCCTCGGCCAGCTGCACCGGACCTTCATCTTGGGAGAAACGCCCGGCGGGCTTTGGATCGTCGATCAGCACGTGGCCCACGAGCGGGTCTTGTACGAGCGGATCCTGCGGGACGGCGGCCCTCATGCGGTCCAACGGTTGCTGGCTCCCGTCAGCGTCACGCTGCCTCCCGCCCGAAGCGGCCTCGCCGAGCAGTACCGGGACAAGCTCGAAGAAATGGGCTTTCTGTTGGAACCGTTCGGCGGCACCTCCTATCTCGTACGCGGCCTGCCTGTGGCGCTGTCGTCGCCCGACCCGTCCCGGATAGGGCAGTTGCTCGACGAAGTGCTGTCCGCCTGCGAGGCTGAAGGGCGGTGGAACCCCCACCGCCTCGCGGCCGCCGTGGCGTGCCGGTCCGCCATCAAGGCTGGGCAGGTCCTGGACCGGACCCGAATGGCGAAACTCGTGGCCGAACTTTCGGAGTGCGAAAACCCGTTTGCCTGTCCCCACGGCCGGCCCATCATCATCGAGGTAGGGCGGGCGGATCTGGAGAGGAGGTTCGGTCGCCACTGATGGTTGTCACCACGTCCCGGCAGGCGACGCCTGAACAGGAACGCTTGGCCCGGGAGCTGGCGGCTCGATTGGGCCTTGAGTTCCGCCAGCGCCGGGGGGCGTGGCGCCAGCTCGGAGCCAGCGCGGCGTTGGTCGTCACCCGGGAGCGGCTGGTCATCCAGTCGCCGGCAGGGGAAATTTTCTTCCATCCCGGCATGGCCCGGCCCCGGATACGCCAGCTGGAGCGGGGAAAGCCCGACGTCATGGTCGAGGCCATGGACCTTGGACCGAAAGACTCGGTGCTCGACTGCACTTTGGGTTTGGGCGCGGACGCGATCGTGGCGTCGTATGTGGTTGGTGAGGCCGGCCGGGTAGTGGGCCTGGAGACGGTGCCCGTTTTGGCGGAACTGGTCCGGCGGGGCTTCCGCGAGCATGATCCCGGCCATGCCGGAACGCGGGCCGCCATGCGCCGCATTGAAGTGGTGACGGCGGATTTCCGGGATTATCTGGCGCAGTTGCCGGCCGGTTCCTTCGATGTCGTCTACTTCGACCCCATGTTCCGGGACCCGGTAATGGAATCCGCCTCCATGCGTCCGTGGCGGGAGCTGGCTTGCCACCGTCCCCTCTCTCCTGAGGATATCGCCCTGGCCCGGCGGGTAGCCCGCCGGCGGGTGGTCGTCAAAGAACGGGCCTGCAGTCCCGTTTTCGAAGAGCTGGGCCTTTCGACCGTGACGGGAGGACGCCGCAGCCGGGTGGCGTACGGGGCGGTGCCGGGGCTGGGAACGGTTTCCGCTTGCCGCGCCGGCTCCGAGGCCGGGCGCGCGTCAGAGCACGGGGCGCCGGGGTCGCGGGAAGGGGCTCGGTCGTGAGCCACAAGCCGCCGCTGCTCGTCATCGTCGGCCCCACCGCCGCCGGAAAGACCGATGTTTGCATCGCCTTGGGACGCCTGCTGCCGGCGGAGATCGTAACCGCCGATTCCATGCAGGTGTACCGGGGCATGGACATCGGCACCGCCAAGCCCACCGAGGCCGAGCGCGCAGGGGTGCCTCACCACGGGATCGACATCGTCGATCCCGAAGAACCGTTCAGCGTGGCGGACTACCGGAACTACGCGCTGGCCGCCATCGCCGGCATTCACCGTCGGGGCCGGCTGCCCATTCTCAGCGGGGGCACCGGACTGTACGTGCGGGCGGTCGTGGACCAGTTTCTTTTCCCCGACCGGGGGGCCGACTGGGAGCTGCGCCGCAAGCTCGAGGAAGAGGCCGAGCGGCTCGGCAGGGCCGAACTGCACCGGCGCCTGGCGCAAGTGGACCCGGAGACCGCCGCCCGAATTCATCCCAACGACTTGCGCCGAGTCGTCCGGGCCTTGGAAGTGTACGAGCGGACGGGCCGGCCGCTGTCGTGGCACCTGCGGGCCCACCGAGCGAAGGAACCGGCGTTTGACTTGCTGATGTTCGGTCTCACCCGGCCCCGGGACGAACTGTACGCCCGCATCGATCGGCGGGTCGACGAGCAAGTGCGCCGGGGTCTTGTGGAAGAGGTCCGGTCCTTAATGGAGCGGGGGTTGGACGAAGGCCATGTGTCCATGCAGGGGCTGGGGTACAAGGAAATCATCGCGTATCTCAAGGGCCGGGTTACGCTTGAAGAAGCGGTTCACCGGCTCAAGCGGGATACCCGCCACTACGCCCGCCGGCAGCTGATCTGGTTCCGAGCCGATTCCCGAATCCACTGGCTCGATCTTTCCCGCTACCGTACCGTCCGCGACGCGATCCGGCCGATTGCCGAGGCCGTTGCCGAGCGGTGGCCTTCTTTCGCGCCGCGCCTTCCCGACCGCCCTTAAGGACCTGGAACTCCCGCCAGCGCCCCGGCATATAGTATGAGGGTATTCGCTCGGGCTCGACCGGGCTCCGGAAAACGGAGGCGAGGTGAGGTGCCGGTGGGGGAGCGTGACCTTGCGCCCCGCACCGTCGATGAGATCCTCGACTGGCTGGCGGCCGGCCGGATCTCGCCGGGAGAAGCCTTCGGTTACGTCCGCCGGCTGGAAACGTGGTCCCGGCAACCGGCCCCGCCTGAACCGAGCCAGGCCCCCGGCTCCGACGAAGATGCCAGGCGGCAGCGGGTGGACGCCGTCTTGGCCGAGTTGGACGCTTTGGTGGGCCTTGCGCCTGTCAAGGAACTGGTGCGGGAACTCGCGGCCTTCGTCGAAATCCAGCAGCGCCGGGCCAAGGAGCACTTGCCCACGAAACCGATGGCGCTTCACATGATTTTCAAAGGCAACCCTGGGACCGGCAAAACTACCGTCGCCCGCATCGTCGGCCGGATGTTAGGCGAACTGGGCGCGTTGCCCAAGGGCCATCTGGTCGAATGCGAGCGAGCCGACCTGGTGGGCGAGTACATCGGCCACACAGCCCAACGAACCCGGGAGCACATCCGCAAAGCGCTGGGCGGCGTGCTGTTCGTCGATGAGGCGTACGCCTTGGCCCGGGGCGGGGAGAAGGACTTCGGCAAGGAAGCCATCGACACGCTGGTCAAAGCGATGGAGGATCACAAGCACGAGCTGGTCGTCATCCTGGCCGGTTACCGGGACGAAATGGAATATTTTTTGACCGTCAATCCCGGCCTGCGGTCCCGGTTTCCCGTGCAGATCGACTTCCCCGACTACACGGCGGACGAACTGTACCAGATCGCAAGGCTAATGTGTGAACAACACCATTACCGGCTGTCGCCGGCGGCGGCCTTGCGTCTCCGCCGGGTGCTCGAGCAGCGCACGCACCTACTGGGCCATGGCAACGCCCGCTTCGTCCGCAACTTGATCGAACGGGCCATGCGCCGGCAAGCGGTGCGGCTTGTCCAGCGCCGGCGGCTGTCCCGGGACGATCTCATCACCCTAGAGGCGGCCGACGTGGCCGCGGTGGCTCTCCGGTGAAGCGCTGCATCATCATCGGCCGGCCCAATGTGGGCAAGACGATGTTCGCCCTCCAGTTCGCGCTGTACTTGGGGATGGCCGAAGCCCGCATCCAGTTCGCGGAGGCCGGCGGGCGCCGGTGGGAAAAGCCGTACCGGATCGCCGCGGCCTTAGACGATCTGACCGGCGCCGAGCCCCATCGCACTCGCCAGCTTCAGAGTCTCTGCCTGGAACTTCCCGCCGGCAAGGGGACGCAACCGTTCGAACTCGTCGACACAAGCGGCCTGGTAGACGGCATCCACCCGGATCCATCGATCCGGCGGGCCATGGCCCAGACGCTGGCCGCCGTTCGGGAGGCGCAAGCCATCCTCCACATGATTGACGCAGCCGCCCTGGGCGAGGCTGAAGCGGTGAACGCCATCGGCGAGGTGGATTACCAAGTGGCCCAGTTCGCGCAAATGCGGGGCGGATACTTGCTGTTGGCCAACAAAATGGATTTGCCGGCGGCCCGGGTTGGGCTTGCCCGCCTGAAACAAGAGTTCGCCGGCCATCCCATCGCGCCTGTCTCCGCCCTGTACCGCCAAGGGTTTGACGAGGTGAAAGCCTTTGTTCGCCGCCACCTTTGACGGTTGGTCCGGCGTTGCCCGGATGTTGGCGGCGGTCCTGTTCACCGGCCTGGCCGTCAAGCTGATGGACGACTGCCTCGACCGGGATACCGACGAATTGGCCGGCCGGATTACACTGGCCGCCCGGACCGGCGACGGGGCGATGGCGTATGCCCTGGCTGCTTTGGCGGCGGCGGCGCTGGCCGACGGGGTGCGGGCGGGTACGTTATTTTTGGCCGCCTATGCGGTGGGCATGTCCCACGACTGGCGCCGGCGGTTGCCGTCGGGGCTTTGCGGCTGGCACGAATCGGCCCTGGCCGTCGCGGCCGGATCGGTCTTGGCCGGGCCTTGGGCCATGCTCGCCGCCCTCGCCGCCATATTCGCGGTCCAGTGCATCGACGACCTGGCCGACGCCGCGGAAGACCGCCTGCGCGGCGCCCGCTCCCTCGTCTTCCGCCTCGGAGCGGTGGAGACCGCAGGCTTGGGCGTGGCTGCCCTCTTGTTGGGCCTTGCCATCGAGCCGCTGTTTGTCACCAGCGTCGTCGCGGCGGCGCCTGTGATCGGCGGCGTGATGGAGTGGAGCGCCCGGCGATGGCCTGCGGAAGAAGGAGGGCTTCAGCGGTGACCTGGGATCCGGCCGGACTTTGGGCAAGCGTCGCCGTGTTGGCGTTTGTGGCGGGATATGGGCTGGGACGTCGCTTCGGGCGCAAGGAAGGGTTTTTGGAAGGCATGCGGGCCGCCCCCTTAGTGTTGCGCCAAGCTTCCTTTGAGCGGGGCCACTGTCCGATTTGCGGCGACGAACCGCCGGCCGATAGTCCGGTTGACGCCGCAAACGCCCAATTGGTAAAATCCGAGCATCGAGCAAATGACGCCCATACGGGGCCTGAGATGATGCTGGAAAGCCGGGGAATCTGACGTGCGGTTTGTGAAGATGCACGGCCTTGGAAACAGCTACGTCTACATCGATCTCGTCCGCCAGTCCGAACCGCGTGTGGACTGGCCCGGCCTCGCCCGGCGGGTCAGCGACAGCCGGTTTGGAATCGGATCCGACGGCCTCATCCTCATCCTGCCGTCGTCCGTGGCCGACGTTCGGATGCGGATTTTCAACGCCGACGGAAGTGAAGCGGAGATGTGCGGCAACGGCATCCGGTGCGTCGCCCGCTACGCTGTGGAAACCGGCATCGCCGCGGCCGATTCGGTTGCGGTAGAAACCGGGGCCGGCGTGTTGAGGGTGGACATCGTCCGACAAGATGGCGAAATCGCCGCTTGCCGGGTCGACATGGGCGAGCCGCGCTGGGCTAGGGCGCAAATTCCGATGGAGGGAGGCGAACCGTCCACTGCGGCGTTGGACGAGCCTCTTGTGGTCGACGGCAGGGAGGTGCGGGCAACAGCCGTGTCCATGGGCAATCCGCACTGCGTCTTGTTCGTCGACGACACCGGCCGGGCGCCGGTAACGGACCTGGGGCCGAGGATCGAATTCCATGCCGCCTTTCCCAGGCGAACCAACGTCGAGTTTGTCCAAGTTGTGGATGCCAACACGATTAAGGTGAGGGTGTGGGAGCGGGGAAGCGGAGAAACGGCGGCTTGCGGCACCGGAGCGTGCGCCGCGGCCGTGGCCGCAGCCCGTCTTGGCAAGGTCGGCCGGAGCGTGCGGGTCCAGTTGCCCGGGGGAGCGCTGTCGGTGGAATGGGCCGCCGACGGCCGGGTGTTCATGACCGGCGAGTGCCGATTCGTCTGTTCCGGCGAGCTCGCGCCCGAATGGCTTCGCGATCTCTCTTGCGGTTGATGTTGTAGGTTGATGTGGGGAGGAAAACGGGATGATCGAGTCCGTCGTTCGCGAGTTGCTGGCCCAGCGCCTTGGTGGGACGCAATTCGGCCGGGACGCGCGGGAGTACAAGTTTGCCAAATTGAAGCGCCTCCGGGAAGAAGCCCGACGAGCCCACCCTGAACTGGAACTTATCGACCTTGGCATCGGGGAGCCTGACTCCCCGGCCGATCCGTCGGTCGTGGAGGAACTGGCAAGGCAAGCAGGCCGGCCGGAAAACCGGTTTTACGCGGACAACGGTATCCCCGAATTCCGGGACGCGGCCGTTCAATACATGGCCGACGTCTACGGCGTAACGGGGCTAGACCCCGACCTCCACGTTTGCCCGAGCATCGGGTCCAAGTCCGCCCTGGCGCTGATGCCCCTGGCGTTCATCGATCCCGGCGATGCGGCCGTCACTACCGTGCCGGGGTATCCGGTCCTGGCCACCTACACCCAATACCTGGGCGGCGAGGTGTACCCGCTCGCGTTAACGCCCGAAAACGGGTTCTTGCCCGACCTTGACAGCCTCACCGAAGAGCAGCGGCGCCGGGCGAAGCTTTTGTATTTGAACTACCCCAACAACCCGACTGGGGCTGTCGCCAGCCGGGAGTTTTTCGAGCATGTGGTCGAGTTTGCCCGGCGCCACCGGATCATGGTGGTCCACGACGCCGCGTACGCCGCCCTCACATTCGACGGCGAGCGGCCGCTGAGCTTTTTGTCGGTTCCGGGGGCCTTGGAGGTCGGTGTCGAGATCCATTCCATGTCGAAAGCATTTAACATGACCGGATGGCGCATGGCGTGGGTATGCGGAAACGAGCTGGCGGTCAAGGCGTTCTCGCAAGTCAAGGACAACACCGACTCCGGCCAGTTCCGGGCCATCCAGTGGGCTTGCATCCGCGCCTTGCGCCATCCGGAGATCACCCGGCGGGCCGCTGAAAAGTACGCCCGCCGGCACCGGATGCTGGCCGAAGTGTTGCGGGAAGCGGGCTTCGACGCCCGGCCGCCAAAGGCATCCTTCTACTTGTACGTACGGGCGCCCCGGGCGGCCGGGAGCGTCGAATTCGCCACCGCGGAAGACTTCAGCCAATGGCTGTTGACAGAAAAGCTCATCGCCACCGTGCCGTGGGACGAGGCGGGCCATTTCGTCCGCCTGTCGGTCACCTTCGAGGCGCAAGATGAGGATGACGAGCGGCGAATCATCCGCGAGGTGGGACGGCGCCTGTCCGGGGCGAAATTTGTGTTTTGAACCCCCGGACGGTCTTGACATGTTCGCCCCGCAACGCCTACAATTGACTGGAATTCTAGATTGAGCTGAGTTTGAGACGAGTCGAGCGCGGAAGAGCAGAGCCGAGCGATCCCTCGAGGTATCCTCTGTTTCTAAGTGGGATCCCAGAAAGGCCACGCGACCGCGTGGCCTTTTTTTCGGCCAGCCTCCGGCTCAACCGCGACAGGAGGCTCTCCGATGCAGTGCACGCCCGGCCCGGCGGAGTTTGCATCCCTGGCCCGGACCGCCAACGTGATCCCCGTCCTGCGGGAGGTCATTGCCGACACCGATACCCCTGTGTCCGCTTTGGCCAAGCTCGGATGGGGACCCCACACGTTTCTGCTCGAAAGCGTGGAAGGTGGGGAAACGCTGGGCCGCTACTCGTTTCTGGGCAACACGGCTCTGGCGACCTTTCGGTCCCGGGGCCGCGAGGTGATCATTACCGGTCCTAACGGAACGGTTCGGGAAACCGCCGCCGATCCGCTGAAGAGGCTGGAGGAACTGTTGTCCGGGTATCGGGTTCCCGGTTTACCCGGCCTTCCCCGTTTCTTCGGCGGTGCGGTGGGCTATGTAGGCTACGACGCGGTCCGATTCATCGAGCGCCTGCCCGGGGGGCCCCGGGACGAGCTGAACACGCCGGACATGGCGTTTCTCATCACCGACACAGTCCTCGTCTTCGATCACGTGAGCCGCCGGATCCAGGTGGTCGTCAACCAGCCGGTCGACGGGGACCCGGAAGGCGCGTACAAGCGGGCGGTCCGGCGAGTCGAGGACGTTGTCCGCCGGCTGGAGCGGGAGCCGGGGCTGCGGCCCCTCATGGGGATTGACCCCCGCGGGTTCCACATGCCGCGATACCAGTCCAACGTGGAAAAAGATGTCTTTTGCCGGTCCGTGCAGCAAGCCAAGGAGTACATCGCGGCGGGCGACATCTTCCAGGTCGTTCTCTCACAACGTCTGACAGCGCCGCTTGGCGCCCATCCGTTCGACGTGTACCGGGTGCTGCGATCAGTCAATCCGTCGCCCTACATGTTTTATCTGGACTTCGGCGACCACCAGCTCATCGGCTCATCGCCCGAGGTGATGGTGCGGCTTGACGGTGGGAAGGCGCAGCTAAGGCCCATCGCCGGCACCCGGCCCCGGGGAGCCACGCCAGAAGAAGACGAGCGGTTGGCCAAGGAGCTTTTGGCGGACGCCAAGGAAAGGGCCGAACACATCATGCTGGTGGACCTCGGCCGCAACGACCTGGGGCGGGTGTGCCGCTACGGATCGGTACAGGTGGACGAACTGATGACCATCGAGCGGTATTCCCACGTCATGCACATCGTCTCCAACGTCACCGGCGAATTGGCCGAGGGCAAGACCGGGTTCGATCTGTTGCGCGCCACGTTTCCGGCCGGTACCGTAACCGGCGCGCCCAAGGTCCGGGCCATGGAGATCATCGACGAGCTGGAACCGAGCCGCCGGGGGCCGTACGCCGGCGCGGTTGGTTACTTCGGTTTCTCGGGAAACATGGACTCGTGCATCACCATCCGGACGGTCCTGGTACAGGGCGGCTTGGCCCACGTCCAGGCCGGCGCCGGCATTGTGGCCGATTCAAACCCGCAAGCCGAGTTCGACGAGACGCTCAACAAAGCCAAGGCGCTTCTGAAGACCATCGCCCTGGCGGAGGAGGCGAAGGGATGATCGCGGTTATCGACAACTACGATTCTTTCACCTACAACCTCGTCCAATACTTGGGCGAACTTGGCGCAAAGCTCGCGGTCTACCGCAACGACCAGGTCCAACCCGAGGACCTCGAACGGCTGAACCCGGCAGGCATCGTCATCTCACCGGGGCCGTGCACCCCCCGGGAAGCGGGCATTTCGTCCGACGTCATCCGCCGGTTCGCCGGACGGGTTCCGGTGCTTGGCGTCTGCCTTGGGCACCAGTGCGTTGCCGAGGTCTTCGGCGGGCGGGTCGTGCGGGCCAAAGAGTTGATGCACGGCAAGACATCGGATATCTGGCATGACGGCCGCGGCCTATTCGCCGGCGTGCCGTCGCCCATCTCAGCGACCCGGTACCACTCTCTGGTGGTGGAACGGGAATCGCTGCCGGATTGCCTTGAGGTGACCGCCGAGACGGCGAATGGAGACGTCATGGGTTTGCGCCACCGCTCTCTGCCGGTAGAAGGCGTCCAGTTCCACCCCGAATCGATCCTGACATCCTGCGGCAAGCAGATGTTGCGCAATTTCCTGGCGATGACCGGCGCGGTGCAGGCCGCGTGAAGGGAGGACGGCCTTGTCGATGACGCCTATGTCGATTGCCGAAGCCATCAGCCTTTTGGTCCAGGGCCAAGATCTGACCGAGGAACAAGCGTCGGCGGCCATGGACGCGGTCATGAGCGGCCAGGCCACCCCGGCCCAAGTGGCGGGATTTCTTATCGCCTTGCGCATGAAAGGCGAAACGGTGGCCGAGATCACCGGCTGCGCCAAAAGCATGCGCCGCTGTGCGGTGCAGATCCGCCCTCGCCGGGCGCCTTTGGTGGATATTGTCGGAACGGGAGGCGACGGCAGCAACACGTTCAACATTTCCACCGCTGCGGCCCTGGTCGCCGCTGGAGCGGGAGCGATCGTGGCCAAGCACGGAAACCGGGCCGTATCCAGCCGGTGCGGCAGCGCCGACGTCCTGGAGGCGCTAGGAATCCGGCTCGATCTGAGCCCCGAGCAGGTGCGCGACTGCATCGAGGAAACCGGCATCGGTTTCATGTTTGCCCCGTTGTACCATCAGGCCATGAAACACGCGGCCGGACCCCGGCGGGAACTGGGCGTGCGCACCGTATTCAACGTCCTCGGACCGCTAACCAACCCCGCCGGCGCCCAGGCGTACGTTCTCGGCGCCTATGACGCGAAACTCGTGCCGGTCCTGGCTGGAGTATTGCGGGCCCTCGGCGCTACGCACGCGTACGTCGTCCACGGTGCGCCGGGAATGGATGAGCTGTCGGTCTGCGGGACGACCACGTTGGCTGAGGTAACCGGCGACCGCGTGTCTGAGTTCGTCTTGGCTCCTGAGGAAGTGGGGCTCGCCCGCAGCCGGCCCGAGGAGCTTTCGGGCGGCACGGCCGAGGAGAACGCGCGGCGCATCGTCGCCATTTTGCGAGGCGAGGACCGGGGACCGGCTCGGAACGCGGTGGTGCTGAACGCCGGGGCTGCGCTCAAGGTCGCCGGTCTTGCCTCATCGCTCTTGGACGGCATCGCCATGGCCCAAGAGTCCATCGATTCCGGTGCCGCCTACCGGAAACTGGAAGACTGGCGCCGCTTCACAAGGGGCCAGGCAGCATGATCCTCGACCGCATTTTGGAGGTCAAGCGGGCCGAGGTAGATGAACTCCGCCGGCGGAGTCCTCTTTCGGCCCTCAAGGACGCGGCCGTCGCCCAAGACCCTCCCCGGGGGCTTGCGCGGGCATTGGGCGCTGCCGGCCCGGTCCGCATCATGGCCGAGGTCAAGCGCCGATCGCCGTCCAAAGGGGTGCTGCGAGCCGAATTCGACCCGGTGGAGCTCGCCCGGGCATACGAGCGGGGCGGGGCCGCCGCGGTGTCTGTCTTGACCGACGGGCCGTTTTTCGGTGGATCCCTGGAACACCTGGCGGCGGTGCGGCAAGCCGTTTCCCTGCCCGTGCTGCGGAAGGACTTCGTCATCGATCCGCTCCAGGTGTATGAGGCGCGGGCGTGGGGAGCCGACGGCGTTTTGCTCATCGCCGCAGCGCTGGAGCGGCCCGTACTTGTCGATCTGCTGGCCCTCGTCCGGGAATTGGGGATGGACGGCTTGGTCGAAGTTCACACCGCTTGGGAGCTGGAGACGGCGCTGGACGCGGGGGTGGACTTTATCGGAATCAACAACCGGGACTTGCGGACGTTCGAAACGAGCCTGGCGGTGAGTCAGCAACTCGCACCGCGGGTTCCCGCGGGCATCACCGTCGTCAGCGAGTCGGGCATCGCCGGGCGATCCGACATCGAGCGCCTCGCGGCCAGCGGGGTTGATGCGGTCTTGGTCGGGGAGACGCTGGTTAGAAGCCTAAGTCCGGAGACAGCGGTGGCGAGCTTAAACGGCGTGCCGCGCCCTGGGCGGGCGTCCCAGGCGGTGGCCCCATGACGATCCGCGTCAAGATTTGCGGATTGACAACACCCCAGGATGCCCAAGCCGCGGCCGAGGCGGGCGCTGATGCGATCGGCATCGTTTTCGCCCCAAGCCCCCGGCGCGTCGAACCGGATGAGGCAGCCCGGATCACGGCCGCCTTGCCGCCGTTTCTCATCCGGGTGGGCGTGTTTGTCGACGAAGCGTATGACACCATGGCCCGGGTAGCCGAACGGGCAGGGCTCGACGCCATCCAGCTTCACGGCAAGGAGGGCAATAGGGTAGCCCGGCGGCTGAGGGCACTGGGGTATCGGGTTATCAAGGCGGTACGCGTCCGGAACTTCGCGAGCATCGATGGTCTGGCGGAGATCGAGGCCGATGCGGTGCTACTGGACGCGTACGATCCCAATCGGGCCGGCGGCACGGGCACCGCGTTTGACTGGTCGCTCGCCCAAACCGCGTCCGACATCCTGGGCCGGCGGGAGCCGCCCTTGCCCTTGATTTTGGCCGGCGGATTGAATGCGGGTAACGTCGACCTCGCGATTCGCACCGTCCGTCCGTACGGGGTTGACGTCAGCAGCGGGGTGGAGTCGGCGCCGGGGAAGAAATCCCCCGAGCGGATGCGGCAGTTCGTCTGGAAGGTGAGGAGATGGGATGTCGACGATGAGCCCACCGGCGGAGAAGTTTAACGCCGGCCGGTTCGGCGAGTACGGCGGGCGGTACGTGCCTGAGACGCTGATCCCGGCCCTGGACGAGCTTGAGGCGGCCTATGCCGAGGCCCGTTCGGACCCCCGTTTCCAAGCGGAGCTGGAGCAGTACTTGACCCATTACGCTGGGCGCCCGACGCCGCTCTATCATGCCCGCCGGCTGAGCGAGGCGGCCGGCGGCGCCGCCATCTACTTGAAGCGGGAAGACCTGACCCACACCGGCGCCCACAAGATCAACAACTGCCTCGGCCAGATCCTCCTCGCCCGGCGGATGGGCAAGCGGCGCATCATCGCCGAAACCGGTGCGGGGCAACACGGGGTGGCCACCGCCACCGTCTGCGCCATGTTCGGTATGGAGTGCGTGGTGTACATGGGCGCGGAGGACATGCGGCGTCAACGCCTGAACGTGTTCCGCATGGAACTTTTGGGAGCCCGGGTCGTGCCGGTCACCTCCGGCACCGCGACCCTCAAGGACGCCACCAACGAAGCGATCCGGGACTGGGTGACCAATGTGCGAACGACCCATTACATTATCGGCTCGGTGGTCGGTCCCCACCCGTATCCCACCATGGTGCGGGACTTTCAGGCCATCATCGGCCGGGAGGCCCGGGCACAATTGCTGGAGCAAGCCGGCCGCCTGCCCTCGGCCGTCGTTGCGTGCGTGGGCGGGGGCAGCAACGCTATCGGCATGTTTCACGGATTTTTGAACGATCCGGACGTGCGTCTGGTGGGCGTCGAAGCGGCGGGCGAGGGGCTGTCCTCCGGTCGCCACGCAGCTACGCTGTCCATGGGAACCAAGGGCGTGCTGCACGGGGCGAAAACGTACGTCCTGCACGATGAGGACGGGCAAATTCTTCCGGCCCACAGCGTGTCAGCAGGCCTTGACTATCCCGGCGTCGGGCCCGAGCACAGTTTTCTTAAGGACAGCGGCCGGGCCGAATACGTGGCGGTGACCGACCGGGAGGCGCTGGACGGGTTTCACCTGTTGGCCCGCAAGGAAGGCATTTTGCCTGCTCTTGAGAGCGCGCACGCGATCGCGCACGGCGTGAAGCTGGCAGGGCAGCTTTCGCCCGGCGATATCGTGCTCATCAACTTGTCCGGCCGCGGCGACAAGGACGTGCAGCAGGTGGCCGACATCGTGCAAGGAGTTGGCGCATCGTGAGCCGCATCGCGAATAGCTTCGCCGCAGCCGCCCGGGAAAAGCGCCCCGCCGTCATCCCGTTTGTGACCGCGGGGGACCCGGACTTGTCGTTCACGGCTCGCCTCATTCCGCAGCTGGCCGCGGCTGGCGCCGACATCTTGGAACTCGGCGTGCCGTACTCAGACCCTCTGGCCGACGGGCCGACGATCCAGCGGGCATCCCAGCGGGCCCTTCAGTCGGGCACGACCGTATCGGGTGTGCTGGAGGCCGTATCCGGAGCGCGGCAAGAGGGGCTTAAAGTTCCCATCGTGCTGCTGGTGTACTATAATTGTATCTACCGGCGCGGCGAGGAGCGGTTCGCGCAGGAGGCGGCCGCGGCCGGAGTGGACGGGCTTGTTGTCCCCGACCTGCCTCTGGAGGAGGCAGGCTCGCTGCGGCAGCACGCCCGGGGTGCGGGGCTCGACTTGATTCCGCTGGTCGCTCCGACGAGCACCCCGGAGCGGCTCGCACTGGTCGGACAGGTGGCGTCGGGATTCATCTACTGCGTATCCTTGACAGGAGTGACCGGGGCCCGTGCCACACTGCCGCCGGACCTTCCTGAGTTTCTTTCCCGGGTCCGGGATGCAAGCGGCGGGCGAGTGCCGCTGGCGGTAGGGTTCGGGGTGTCGACACCCGACCACGCCCGGGAGGTGGGCCGGTGGGCCGACGGCGTTATCGTAGGCAGTGCCCTCGTCAGCCGTATGGAGCAGGCCGCCTCCGCGGCCGATAAGCTCCAGGCAGCCAGGGAGTTCGTGGCCACGCTGCGAAGCGGCTCCGCGCAAGCCGCGGGGATGTTGACGTGACGGTTCCGATGTCCGTGACAGTGGCAAGCCCGGTAGGTCCCCTCGTGATCCGAGGCACGGAGCGGGGGGTGCAAGCGATCCGTTTGGGGGGCGAGGGACAGGTCCCCATCCAAAAGGGGCCCGTCCGCGCCGCCGAACCCGGGGACATCAACGGGCCGGTACCGATCAGGGACGCGGTCAGCCAGTTGGCCGAGTACTTCGAGGGCAGGCGCAGGCAGTTCGACTTCCCGCTGGACCTTGAGGGGACGCCTTTTCAAAGGGCCGTTTGGGCCTGCCTGCAGACGATTCCCTTCGGCGAAACCCGCAGCTACGGATGGGTTGCGCGGGCCATCGGGCGGCCGGGTGCGGCTCGGGCGGTGGGCCTAGCCGCGGGGCGCAATCCGGCAGCCATCGTCGTTCCTTGTCACCGGGTGATCGCGTCCGACGGCAGCCTCGGGGGGTATACGGGAGGTTTGCACATCAAGCGATTTCTGCTTCAGCTAGAGGGGCTGGCCAAGTGAGCCGGAGCGTTGCCGAACCCGAGCTTGTGGTCGCCCGGGCTCGGGTGGAGGTTCAATCCCAGTGGGCGGCCATCGATGAAATCGAACGACACAACCAAACGAAGGTTCTGAAGGCATTTCACGCTGCTCGGGTCAGCGAGGAGCACTTCGCCGGAAGCACCGGGTATGGATATCACGACCGGGGCCGGGAGGTGCTGGAGGAAGTGTACGCGCGGGTGTTCGGCGCTGAAGCCGCTTTGGTGCGGCCCCAGATCGCGAGCGGCACCCACGCGATCAGCGCGTGCCTGTTCGCCGTCCTGCGCCCGGGGGATCACCTGTTGTCAGCCTCGGGACCGCCGTACGATACCCTGCAGCAGGTCATTGCCGGAGACCGTTCCACCGCCCTTACCGCGCTGGGGGTTGAGTACAGCGCCGTTCCGCTCACGCCGGACGGCCATGTGGACGTGCCCGCTGTGCTGCAGGCGCTGAGGCCCAACACCCGCATGGTTATGCTACAACGTTCCCGGGGGTACGCCTGGCGCCCGGCGATCCCGGTCAACCGCATCGGGGAGATTATATCGGCTGTCAAGTCCGAAAAGCCGGATGTCGTCTGCTTTGTCGACAACTGCTACGGGGAATTTGTGGAGACGCTCGAGCCGCCCCAGGTAGGTGCGGACCTGATCGCGGGATCGCTCATCAAAAATCCTGGCGGTGGCGTGGCCCCGTCGGGTGGGTATGTAGCCGGCCGGGCGGCGCTCGTGTCGCTGGTGGCCGACCGGCTCACGGCGCCCGGCCTGGGCGACCGGGTCGGTCCCACCTTGGGGGTAAACCGCCAACTCCTCTTCGGCTTCTTCCAGGCGCCTCACACCGTCGCGGAAGCGTTGCGGGGCGCGGTGCTTTGCGCTCAGGTGTTTGAATCCCTCGGGCTTGCGGTGTCGCCGGGTCCGAAAGATCCCAGAGCGGATCTAGTCCAGGCCATCCGGCTGGGGAACCCCGATATGGTGCAGCTCTTTTGCAGGGCGGTGCAGAGCAGCGGTCCGGTGGACGCCCACGTCCGGCCCGTGCCGTCGGCGGTACCCGGCTACGACGTCCCCGTCATCATGGCTGGGGGTACGTTCGTCCAAGGGTCGTCCATGGAATGGAGCGCCGACGCTCCCATGCGCCCGCCGTACGATGTGTTCGTGCAAGGCGGCTTAAGCCGGGAGCATGTGCACATCGCCCTGTCGATTGTCATAGAACAATTCGCACGCGCCGGATATTTACCGGTGCAGGCGCCCGCCTATTGACTTCGTCCGGCACGTGCTTCTACAATGGTCCTTGATTGCTTGCCCTGACATGTGCGGGAGCAGGGGAGGTCGATATTTCCCAAGGGAGGCGGAGAGATGGCGCACGCTTTGGGCCGTCACATCCTGTGCGAGGCGTACGGATGTGACCCTGAGGTGCTGAACGACCGTGCGGTCGTCGAACGGATTATGGTGGACGCGGCCCTCCGGGCGGGGGCGGAAGTCCGAGAGGTGGCGTTTCACAAGTTTAGCCCCCAGGGCGTGAGCGGAGTGGTTGTCATCTCCGAGTCGCATCTGGCGATCCATACATGGCCTGAACTTGGATACGCCGCCATCGATGTGTTCACATGCGGGGAAACAGTGAATCCTTGGGAAGCATGCAACTACCTTACGGCCGCATTTCGGGCCAGCTCGGTGGAGACCCGAGAAGTTGCCCGGGGGGTCCAGCCGGTGGCGCTGAAAGGGCCGGTGGAGGCGAGTGCATCGTAGGAGAGGGGGGACGGTTCGGGTTGTATGAGATCGAAAAGTGAGGATGGGCTTACCTAGGACCTCGTTCGCAAGGACAGATGCGGACGGGGTCCT
Organism: Bacillota bacterium; assembly: GCA_017656145.1. Taxonomy (GTDB): domain Bacteria; phylum Bacillota; class Limnochordia; order Limnochordales; family ZCTH02-B6; genus JACDOI01. The sequence goes on along the minus strand of JACDOI010000005.1, from coordinate 16,501 downwards.
AGCGCGTTGCAGACGGGGATCGCAGGAGTTTGCCAAAACGCGGCGAATCTCCTTAGATGGCAATTCTCGCCATTGAGAACGGAGAGAGGTGCGCGCATGGGTGCGCTGCCTTTGCAGAGCGAAAATGCGGACAGGCCTCACCCGAAGCCGGATTATTCGTCCATGAGCGACGAGGAAGTCGTGCGCTACGCGCAGGCGGGCAATTCCGATGCCGTAGACTACTTGTTGCTCAAGTACCAGAAGCTCGTCTACGTTTGGACCCGTCCGTACTTCCTGCAGGGCGCGGAAGACGACGACCTGCTTCAGGAGGGCATGATCGGCCTGTACAAGGCCATCCGGGACTTTACGCCCGGTTCGTCGTCGTTTTGGTCGTTTGCCAAGCTGTGCATTACCCGGAACGTGATCAGCGCGATCAAGGGCACGACGCGCCAGAAGCACATTCCCCTCAACTCGTACACGTCGCTTCACAAGCCGATTTACGACATCGACGGCGATCGGACCCTGATGGAGGTCTTGTCCAACAACAAGGTCGACGACCCGGAAACGCTGGTCATCGACCGGGAGCGGCTGCTGCATACCCAGCGCCATATCAAAAAGGTGCTCAGCGAATTCGAATACAAGGTGTTCCGGTTGTACATCAACGGTCTGACGTACAAGGAAATGGCCGCCCGGTTGGGTACCCACACCAAGTCCATCGATAACGCCCTCTGCCGCATCAAGCACAAGATCGCCAGGGAATTTTAGAGGAACGGGGAGGCCGGTGCCGAACCTCCCCGCAAGGCGTGAAACCTCACAGGCAACGGGCCCCCCGGGATTCGTTTCCGGCGGGATCCGCCGCCCGGTTGACAAGCGCCTCCTGCGAGGGGAGGCCTGCTGCATCTCAACCGGCGCGGGCCTAGAGAGCATGAGCAGGCGGAAGCGGAAACGGAGAGATCGACGGAGTGCGGGTTCTGTTGACAAACGACGACGGCATCCGGGCGCCGGGTTTAAAGGCTTTGGTCGACCTGCGGCCGCCGGACGTCGAGCTGTGGGTGATGGCCCCCGATCGCGAGCGCAGCGCCACGGGTCATGCGATTACCGTACACAAGCCGCTGTTCGTGGACGCGGTCGACATGGGCCAGGACGTTCGGGCGTTCCAGGTCAACGGCACGCCGTCGGATTGCGTCAAGCTTGGGATGGAGCTGTTCGGCGAGCGGCCCGATGTGGTCATCTCCGGCATCAACCGTGGGCCCAACCTGGGCACGGACGTCATGTATTCGGGCACGGTATCGGGAGCCATCGAAGCGGCGGTAGGCGGTGTGCCCGCCTTGGCCGTCTCGCTGGATTCTCACAGCGCGTGGGCGCCCCAGGACTACCGGGTGGCCTCACAGATAGCTTGGTACGTGGCGCGGAAGCTCGACGAGCACGGGCTTCCCGCGGGTACGCTGTTGAACGTGAACGTCCCTGCGGGTTCCGAGATCCGGGGATTCATGGTAACTCGCCTTGGCATTCGCCGTTATCGGGACGTCTTGCACCGCCGCGTCGATCCCCGGGGACGGGTGTACTACTGGATGGCCGGTGAAGCGGAAGACGTCGACGTCGACGATGCCACCGACGCAGGCGCCGTGCGTTCCGGCTATGTTTCGATTACGCCGATGGAGTTCGACCTGACCAAGCATGCGGCCGTGGAAACGGTGCGCAGCTGGGGGTTGGATCTCCCGGATCTGAGGGCGCCTGGAGGGGAGCGGGCATGACGGCGGTTCGGGGCAGGGAGCAGAAGGGCCTGGAGGTCATTGGCAGCGAAACGTTGCTTCTTCAAGGCGACGTGCACCGGCTGGTGACGTTTCTCAATCGATGCCTGAAAGATCATCAGTTGGTCTTCGGCATGAGCCGGGTGGACGACGACCGCTGCCGGCTCACTGTATACCGCTCGTAATAGCGCTCGTAATGGTGGGGACGCATATCCGGTGCCATCCGCCGGATACTATGAACTGAGAACCTGCGGCTGGAACCGGCCCGGCAGGAGCGTTTCGGAAACAGGCTCATATGGTCGAGCGAAGGCAAATCAACCGGGCAGCAAACTGGCGGTCGACTCGACACAACATCCGCCACGCCCTCCGCAAGATTCGGGATTCGGCGTCCGCTACAGAGGATTCGACCGTCCCGGTCCAGAAGAATTTGGTCAGGCGGTGGTTGGCCAAGACGGCACCAGGGGGGATGGCGCCATGATACAGTTGCCCGAGGCCGAGGTCCTGCGGGCGCTCAAAAAGTTCAAGCGCCTCGCGAAGCAGGATCTTTTGGCCAGCGCCCACACCTCCGACCCCGAGTTCTGGCAGCGCCAGGCTGAGGCGAGGCGGGCGATGTACGACAGGCTGATGGCACTGATTGAACAAGAAGGGGTAGAGGCAGCGTACCGCAGTGCGATCGGTGAACATGCTGCTCTGCCCCTTGATCATTTATCGGGCTCCACGCCGGAAGTCAAGGGAACAAGGCAGGCGTTGGAGCTCTTTTTCACCATTCTCGGGCTCGGACCGGATGCGAGGGACGATATGGCTGTACGCGACCGCGCCGGCGACGAAGTCACCACTGAGGCCAGCTCGTAACGGGGCCGCCTCGTCAAGAACGGTAGGGGGGTACCAGGCCTTCGGCCGCGCGGTGGGTGCAGCCGAGGCTCGATCCGGATGCACGGTGCCGCCCGCCGGCGAGGTCAGTGCAGTCGGCGGTAGACCCCGATCACTTTGCCGAGCACCCGGACTTCCGAGCCGACGATGGGCGGGTACGCGTCGTTTTCCGGCTGAAGCCGGATCTGGTCGCCCTCTTTGAAAAAGCGCTTCACCGTTGCCTCATCGCCGATGAGCGCCACAACGATGTCCCCGTTCACCGCGTCCGGTTGCTGCCGGACGATGACATAGTCTCCGTCCAAAATACCGGCTCGAATCATGCTGTCGCCCCGCACCCGAAGGAGGAACAGCTCGCCGGCGCCCGCGAAGTCCTGGGGCAAAGGGAAATACCCTTCAATGTTCTCAACGGCCAAGATGGGCTCACCGGCCGTCACCCGCCCGACAACGGGCGCGTACACGAAATCGGCCGACAGGTCGGGGCTGCTCTCCAGCACCTCGATAGCTCTTGGCTTGGTCGGGTCCCTCCGGATGTATCCTTTTTGCTCCAACTTGCCCAGGTGGCCGTGAACAGTAGAACTGGAGCTTAAGCCCACCGCCTGACCGATCTCCCGTACCGACGGCGGGTACCCCTTCCGCTGCACCTCGCGCTTGATAAATTCGAGGATTTGCCGCTGTCTCGGGGTCAGCTCATCCATGGCCCACCGAACCCTTCTTCCACAAGGATTTCTGGCTTGCGCCCATTATAGCACCGGTCGGCCGGCGCATGCAAACGCCAGTTCGCAAAATCCTTTTCGTGTGCGTTGACAAAAAACGCGTGTTCGATCTATAGTGGCGCCAGAACCATCGTACGTATGTTCGATATACGGGAGGCGGGGAAACGGTGCGGCGTCTCGGACTCGTCCTCATCGTGATGGCGGCCACGTTGTTTGCAGGGATCTCGGTGGGACTGACCATGACTCGCGGCGACGGGTCACCGATGGACAGCCCGACGATGAGCCGCCGGGAGTACCCGGCCAACGGCGCTCAACATACCGCGGTTCACGAGAGCGAAGCCTCCGCCCACGAATTGGTCGTCGTCCGGCCAGGGGAGACACTCTGGGAGATCGCCAATCGCCACCGGCCTGCCGGAGTGGACACGCGCCGCATGGTCGACCGAATCCGGGAAGCGAATCGGTTGCCTTCCGCCGCCGTTTACCCCGGACAGTTGCTCAAAGTGCCCCGTGGCCGCTAGCGGCCGCAAGCAAGCCGCGGAGCCGGGACCAACCGGCCGGCACCTGTGGCTCTCGAAGAAACTCGAAGAAAAGAGACCCCGAGGAAACAGACCGGAACGGTCGTGGACGGTCGTGCCGAGTTGCTCATCGCTGAGCACCGTACGGCCGCTCGTCGATCAGTTACTCAACGAAATGCACATTTAATGTAGTGCAATCTGTGCAAAACCGACGCCCAGCGGGCTCTCTCCCCGAGGACGGATGGCGGGTGCTGTCGAACACGTACGGCAACGGATTTTGAAGAAACGGGGGTTCCTACGGGGATGACACGCGCCAGAAACGCTGGGCACCATCAAGAGTCCGCGGCCGGCCGCTTTCCCCACCCCTGGGTGCGGGACTACTACAACTATCTCATCACCGAAAAAGGATTCTCCCGCCAAACGGCGGATGCGTACCGGCACGACCTGAGGGTGTTCTTCGATTTTTGCCGCCGACACCGCGTCGAACCGGAGTCCGTAGACATCTTGTTCCTGCGGGAGTTCAACCGCCACCTGCAAGAGGATCGCGAGAACTCGAACGTGACCCGGGCACGCAAGATCAGCGCCCTGCGGGGTTTTTACCGGTACCTGTTGGACAACGGCCTCATCGACGAAGACCCTACCGTGAAACTGCGCCCGCCGAAAGCGCCGAAAAAACAACCGATGTTCCTGTCGCCCGACGAAGTGCGGCGGTTTCTTGAAGCGGTCGATCGGACCAGCCCGGATCCCGTACGGGACCGGGCCATTTTTGCGACGTTTCTGTATACAGGGTGCCGGCTCGGAGAGCTGGTCGGTCTCAATGTCGAGCACGTCGACTTTTCCACCGAAACCGTTCTCTTATACGGCAAAGGCGCCAAGGAGCGGGTCGTGCCCCTCAAGCCTGAGCTGGCCGAGGCCATCCAGCGCTACTTGCCCGAACGGCGGGTCAACCCCCGCTGCCCGCTGCCCCGGCGATTGTTCCGCAACCGGCAGGGGTACGCCTTGACCCGTCACGGCGTCCATTACCTGCTCAAGCGAATCGCAACCGGGGCCGATATCCGGCGGGACGGGCTTTCGGCCCATAAGCTGCGCCATACGGTGGCGACGGTGCTCCTTGAGCGGGATGCCGACCTGCGCAGCATTCAGGAGCTTCTAGGCCACGAATCCATCGCGACGACCCAGCGATACACCCACGTCGTGAACAAGCGGCTCAAGGCCCAAATGGACAAATTGAGCTATTGATTGTCTTGAGCTACTGCTGTCTTCGAGCTGTCGACCGTGACCGGCCAAACCTCCGCCGTCCTACGAGCGATGTTTCGCACAGGGCGGCGACGGCTGCCTAGCGCCAGTTTTCCATGTCCGAAGCAAGTGGACGAGCCGGTCCCGCCGGTTGTCCTCCGGATGTTCGAACACATGTTGGAGCAGGCGCTCCAGCCATTCGCCCACCTCAGGCCCCGGCCCGATGCCCAGGACCGCCTGCACATCGCGCCCCCCGACTGCCAGATCGGAGAGGTCGATGGGCTGGCCTGGTGCGGCCACCCGAACTATCCGCCCGGCCAATCCGTCGCCCAGTCGTGCTGGCTCAACCGGCTGCCAGGCCTGCCAAAGGCGCGCGAAAGCCGCTGCGTTGCTGCGACCCAAGCCGCGCAAAAAGCGGCGCAGCGCCGGTTCGGTACCGACCGCGTCCGCCGAAAACACCCGCAACATCCTGGCCAAGTGGACCGCGGATTTGGCGTGCGCGCGCGGGTAGACCAAAGCCCGCAGTACGCAGTCATCGAGATCGTCCCGGCTCAGTCCTACAAGGACCGCGGCAACCCGCTCGGGGCCGTCGCCGGCGGGCAGACGATCGAGGGCGGCCTTGGTCCGCTCGACGGCATTGCGCCCAGGATGCGGCACCGGCAACACATGCAGAAGGAGGCCCGATTCATAGATCATTACAAGCCCCCTGCCCGCCGCCTCGGCGCGCAGCAGGCGGCGCCATTCCTCCCCCACCCGTTCCCGGCTCACCCGGGCCAACCGGGGAGCCTCTTGTTGCAACGCCCGCCACGTCCCGGCCTCCATGCGGAACCCCAGCTCGGTGGCAAGCCGCACGGCCCGCATAAGGCGCAGGCCGTCTTCCCGGAACCGCCGGGCCGGATCACCCACCGTCCGAACGATGCCAGTCGCCAGATCCGCTCTGCCGCCGAACGGATCAACCAACCGCTCTTCCCAGGGATCGTAGGCAATGGCGTTAACCGTTAAGTCCCTGCGGCTGAGATCTTCCTCGATGGTATGGGCGGGTGCGACCCACTCGGGCCGCCGGCCGTCCCGGTACTCTCCTTCCGTGCGGAACATGGTGACCTGGACCGGGCGTCGAACCCAACCGGTCTGTTCCCGCACGGGAACCAGAACCGTCACCGTACCGTACCGGGCGCCAGTAGGTATCGTGTCGGGGAATATCCTTTGGACCACGGCCGGCGGAGCGTCCGTCGCCACGTCCCAGTCGACGGCCGGCCGCCCAAGCAGCGCATCTCGAACCGCTCCACCCACAATGAACGCCTGATACCCGGTCCGGCCGAGCTCCCGGCACACTTCAAGCACATGGCCCGGCACATCGATGCGCTCCACCGGAGGCTCCCCGCCTCTCGCTCGCGCCGTCACGAATCGCCCATTGTCAGAACTGTCGCGCGATCGCCCGTCCGCAGGAAGGCGGCGTTGGCCTCGTCCAGATCGATATGGAAATCGAGCGCGAAGTCCTCCCTCACCCGGATCACTACATTTTCAAAGATGACGGGCCGATCCGTTTCCGCTCTCACCCACACCCGCTGGCCGTCGCGAACGCCGAACCTTTGCGCGTCGGCCGGCGCCATGTGGATGTGCCGGGCGGCCACGATGACCCCTTCGTCTATGCTGAGCGCACCCCGGGGGCCAACAATGGCGATTCCCGGAGTATTCCGGATGTCTCCCGAGAGCCGGACCGGTGGGTGGACGCCCAGCGCGTACCCGTCAGTGCGGGAAATCTCCACCTGGGTCAGCCGCCGCGCAGGCCCTAGTATCCGCACCCCGCTTAGGCAACCTTTGGGACCAACGAGGGTGACCGTCTCCTCCGCGGCAAATTGCCCGGGCTGCGACAGCTCCCGCCTGACGCGAAGCTCGTAGCCTGGCCCGAAAAGCTTCTCCAATGCCGCCTCCGAAAGGTGGACGTGCCGATTGGACACTCCCACCGGGACCGTGCCCAGGGTGATCCACCTGCCCACTGGGCCTTCCCCCCACTCCGGAGCATTCCCCGTACCGTTTATCCTTTTCGCCGCGGAACTGGTGATTCCTGGCACAAGCCTGTCGCGAGATTGGGTTGACCCAGCTACAGGAACCATGGTATACTCTGTTTGATTGCAGGGGAGTAGCTCAACTGGCAGAGCACCGGTCTCCAAAACCGGGGGCTGCAGGTTCGAGTCCTGTCTCCCCTGCCATTTTTTATTTTCCCACGACCGCAGCCCACCAGCAGGTGCCCCGCTGGCCCTTTAGGCCCGCCGCGTGCGAGCCAGAGCGTTGTACGCCAGGGAGAACCCTACCCGCCACGCCAAAAGGAAGGCTCCCCCGAGGAAAAACGCGACGATCCCGAAGGCCAAAGGCGCGTCCCGGCCCAAAAGGAGCGCCCGGAGTACCAGGGAGACCGGGATCGTCAGCAACCACGGCCACAACAGGCTGCGGGCGGCGGCTCCGGGGCTCGACACCGCGGGTGGCCGGAAGGCACCCAACAGGAAGCCCACCGCAGTCCACGCGATAGCGAAGGGCGCCGCGGTCGGCAAAACGGATCCTGGTCCGGCAAACGTTTGATGGGACACCATTCCGACTCCTGCAAAAATCGTCAGCACGAGAAGATCGCCGGCTAGCAGCGCCAGCAACCAGCGTCGCCCATCGGATGCTCGTTTCACGTCTCTCTCCCCCGTCTATCCAACTTCCAACCCCCCGGCCCGACGGCAGGGATTCTCACGAGTTTCGCTCCCCCTCGGCCCGGGCGTCCGTCCACCGGAAGATTCGCTTGAGCACATTGTAGACGGACTTCGATTCCTTCGTCAAAATCGGGCCCAGGATGGCGAGTGTAAGAACGTACAACGCCGCAAACGGCTCCATCGCCTGAAGCAATCCGCCAGACTTCGCCAAGTTGGCCACGACGATGGAGATCTCGCCCCGGCTGGAGATGGTGACCCCCAGGTTCGTCGACGCCCGGGGAGAAAGGCCCGCCGCTCGCCCGGCCAACAATCCCGCGGAAATGTTTCCGCCCAGGGTTGTAAGAACGGCTGCGACGGCCGGCACAACCGCTCCGCCCAGCGCCAGCGGATCGATGCTCAGGCCGAAGCTGAAAAAGAACACGGCGCCGAAGAAGTCCCGGAGCGGCAAAAGCAGGTGCTCGATCCGTGCTTTGTGCTCCGTTTCGGCAAGCACTAACCCAAAGAGCAGCGCCCCGATGGCCTGAGCCACATGGAGCGTTTCGGAAAAACCGGCGACCGCGAACAGGGCGGCGAGGACGACGAGAAGGAACACTTCATCCGACTTAATGGCGAGCACCCGGTTCAGCCACGGCACCAGCTTCCGGCCAACAGCCAAGACGGCCACCATGAATCCGAAGGCCATCCCCATCGAGAGCACGATCCCGCCCAACGACGTGGCCCCGCTCAGCACAAGTCCCGAGAGGACGGAAAGATAAAGGGCCAGGAAAATGTCGTCGAACAAAATCATGCCTAAAATCATCTCCGTCTCGGGATTGGCCGTCCGGTTCAGCTCAACGATGACTTTCGCGACGATCGCCGTGGAGGTGCTGGTCACGATTCCGGCGACAACAAGAATTTCTTTGATCGGCCAGCCGAATGACCAGCCCAACAGAAGACCGAGCGTGAAATTGAGCGCCACGTAGATGGACCCGCCTGTCATGACCGTTCGGCCTGCCTGTAGGAGTCGACCGAGGGAGAATTCAAGACCAAGGTAAAACAATAAGAACAGTACACCGACGCGCCCCATGAAATGGATGACCTCGGCGCTCTCAAGAAATCGCAGATCGAGCGGGCCGATCCGAGGGGCGTGCGGGCCCACCAAGATTCCGGCGATGATGAGCAGCGGAACACTGGTAAAGCGCAGCCTCTCGGCCAAGACAGCGGCTCCTGCGATAAAAATTAACGCAAGTCCTACTTGAAGGATAATTTCATCCGCCATCGTCATTTGCGCCCAGTTGTCGCTTTCGTCGCCTCTCGAACCTTCAGGTTCCGTTTCCGCCGGTGAGCAGTTCCTTCAGCGCACGCACGTGATCGCGGGTACCGGCCACGACCAGCGTCGCATTTTGGTGGATCACCTCATCCGGGCCGGGGTTCAGCCGCTGTTCCTTGGTCTCCGGCCTGACCAGGGCGATGATCGTCGCACCGGTTCGTTGGCGCAACTGGAGCTCGCCGATGGTTTTGCCCACAGCCGGCGCATGACTCGGTACTCTATACCAGTCGATGACCAAGTCGTCCAGGGCAACCTCCAGAGATTGAAGGGCTTTGGGCGTGTAGGTCATTCCGCCGATGATGGCCGCGAGTTTCCGGGCTTCGTCGTCGTCCATGGTGGCCACAGCTGCGGGTTCCTCCGGGTCTTCCGGACGATACAGGAAGATCTGGCGGCGGCCGTCATCGTGAATGACGACGACAACCCGATCCCCGTGACTCGTTTCCAACAAAAACTTTCGCCCAATGCCGGGCAAATCCGACTCCCGGATGCTATACACTCCGTTGAGCCTCCCTCGCCGGGAGATGCCGGTAAATCGCTGATACAGTCGAGTCAATGATGCCCCGCCCATTCCAACACTCTTTCAGGATAGCGTTCGTCACCTTCAACCGTCAACGGAAGGCGCCGGTCTTGGAGGACCCGTACCGCAACGGCGCCTCGTTCACCGGCCACCGCGACTGGGTTTCCTGGAATGCGCGCGCCCGGCAACCGCCTGCGGGCGATTGCGCGGCAGGTTTCAACGGGCCGAAGGAGAACCCCCAGGACTTTGAAGTCCGGAAATCCAGCATTCCCCCAGGAAAGGAGCGTACCCATGCGAACCGAGAAGGGAACGGCGCCGCTTCGGGGATACAGCCTGGAGACATTGGCCATCCACGGCGGTCAGGCGCCGGATCCGGCCACCGGTAGCCGGACGGTGCCCATCTACCAGACAACGTCGTACGTGTTCGCCGACACCCGCCACGCCCAAGAGCTGTTTGCCCTGAACGAAGCCGGCCACATATACAGTCGAATCAGCAATCCGACAGTAGACGTTTTGGAAAAGCGCATCGCCCAACTGGAAGGCGGCGTCGCCGGTGTGGCGTTCGCCAGCGGCCAGGCGGCCATGACGGCTGCGATCCTGACGCTGGCCGGCTCAGGCGATCAGATCGTGGCTTCGGCCCACCTGTACGGCGGAACGCACACGCTCTTCGCCTCTACCTTGGCGCAAATGGGCATTGACGTCGTCTTCGTCGACCCGACGGACCCTGAGAATTTCCGGCGGGCCATCACCGACAGGACCCGCGCGGTCGTTGGCGAAACCATCGGCAACCCGCGCCTTTCCATCTTGGACATCGAGGCGGTCGCGCAAATCGCCCATGACGCCGGCGTGCCGCTCATCGTCGACAACACGTTTGCTACCCCCGTCCTCTGCCGGCCCATCGAATGGGGGGCGGACATCGTCGTCCACTCGGCGACAAAATGGATCGGCGGCCATGGCACGTCCATCGGCGGCATCGTGGTGGACAGCGGGCGGTTTGACTGGGGCAATGGGAGATTCCCGCAGTTCACCGAGCCGGACCCGACCTATCACGGCCTGCAATTTTTCCGGGAGTTCGGCACCCTCGCCTTCAGCACCCGAATGCGGGCCCGCTACTTGCGGGATCTCGGCGCGTCCATGAGCCCGTTCAACGCGTTCTTGTTGCTGCTTGGGGTGGAAACGCTGCCGTTGCGCATGGAGCGCCATAGCGAAAATGCCGCTCGCATCGCTCGGCATTTGAAGCAGCATCCTGCGGTGGAGTGGGTTCTCTACCCGGGGCTTGAAGACCATCCCCAACACGAGCTTGCCCTCAAGTACCTGGAACGGGGTTTTGGCGCGATGGTCGTGTTCGGAATCAAGGGCGGGGCCGAAGCAGGCGCCCGGCTCATCGACCGGTCGGTGCCCTGGTCCCACCTGGCCAACGTGGGCGATGCGAAAAGTCTCATCATCCACCCGGCAAGCACTACCCACCAACAGCTCTCGCCGGAAGAGCAGTCCCGGGCGGGAGTAAGCCCGGACCTGGTACGGCTGTCGGTCGGCCTTGAGGGGATCGACGACCTGATCAGCGAGCTTGACGATTCGCTCTACGACGCAACCGGCATCGGCCACCCCGGGGAACCCATCCTCAACAGCGAGACCATCATCCGGCGTGTGGCGGGCAGCGCCACCGTCCCCGGCGAAAACGGCCAGGGGCGCCGGCGACAGGTCATCGCGGTGGTGGGACTGTCGCCCGATCCGGGTCGGCCGAGCCACCGGGTGGCCCGGAAGGTGCAGCGTATGGGCTACCGCATCATTCCCGTCCACCCGGCCGCGAGCGAAATTCTTGGGGAGCCGGTGTACCGGAGCCTGGCGGACATTCCGATTCCGGTCGACGTTGTGCAAGTGTTTCGCGCGCCCCAACATGCCCCCGAGGTCGCTCGGGAGGCATCGAAACTCCCGGGTCGCCCCGTCTTTTGGATGCAGGAAGGCATCGAAAGCCCAGAAGCGGCCCGCATCGCCTCCGAGATCGGAATGCCGGTGGTCATGAACCGCTGCCTGTGGAAGGAAATTCAACGGCTGCAAGGGTCCGTCATCACATACCTGGGAGCGTCCTGACGCCGGATCCGGCGGCCATCCGAAAGGACCCGGCGGGCCCGTGCGGTGAATACACGTATACGCGTGTGACAAGCGACGAATGAAATGATCGGATGGACCGGGCGGCCGCGGTGCCCGGTCCGCCCGCGGCACAAGGAGGTGAACGTCGTGTCGGAAGTCGTGATCGTTGTGCGGGATAACGGGCCGCTGAAGATCAGCGGGCCGGCGGTCCTTGAGGACGCAGAGGGCAACCGGTTTGCCACCAAGGATCCTTTTTTCCTTTGCCGGTGCGGCCGCTCGCAGAACAAGCCGTTTTGCGACGGCTCCCACAAAGAAGGGTTTGAAAGCGCCCCCCGGGCCCGCTGACAACCGGGGCGTGGCCGGCTAAAGCACGCCGGCTACGCCCCCCGCGCCTCCGGCAAGGCAAGCGTACAGCGCTTCCCGTAGCCATACCACTGTGGCCAGCTGGGCCAGGCCGAACTCCGGTACCATCATCCACGTAACGAGCAGCACGTACACAAGCCCTACCAGGCCGCCGTGGAGCCAGCCGAGCCGCTTGGTGCGGCGCCCGGCGTAAAATCCCCCTGCCGCCACCGCCACCAGGTTCAGTCCTTTGAGCAAGCCGTCGGATGCGTCCCAGCGCGGGGTCCACGCGACAGCCAACCCGACCGCCGCGGACAATAGCAGGGCGAGCACGAATGCCGCCCCGACCCCTTGCAATACGCTTCCGACGCCAAGTCCGCCGCCCTCTCCCCCATGGGAACTTCGCCACGCGACTCGCACCGCCCGCCCCCCTTTTTTCGCCGGCAGCACGCCTCGCCGCCTACCGCACCGTATGCGCCCAAGGGCGAGCGCATGCGTCAGGAAGCTTGTCCCGCCCGGGATTCGCTGATGATGGCCTCAGCCAAATGTTCCGGTACTTCCTCGTAGTGATCAAGCTCTGCTCGGAATGAGCCCCGCCCCTGGGTGATGGACCGCAAGTCCACCGCGTACCGGACCATTTCGGCCATGGGGACGTGGGCCCGGATAACTTGGTAGTTGCCGTCGGGATCCATGCCGAGAATGCGGCCCCGCTTCTTGTTGAGATCGCCGATGACATCCCCCATGAACCGTTCCGGCACCGTCACTTCGACCAGCATCACAGGCTCCAAAAGCACCGGCCGGGCTTCGGCGAACCCTTTCTTAAACGCCATGGACGCGGCGATCTTAAAGGCCATCTCCGAGGAGTCCACACTGTGGTATGAGCCGTCGTAGAGCGTCACTTTCACGTCGACAACGGGATACCCGGCCAGCACGCCCTCCTCCATCGTCTCCCGGACACCCTTCTCCACCGCCGGAATGTACTGCTTGGGCACGGCACCGCCGAAGATCTTGTCCTCGAACTCAAACCCGCTCCCCGGTGGCAAGGGCGACAGTTCCAGGAAGACATGGCCGTACTGACCCCGGCCGCCGGTTTGTTTTTTGTGCTTCCCCTCCGCCTTCACCGAAGCCCGGATCGTCTCGCGGTAGGGCACCTTCGGTGGCACCAGGTCTACCTCGACTCCAAACTTGCGGGCTAGCCGCGAGATGAGGATTTCCAGGTGCAAGTCGCCAAGGCCTGAAACCAACAGCTGACCTGCCTGGCCCTTTTCAGCCCGCAATGTCGGGTCTTCTTCCTGGATTCGAGCCAGGGCCGCGCCGATTTTCTCTTCATCGCCCTTGGCTTTGGGCACCAGGGCCAGGGTCAAGTTGGGCTGCGGGAAGTCGATGCCGGAAAATTTCAGCGGCCGGTCCTTGCGGCACAGCGTATCACCAGTCGCGGTCACCTGGAGCTTGTTGACCGCGCCGATGTCGCCGGGCCCCAGCTCCGGCACGCTCATCTGCTCCTTTCCCCGGAGGACGTACACTTGCCCGACGCGTTCCTCCCGCTCCTTGTTGGCGTTGAAGACGTTGCCGTCCCCGGAAAGCCGGCCTGAGACAATCCGAAACAGCGTCAGCCGGCCGACGTACGGATCGGAAACGGTCTTGAATACCAGCGCTGCAAGAGGTGCATCCTCGCGGGCATCGCAGGTCACGGTGTCGTCCGTGCGGAGATCGAGCGCCGATCGGGGGGCGGCTTCAGCTGCAGAGGGAAAGTACTGGAGAATCCCGTCCAGCAAGGCGTCGGCCCCGACCGGGCGCAGCGCGGAGCCGAGCCAGACGGGCACGATCTGGCCCTGGCGAATCGCCCTGGCCAACGCATCCCTCAGCTCATCGGCAGTAATCTCTTCTTCCTCCAAATACTTCAGTGTCAGCTCGTCGTCGGTAGCCGCCACGGCCTCCTTCAACGTCTCAAGATAGGCGTGGGTCCGCTCCTCGGCCTCCTCGGGCAGAGGAACGGGCTCCACTGCACCTCCTGGCCGCCCGGCGTACGCCTGCAAAGAAACCAGGTCGACCAATCCCGAAAACGTCTCGGCCTGGCCGATGGGAACCTGCAACGGCACGACGTGTTGCCCAAAGGTTTCCCGGAGCTGTGCCACGGTCCGATCGAAATCGGCGTTGTCCCGGTCCATCTTGTTGACAAAAAAAGCACGGGGCAATCCGTGCTGCTCAGCCATGGCCCAAGCCTTTTCGGTTCCGACCTCGACCCCGGAGGCGGCGCAGACGACGCACACCATTGCGTCGGCCGCCTGTAGGGCGCTTTGGACTTCGCCGACGAAGTCAAAATACCCTGGGGTATCCAAGACGTTTACTTTGTGGCCTTTCCACTCGCAGGGAATCAGTGAGGTGCTGATGCTGATCCGCCGCTTCGTCTCCTCCGGGTCCCAGTCGCTGGCCGTGTTGCCTTCGTCCACGCGGCCCATGCGGCTCACCGCACCGGTCGCAAACAGCATCGCCTCGGCCAGCTGCGTCTTGCCCGAACCGCCGTGACCGGCCAGCGCGACATTGCGAATGTGCGACGCTTCGTACCGCTTCACCCGTGACCCCTCCTGTCCCCACGCGGCTTGGCGTTCACACACTGCTTCGGTGATGGTTCGCGGCTTCCCTGCCGTACGGAAAAGATGGGCGAGCTGCAACGGCTGGGCCGTTACCGGCCCTTGGTACCGGTGAGCCGGGAATACTCCGCCATGACCATTTGCAAGTCTTCCCACGCCAGCTTCTTCTGGGACGGGTTGCGCAGCAGGGCCGCGGGATGAAAGGTGACCGCGACCCGCCTTCCGTTCCGCTGAAACCACTGACCGCGGCTTCGCAGCACGCCCGCCCGAGGATCCACCAGACGCCGGGCGGCAGTAGCTCCGAGGCAGACGATGATGGCCGGATCGACAAGTTCGATCTGGCGCGACAAAAACGGCCAGCAAGCGTCCGCTTCGTCGGGCAACGGCTGCCGGTTGCCGGGCGGGCGGCATTTCACCACGTTGGCGATGTACACATCCCCGCGGCGC
Source organism: Bacillota bacterium (assembly GCA_017656145.1). Lineage (GTDB taxonomy): Bacteria > Bacillota > Limnochordia > Limnochordales > ZCTH02-B6 > JACDOI01. The sequence continues at coordinate 1,447 of JACDOI010000005.1, read as the reverse complement.
AACCCCATCGCCTCGATCATCCGGTCGAGCAACTGTCCGGCCCGGCCCACGAAGGGACGACCCTCCAGATCTTCTTGTTCCCCCGGGCCTTCCCCGACGAACATCAGGCGGGCCCGGGGGTTGCCTTCCCCAAACACCACCTGGCGGCAACCGGCCCGCAGGCGACAGCGGCGGCAACCGGCTGCCACGCGGGCCAGCTCCTCAAGCGATGCGGCTTCGAGCATCTTGGGAGGCTCAACCCGTCCTCCCTCAACGACCTCGTCCTTGGGGCTATCGGCAAACAACGGAAGCGGCAGTTGCTCGCCGCTCATGATCGTTCCCTCCTGCACGGCCTCGGTGATCCGCAAGCCTCAGTCCCGGCTCCGGAGATCGAGCTGGCGGCGGCGCGGATCCCAGATCGCCTCCATGCCGAACCACTCGGCCAGCTCCACCGCCGCGTACGTGCGGCCGCCCGAAATCACCGGCGGTTCCGGCAACAGGCGAACTCCACCAGGAACCCACACTTCCCGCTGGCCGACGGTGAGAATCGCAAAGCCGTTCCGGCCTACTGCTGTCAATCGCCGGAGTTCCGGATCCCAATATAGCGTCCAACCAAAAAGCGACGCCCAGTCCCGCATCGACAAGAGCACGGTATCCTCCCTGAGGAGGGGCGGGTCTTGCACGGACACGCTCTGCCCATCTGCACGCAGGCGGAAGTAGTCGCTCTCCTCCAACGTCCAAATCGACGGGGCCCGGCCTTCCTCAGCAACCACAAGACCCCTCCCGCCCGGGACAGGGATCATCCATTGCGGCGCTTGCGCCCACCCCAAAGCCACCTGCTCAATCCCCTGGCCGCCGATCCGGAAAAGCCCCATACCGCTGGCGGACCGGCCGGCCAGGAGGACGGCGCCGCTTTCCGGATGCGGGACCGGGGTCATCTGCTCAAGAGGGAGCGTGCGGTCGTCCACCGGCGCGCCGAGGAGAGCGAGTTGGCTGTTTTGCCATCCGAATCGGTACAAAAGGCGCTCCGCGGTGGTCACTAGCACCTCCTGGCGGCCCGCTCCTTCGATATCCGCGACAGTCATCGAAACCGGCGTCCCCCAGACGAACCCTTGCCCCACCGGATCACCGAACGGCCAGCCCCACACCGTCACGCGGCCCGCTCCGTCGACCGCAACGAGTTCGGAGACGCCATCACCGGTCACATCGGCCACTTGCGCCTGCAGAACCGGCCCGTTCTCGCCTGACCAACGCCAGACGAGTGCCACGTCGGTCCCGGTCCAGCCGAACACCGCGAGGTCACCGCTCGCGCTCAAGACGACCAGCTCCGCCCGGTCGTCGCCGTCCAGGCTGCCGGCTTGGACGGACACGACCGGCGACCAAACGTAAGGGGTTTGGGCCCGCCGCGCCCACCGGCGCCCAGCCCAGCGAAACACATAGACCGACCCCGCGTTGCCGGTTCCGCCGG
>JACDOI010000004.1 GCA_017656145.1 Bacillota bacterium | reverse complement strand
GGGGGGGGGGGCGGCGGGGCGGGGGGGGCGGCGGGGCGGGGGCGCGACCACGCCGCGGGGGTACCGGCCGGGGGGGCGGGCCGGGGGCCGGCGACCTTGTCCGGGATTCCCGAGAGCTGTTCGAGAATCCGAAGAGAAGGGAGAATCGCGATGAAAAAGGGTTACCTCGCCCCCGCTTTGGTCGCGGTCCTGCTCTTGGGCGCCACCGCGCTGGCGGCAGCGGCTGACGCTTCGTTTGAGGCGCCGGTCTTGATCACATCGGCCGGGCAAAGCCCGGGTGCGCTCATGTTGCGGGTGCTGGCGGATCGGGCCGGTGTTGCCAACACATTCGACGCCGTCGCGACCCCCGACGCGTTGGATGGGATGAAAAGCCTCATGGTCGTCATCGGCGCGAGCATGAAAGGCCTTGGCGCTGCAGGCATCGACCTGGAAGATGAATTTGCGCGCGTCCAATCCTTGCTGGAGCGGGCCAAAGAGCAGGATATCGCCGTCATCGCGCTGCACGTGGAGGGATGGGCCCGGCGGGGCACCTCCAGCGACGATCTGGCCGCCGCCGTGTTCCCGTATGCGTCGTACGCCATCGTGCGAGCCGACGGCAACGCCGACGGATATTTCAACGAGCTGGCCGGCCAGCACGGCGTGGAGCTTGAGATCGTGCACGCCACCGCCGATGTGGCCGGCGTGCTCCAGAGGCTGTACGGAAACTGACGGTCTGCGGGCACCGGGAACGATGCCGGTGCCCACAAAGCCTGGAAAACACACCGTGTAAGGAGGTGGAGGCGTGAATTCACGCATCGCCACCATAGTTACCGCTATCGCGTTGTTGCTCATGACGGCGATCGCCGCGCTGGCCCAGACGCCGGCCTTTCACGACGTCCGTCCCGGCTACGGCGTTACCAGCATCGGCTGGTTGAGCGACTACCACCCGCCGCTGCGGGGAACCCCGGGCGACACCCGCGTCTACATCCTTGATTCGGGCGTCGAGGGCGGGACCGTCTACGTGCAGGGCGGCACCCACGGCAACGAGATCGCCGGCGTCATGGCCGCCATCATCTTGGTGGAACGGGCCATCCCCACCACCGGCCGGCTCATCGTCGTTCCTCACGGCAACAACGCGAACGTAGACTATCTCGACGGCTCCCGCGACGATGTCCAGCCCACCTTCTCCATTCCCGTCGATGACGGTGTGGAGCGGGTGTTCCGGTACGGCTCCCGCCGGACGAACCCGGCCTACGAACCGCTCCCGGATCCGGAACTATACATCACCCCGAGCGGCGGCGTCCATGAGGGCAATGAGATTCGCAATCTGAACCGGGTGCATCCCGGGAAGCCCGACGGCACGTTGACCGAACAAATCGCGTACGCGATCCGGCAACTATTGATTGAGGAAGAGGTCGACATCGCCTTCGACCTGCATGAAGCTGGCGTCACTTCCCGGCTGGCCAACACCCTCGTAGCTCACAACCGGGCCATGGATGTGGCTGTGCACGCGGTCATCGACTTGAGCATGCAAGGGCTCAACGTCACTCTGGAACCGTCGCGGGAAGAATTCCGCGGCCTGAGCCACCGCGAGTGGGGCGACCATACGCCCGCGCTGGCTTTCTTGACCGAAACGGCCAACCCCGGCCAAGCGCCCGAAATCGCCAATCCCGACGTGGTCAACGATCCGGAAAACCCGCTGCGCGATCGCACCGGGCGACAGCTGGCCATGATCACGGCGGTGCTCAACGCGGCCGCCCAGCTGGGCTTTCCGACGGTCACCTTGGAGGGCGTCCCCACGCATCAGGACCTGCTCCGGGACGGCCTTGGGCCCTGGCTCAACGCCCCGGCGGCCCGGCCGTAGCCAACAAAGCAGCGTCGCCCGCAAGACCAAACAGGCCAGGAAGGTTCTGGAACTTCCTGGCCTTGTTTTCTTGAGCCGTGCTGAGCAGGGGCCGGGGCCGCTGCTCAAGCCGTCTTTCTCGAGCTGGGGTTTGAAACTCGCGCTACTTAATGAGCAAAGCGCGCAGCACCAGAGGGATCATGACGACCGCGGCCGTCACTTGGTCCCGCAGCTTCCGCTGGGTCAGCACCTCGGCAGCGCATCCGACGGCGATCAACAAGGCCAGCAACCGGTACAGCAACATGGTCGTATCCATCGCCCATCGCTTTCCTCCCATCTGTCGGGATGAACTTGGCGCCGGTCTTGCGTCAAGCCCTGCCTGTTCGCGCCGGCGGCGCCCGCAGCGCTTCATCGAAATGAGGAAATGCGCGCCTTAGGAAACGAGCAACAACATCATCGCATAGGCCACGGTCAGCAAGGCCGGCCCCAAGCACACCGCCAGCATCCGGGTGTACTTTTTCTCGCCGACGACCTGCGCCGCGAAAATGCCGGCCAGCGCCGTCGGCGGCATCAAATCTCCAAGGCCTGCCAAAAGCGACATGGCCGCGGTGATGACGATGACGTCACCCGCATCCAGCAGCGCGAGCACCAGCGGCACCCCCAAAACCGACGCGGCCCCGTACGCGGAAATCGCGCCGAACAGCGGCACACCCGTCGCCGCTGCCAGGTAAAGGCCCGCGGCCGGCAGGCTGAGCAAACTCACGACCACCCATCCCCGGCCGCCGGTCAAGGTGAGCACCTGAATGAACGCGCCGACGCCGACAAGAATGCCCAGCACCGGCAGCGCGTCCCGCACGGCCCCCCGAAGCTCGGCCGCCCAATTGGGCACCCGGCTGGCCAAAAGCGTCATCACCGCCCCCAGGGCGAAAATGAGCGGCAGCCCCAGGTCCGGCAGCCACGGCACCGGCAACCGGCTGGCCGTCATGGCCAAAACCACCCACACAAGAGGCGTCCACGCCCAAAATCCCTGCAACGGCCGGATGCGGTCATCGGTCGGGGGACTGGCCTCGTCCAAGGCCGCCAAGACCTCGGACAAGTCGTCCTTGCGCCGCCGGAAAAGCGGCCATCCCATCCAGTACGCGGTGGCGACGGCCAGCGGAAACGACGCCGCCACTAGCGGCAGTTCGAACCCGACGTACGGGATGTCGATGCCGGCGCCGATGAGCATCACCGGCACATTGACGGGCGGTGCGACCATGCCGTAAACGCCGGCCATCGCGATCAATGCCCCCGCCCGCAGCTTGCTCAGTCCAAGGGACATGAGCACCGGCGCGACAAGCGCCCCGGTCGTCAGGACGGCGGCCGTAGAGGAGCCGGCCAGCATGCCCGGCAACATGGCCAGCACCATAAGGGACGGTAGCAAAACGACCGGCCGGCGGCCAAAGGTCCTCACCAGCTGGCGGGCAATCTCGACCAGCGCTCCCGATGACCGCATGGCCGCCATGAACGCCATGGCCGTCACGATAATGAGCATGGCATCCAAATACAGGAACGTGCCTTCAACCAGGTAGCGCAAGGCGAATCCTTCGCCGCCCAGCAGCGCCCCGGCGACGGCCGCGGCCAGCAAGGCCAACCCGATGGGAAGGCGGGCCAGCGCGGTGAGCCCGATAAACGTTCCGACCATCACGACGAAAAGAATCGCCTCATTCACGATGTCAACGCCCTCCGTCACTGCCGCAGCCCGCGATGGACGCGCTAGCGCGCCGGCGGCTGCAAATACGCCCCGACGCCGTGCCGCGCCAGTTCCTCGAACGTGGGCACTCCGGAAACGACGACGGCTCGATCCGGATTCATCATGCCGAATGCGTCAAAAAAGGCCGTGAGCGTCGCCAGATGGCGCCCGACCCGGGTTTCCACAGGATGCCCGTCCGGTCCGAACGGAACGTACAGCCGGCCCAGTCGGGCGGCCCGCTCATACTGTTCGTCCTTGCCCTCCAACACCAGTTGGGCGCTGGTCTTGCCCCGGAGGCGCCCCTGCGCGGGATTCGCGGTTTCAAAGAGAGCGGCCAGCGTGCCGCTAAAGTCGCCCCATTCCCGGTGGCTCAAGCCCCGGAGCTGCTCCGGAGACTGCTCAAGCCGGATGGGGATGCCGGCCAGCTCCATGTCCATGACGACCAGGACGGCCAGATCCATCATGCGGGGATGGGCCACGATCGTATTGATGACCGGATACTCCGGCGATGCCTCGTGCAGGTCAAAGCCCATGTCCACGTTTTCTTGCCGGATGAGCTCCATCACGGCATAGGCGATCTGTTCGGTCAGCGTGCCGTCCGGCCGGCCGGGGAACGCCCGGTTCAAGTTGCGGGTCTCAGAACCCGAAAGCTGCTGACCGGAAGCTTGGACGTACACGTCGGGGTCCGGCCATTGATGAATCGGATTCGTCGCGCGGGCCCCGTAGCGGAACCGGCGGGTACCGCCGGCCGTTTCGATCTCGATGTGGGCCGGGTGACCTTCGCCCGGCAAATTGTGGGTGAAGCCGCTGGCGTTGGCTTGCGGGATGACGATGAGCCTTCCTTGCTCAACCTGCGCGCGCTCCACCAGCAGCACGGCCGCCAGGAATCCGGCGAACTCGTCCGGGTGGACGCCGCCCAAAACCAGGACCGTGCCCCCCGGCCGGTCGCCTTCCAGCACGTATACGTCCGTATCGCCCGCGGTACCCGCCAGGGGAGGGTGGTAATCGCTCAGCCGGCGCACCGTGGTCACGCCGGGACCGGGATAGATGTCATCGGGCCGCCACTTCGCGGCAAAGTCCCTGCCGGTGACCCCCGCGACGGCCAACGCCAACAACAGAACAACAACCCCCGACGGTTGCCAACGCATGGCCGGGCTGGTGCCCACACACGTCACCCCTTCCGCGCTGTCCGCGTGGCCATACTTTGGCACCCTCGGGGATCAGGCCTGCTAATTTCCTTTTCTCTCTGCACGCCGGTTCGCAGTCACTTCCTGCCTGGGGGCTTTGCGCCCGGTTACTTTCGCCAGCGCACTTTCTTTTTCGGCCGGCCCGGTTTGCCGTAATCGAGTTGAACGTCCAAAAGCCCCACGGTCTCAAGATGGCTGACGTAGCGGCACACCGTTTGATAGGCGAATCCGGTTTCGTCCGCGAGGTCCTGCTGGCTGATAAACCGGTCCTCGCGGCGCAACGCGGCCACGATCTCGTCCAGCGTTTGCCGCTGGATGCCTTTGGGCAGTTCCTGATCGAACACCCGCTGCTCCAACCGCCGTTCCGCCCGGGCCAGCCGCAGATGCAGCCGGATGCGGGCAATCAAATCGGGCGCCTTGATGGGTTTGAGGGCGAAATCGGTGGCGCCGGCATCCAAAAACGCGTCGGCCGTCTCCTGATCTTCGTCGACGGTCAGCACCAGCACCGGCAGTGCGGGAAACCGCTCCCGGATGTGGCCCAGCAGCGTCAGGCCGTCCATCTGGGGCATGTGGTAATCGAGCAAGATGAGCGCGTAATCGCCGGCTTCTTGCAAATACCGCAGCGCTTCGTCGCCGTCCAGGGCCCCGTCCACATGCCAGCCGGCGGCTTCCCCGATGGCGGCGATGGTGTACAAAATGTCCGCGTCGTCATCGACAGCCAAAATGCGTACCGGATCGGTCATTGAACTCCTCCCATCAGTTCCACGACGATGGTCGTGCCTTCGCCGGGCTTGCTGTACACCTCCAGGGAACCGCCGTGCTCTTCCGCGATGACTTCCCGGGCGAAGCTCAACCCCAGCCCGGAGCTTTCCTTGGTGGAAAAGCCCGGCGTAAACAGCTGGTCCATCACCTCCCGGGAGATGCCGGGACCGCCGTCGATGACTTCGATGCGCAGTTTGCCCGCGTCGTTGCGGACCCGGACGACGACGGGCGCCCCGGTGTCTTGCACCGCCTCCCGGGCGTTTTGGATCAAGTTTGCGACAGCCCGGGTCATCCTGACCACGTTGACTTCCACATCGGGCAAGTCTTCGCCCACGTCGAAGCGAACGCCCGACCAGTGCACCCCCGACACATGGGAGCGGAGAAACCGGACCAGTTCCGCCCCGGAAACGTGCCGCCGCGTTTCCGGATACAATATCTCCGAAATGATGCGGTCCATGCGGTCCACCGCCTGCTCCACCCGGGCGACGTACTCGGCGGTCTTGGCCTTGTCTTGGGTCATGCCGATGAGGGATACGAGCCCCTGGATCGTCGTCAGCGGCGTTTTCAGATCGTGCACGAGCCGTTGCATTTCCGCCCGGGACCGGATCTCCAAGTTGCGCAAAGCCGCCTGCCGCATCTCCAGTTGCTGGGCCTGGTGGCGGCGGAGCAGATCCACGTGGTTGCTGTAATCGACCATGAACTTGGCCATCGTGACGGCGATGGAGACGAACACCGCACAAGAGAGCGAACTCCACCGGGCGAGCAGCGCTTCTTGGCCGAGAAAGGCCGCCGCGTTTTTCACATCGATGGACAGATCGCCGTTGCCGAAGCCGTAGCGGGTCAATCCGGGCACAAGACCGAGCCACTGCCAGCCGAAACTGAACATGCCGAAGGTGGCCGCTTTCCAAAACAACCCCTGGGGAAACTGCGACAGCAAGTGCATGCCGATGACACCCAAAAGCGACAACATGGCCGGCACGCCGAAGTCGTAGGGCGTTTGAAACAAGATGCGAATCAGCCAGTATGAAGCCGGCACCAGCAACACCGGAATTCCGTACCCGGCGGCCCGCCTTGAAAAGGGGCCCGTCACCGGCACCCATTGCTCCATCAAGACGAACGCGCCCATATAAAGCGGCAGCACCCGGAGCGCGTTCAGCCCCGTCACTTCCGTGGCCAAAAGTAACAGCCGCCCGGAATCTTCTCCCGCGATGACCGACCGCAGGGCATAAACGATCCGCAAGTCGACGAACCGGAGTCCATATCCCAGCGCGATGCCGGTGAGCAGCAAGGCGATGCCGATGGCGGTTTGCCGGCGTTTGGCCATCATCGCTCACGGGGTCCCCGCCCCGGGCGGATATCCCTCATACGCCGCGAGCCCCCGGGCGTTGCCGCAGCCCACCACGGCTGCCGGCTGCGGCAGATCCGCGACGGCCCTGGCCACATCCTCCGGCCGGGGCGGAAAGGCCAGCCGCCCAAGGCGCGCCCTGGGGACCCCTGCTCGCGCGAGCAGGTTCGCGCCTTCGGCGTCGCCCGTGACCAAAACCCGGGCCAGATCGGGCCAGGACGCGAGCAGCCGACCGAAGGCTATCGCCCGCAGCGGCCGGTCCCAGCGATGGTTGTACACGACGGCCGGGGTGCCCCGGGGCATGAGCGGCGACCGGAAGAACGCTTCAAAGGAATCGGGATCGTTCATGGACCACGCATGCACCCATACCGAGCCTGCCGCGGGGGCCGGCAAGGGAGTTGCCGGGATGGAAGTGTCTGGCAAGTGCTGCGCGGCCCGGGAAATCTCTTCGTCGGAAAAGCCGGCCAGCCGGGCCACCGCCCGGGCAATGGCCCGGTTTTCGGGGAACATGCCGTCGTCGTCTTCGCCGGGCACCGCCAGCACCACCCGGGTGCCCAAGGGCCGGGCCAGCTCTTCGAACAAGGGCGCGAAGCGGGCGTCGGCCGTGACGAGAAAGCCCGAGCGGGGGATGGTGTTGGCAAGGGACCGGGCGATCTGCTCCAGGTTGTGCCCCATGTCCTCCAGGTGATCCCTGCGGACGTTGGTGATGACGCCGATGTGGGACCGGACCAGGCGGTGCTCAGCGATCCACTGCAACACCGGATCGACCGCCATGCACTCGACCACCGCCACCTCTGCCCCCGCCCGGCGCGCCTCGCGCAAAAACCGCACTTGCTCCTGCACCCGGGCCCGGCCCCGCCGCGGCCACGGCCGCTCGGTGCCGTCAGGGGCGATGAACAGCGGCACGGTCCCGGTGCACTTGGCCGCGGTCGGCTTCCCGAGGTTCCGGAACAAGGCCGCGATCGTCTTGGTGACCGAAGTCTTCCCCCGGGTGCCGTTGACATGCACCCGCAAGGGGATCGCTTCGAGCACCCGCCGGTGGCTTGTGGCCTCCCATATCCCCAAACCGGCCGACGCCAGCGTAATTATGCTCAGGAGGCCGGTTTCCGGTCCCACCCTATCATCGACCCCTTGCGCCTTTCGGCCGCGCGCCGCCCGGCGGCCCGTGTCCCTTTTGGCGAACTCAACTTTCCTCACCCCGCCTCACCGGCGGAACACCGCCCCGCCGGCCGAGGCCATAGCCCACGCGGAAGACGTCCGGTATGTTGATGCGGTTATCGCGGGTACGGAAGAAGATACCGAGGTCCTCGAGGTCTTGGGACAATCCTTCCGGACCTTCCCGCCAGTGGGCGGGTTCCAAGCGAACGTCCCCGCGCTCGACCTCCCGCTCGATCCGGCGCAGGGATCCCGCCTCTTCCCAGCGCACGGCAATTTCCTTGAACGAGCAGGGAACGGTCATGCCCTGCAGGGGATTCATCAGCCAATCAACCCACGGGTAGTCTTCCTTGAGCTCGTTCACGCGGATTTGGGACGCCCGGCGCACACCCCGCTTGATGCTTTCATAGTGAAGCGCGTACTTGTGGTCCGGGTACCGTTCCCGGGTATCTTCGGCCGCCGCGCGCAGCGCGGCCAAAAAAGGCCGGGGGCTGGTTTGCCTGTGAGAATCCGACAGATGCCCCGGGATCCAGGTGTAGGGGAAACCGCGCCTCGGATCGCGGCCCATCCACGGTCCGGAGATGTGATGGAACAAGTTCCGATAGCCGTCCTGGTGAGCCCGGCTTTCCGGCAAGGCACGCCAAACCGTCACTCCATCCAGACTCACCGCCGACCACCGCACGCCGTGGTCCCGCTCTGCCCAATGCCGGAACTTCTGGGCCGCCGGATGATCCGCATTGGCTAAGTACTGCCACAGCAAACCGTACAGATCGCGCTCCGGCCAGCTGAGCTCAACCCTCGGCACCACCACCTTCGAGGCGTCGGGGAAATCAGCGACCCGATCGGTGTCCATTTGATCAGTGCGGAGAAAACACTTGACGCGCAACCGCCGGTACGAGCGAAATTCCAGCGCGATTTGCAGAAGCCCCCGGATCAATCTATACATATCCTTCCAGTTGCCCGCGCTTCGGTCCAGCGCGTCGAACAACACGAGGAACCAAAGCTGCTTGCGCTCAAACTCGTGGTCCTTATCGGCCAGCAGATGGTCCACCGGCTCGGGATTGTTTCGAACCCATTCGATTCTTTCTCGCCAGCGATCGAGAGTCCGGACAGGATGCGTGTCGTCCGCGAGCTTATGGACCACGACCGTCCGCCATATCGCGCGCGGCTCGATGCCGGCATCGAGCAGTTGCGCCAGCACATCCTTTTGCGGGTAGTCCCACGGGGCGTGGCGCTCGCCGAAACCCATACGGACCAGGGTCTCTTCTTGAACCTGCGTTTCCCGGGCGAGCTGGTTGACAAGGCGCCGAATGCGCTTGTCTTGCAGCGCGGACCACCAAAAGCTCTTGCCGGCGCCCCGCATGCCCACAACGACCATGGTATCGGGTCGCAAGGCCCTCACGTGGGAAGCCGGCAGGTACACAAAGCGCGGGTCTGGCACGTCTCCGGCTTGCCAGGGTTCAGCGGGCAAGGCATGGATCATCAAGTCGCGCACGATGTCAGGAACTCCTAAGGGCCGGGGCAAATCCATCATCGTGTCCCCCTCCCAGCGGCGGCCAAAGCCGTTCGAACCGCTCGAAAAAAGCGTAGTACGCTTGACGGACCGGCGCGTCTTCCAGATTCCGCAAATCCGTCAACGCATTCAGTCCAGCCGTCCAGTAGATGGGAAGAGGGTTGTGCGGCGCATCCTCGTCTAGCAAGTCGAATGAGAACCAGTCCCCAGCCGCTTGATCGGGCGGCTCTGCAGGAACTTCGTCATATAGAACTTCTCGAAAGAGTTCCCACGCCCTCTCCCGAAATCGCCGCAGGTAAACATCCCTGCCCTGGTCAGGTATCAGGGCTGCCACCATCCACAGCTTTTCGCGAATGTCGCGAATCCGCCCGAAATCCGCCCAGTGCTGGAACAAAATCCGGTAACCGGTCCAGGTTGCGTCGGAATCGACGGCGAACAGCAGCACATCGGCCTGTAGATCCGTCACGACGGCGGCTGCCAAGTCGTGCAGGCCGCTGCGGCTGTCAAGCAGCACGATGTCGGGTTCGTACACATCTTCAAGCGCTCGGACGAGGCGCTGGAGACGGCTGGTCCAAGTCTCAGGACCTTCCGCGGATGCTAGGGGCGGCCGGTCGAGGTAGACGCGGCCAAGCTTGGCCAGGTACTCCCGCGGCTTTTGGCCGTACGCTGGAACGATCCAGATTCCGCCAGAAAAATCCTGTGCCCAGCGAGGCTCGCTGGCGATGCTTCTGAGGACGTCTTCTCCCTGTCCCACCAGGTCTTCCACGAACCAGTCCACGATGCCCCACTCCGGGCGTTCTTCGGGTTCCAGCAGGGCGGATGAGACGCCTGGGGACTCAAGGTCGAGATCAAACAGCAGAACTCGAGTTCCTTTGCGGGCCAGGTGGGTCGCCAGCACCGCGGTCGTTGTGGTACGACCCACGCCGCCTTTCAACGAAAAGAGCGTGATCCGGCGGGTTCCCCGGCCCCTAGAGGGCTCTTCCTGGGCGACGGTGGTCCACTGCGCTCCAGTGAGAAGGCGATCCGAAAGGAGAACCGTGGTGCCCTTTACCCACTTCTTTATGGCGGTGGTTCGCAGCTCGTCCAATTCAGCCGGCTCAAGGTATACAACGGACTGGGCAGGCTCATACCCGCGAGGACCCAATCTCTCACTTAATTTCCCATAACCATGACCGCTTTCAGCCCGCACTCCGCGCTGAGGCCGTACAGGTGGTCCGCGTTGGCCCAGCGCTTCTCTTTATATAACAGTTCAGCGTCTTTCCAGTGGCGTTGATGCGCGTTGAAAAAGTCCGACCGATACTTGCTGAGAGTCAACGCGAACGGTTGTCCTCCCCGCTTGTCGATTTTCGCCATAGCCGGTACTTTACCGGCTCGTCCAGGCTCGCCTCCTCCGGCCCCAAGACCCGCTCTCAATAGCCGACCGTGGCCGTCAGCTCAAACCCGCCCGCGCCCGGGGTGGCCACCCGGACGACCGTCGCCCCGGCCGGACCGGTTTCGGTGCTTGCCGGCCGGCCGTCGACCCGCACATCGACCACGGGGGCCCCGGCGTACAGGTGCACGGTCACGGCCTCCCGGCTTACGGGGAAGGCCCCCTCCGGCGGGCTCACCGCCAGCCGCAGCCTGCTCCCGTTCCGCTCAAGGTCCACCCGGGTCACGGCGAATTCCCCCGCCCGGTAGCCGTACCCCTCGCCCGCGTCCTCATACAGCTCCAGGCTTCCCGGCCGGCCGGCGTACACGTTGAGGATGAGCTCCCGGCCGTCCAGTTGGCCCGTGTGGGCGATCGGACGCCCGTCCGGGGTGCGGCCCGGCGCCATGGGGATGATAGCCCCGTCCCGGACGTAGACGGGCATGCGCTCAAGGGGCGCTTCGGCGACGATACGCCCCGGTCCCGGGTGGCGCCGCCCGGACCAGAAGTCGACCCACTGGCCTTCCGGCAAGTACACCATCCGGTGCGTTGCCCCAGGCTGGTACACCGGGCAGACGAGCACGTCTTGGCCGAGCAGAAACTGGTCGGAGATGCAGTGGGTGTCGGGGTCCCCGGGGTATTCGAGAAACAGCGGCCGCATGATGGGAAGCCCAGTTTCGGATGCCCGGCGGAACTCGTTGTACCAAAACGGCAAGAGCCGGTATCGGAGCTGCAAGTATTCCCGGCAGATGGCCTCCACCTTGGGACCAAACCGCCACGGCTCTTGCTCCCGGGTTCCCTGGCAACTGTGATTGCGGCAAAACGGCATGAACGCCCCGGCTTGCGTCCAGCGGGCGAGCAGCTCGCCGTCGCAGTCGCCTTGAAATCCGCCGATGTCGGTGCCGACGAAGGGCACCCCCGACAGCCCCATGCCGAGGCAAAGGGACACGGCCGCGAGCAGATGTTCCCACCAGCTGTGGTTGTCGCCCATCCAAACGGCCGCGTACCGCTGAACGCCGGCGTAGCCGGAGCGGGTGAGAACGAACGGCCGGCGGTCGGGCGCCAGGCGCCCAAGCGCCTCGTATGTCGCTTGGGCCATGAGCAGACCGTAGACGTTGTGCACCGCCCCATGCGGGACCCGCTCGCCGTCCTCCCCCTGCAAAACATCGTCGGGCAACGTTTTGCGGGCAAAGCACGACGGCTCGTTCATGTCGGTCCAAATGCCGGCGACGCCCACATCCTGCACAAGCTCCCGGTGGAGCTTTCCCCACCACGCCCGGGTTTGTGCCCTGAGGAAGTCGGGAAACACCGTCGTACCCGGCCACACCTCGCCCACGAACAGCTCCCCGTCAGGCCGTTGGATGAAATGGCCGCCGGCCACGCCTTCCTGGAACACCCGGTACTCGGGATCGAGCTTCACGCCCGGATCCACGATGACCACCGTGCGAAAGCCGTCCGCGGCCAAATCGGCCACCAGGCCCTTCGGGTCGGGAAACCGCTGCCGGTCCCAGGTGAACACCCGGTAGCCGTCCATGTAGTCGATGTCCAGGTGAATCGCGTCGCAGGGGATGTCCCGGTTTCTGAGCTCCCGCGCGATCTCCCGCACCTTGGCCTCTGGCGCGTAGCTCCAGCGGGATTGGTGATACCCCAAAGCCCATCGGGGAGGCAGCTCCATCCGGCCGGTGAGCTCGGTGTAGCGGACAATGACGTCTTTGGGCGATGGGCCGGTGAAGACGTATGCGTCCAGCACCGGCGCGGCCGCTTCGATCCAGCAAACGTCGGGCTCGGACTTGGCCACGTCAAACGTGACCCGGGCCGGGCAGTCCACGAACACCCCGGCGCTTTTGCCGTCGCTGTCGAGGGTGAGGAAGAACGGAATGGCCTGGTAGAGCTCGTCCCGGTCCGGTGTGTGATACGGCTCGTCCGTCGTCCACATGGTCAGGCGGCGGCCCCGCTTGTCAAGAGGTCCCAGCTTCTGGCCGAAACCGTAATACCGCAACCCGCCCGGCGCCGCGAGCCGCCAGCCGGTGCGGCCTGCCTGCCAGACGAACCCGCCGCCGGGAGCGCACCCGGCCGCCCACGTGCCGTCGGTCCGCCGGATCGCCACCCGCAACGGGCGGCGAGTGATCTCGACGGTGAGCCCGTTTCCCGCGCCGCCGCCCGAGGCATCGCCGGAATCGGCCGGATGAAGGGCATCGGCGGCACGCACCGGGTTGCCGGCACCGACAGGACGGATCGGAGCGCCGGCCCCGGCGCCTCTGCCGCCGGCAGGGGCGTCTCCCCCGACGACGACCCGAACGACCGCGTCCCCTTCGCTCCAACGAATCGGGCAGGCGGGCCAATCCCGCCGCACCACCGCAAACGAGTCCAAGGGGCCCGCCCCGCCGGCGCCGGCGGGCAAACCGGCGGGGCCCCCGGCTCTTGGCGGCACAAAGCGAAGATGCACCAGGTCCGGTGCGAGCGCGGTGATGGAGAGCTTTGCACCCGACGAGTACAAGGTTGCCGTTTGCCCGTTCGATTCGAACCGCTCCAGCGGACCTAGCGTCGAGTAGTCCATCCGATCTCCATCCTCTCTTCACCCTGCCGGCCGCGGCCCGCTGCGGCCCGTCGTCCGATTCGCCACGCTCGACGCCCGCTGCATATAGCAGCGTTGGGCAGGCCACACAGGCCGCCAATCCTTCGTCAGCCGCCTAAACTGTCGAGAAACGAGAGCAACCGGTCGTTGAACTCGCCGGGAGTTTCCAGGTTCGGCAGGTGCCCCGCGGCGGGAATGACCGCCAATTGGCTGCCCGGGATGGCCTCGTGGAGCGCGCGGGCGGAATCCAGATTGGTCATCACATCCTCTTCGCCGGCCACGACCAGCGTGGGCACCGTGATGCGCGCGAGGTCCGGCCGGCTGTCGGGCCGCTCGGCCAGTCCCCGCAAGGCTGCAGCCACCCCGTCGGGCGAAGCAGCCTGCATGAGCGCCTTCACGCGGGCTGCGACTTCGGGCCGGCGGGTCCGGGTCGTCTCGCCCAAAAGGCGCGGCAACATCCCCTCGATGACGGGCGCCATTCCTTCCGACTGTACCCGCCGGGCCAGGTCGTAGCGGCCGGCCCGGGCTTCCTCCGCATCGGGCTCCGCCCGGGTATCCGCCAAAACCAGCGCCCGCAGCCTATGAGCGTGGCGCCGGACAGCGCCGAACGCGACGTAGCCACCCATGGACAGGCCCACAAGGACGACCGGCTCGTTCACCCCCAGCTCGTCCAGCAGGGCAAAGACGTCATCGGCGCACCCGTCCATGGTGAACGGCTCCCCGCCGAGCTCCGACTCGCCGAACCCGCGCAAGTCGACCGCGATGGCCCGCCACCGGCCTCGCAGCGCGTCCACCTGCCCGCGCCACATGGTCCGGTTGAGCGGGAACGCGTGCACGAACACGACCGGCGAGCCCGTTCCTTCGTCATCGTACGCCAGGCTTACGCCTTTTACCGTGGTCCGCATCATGGACACCTCCGATTGCGTTTTTGCTCAACCTCGGCCAACTCCCGGAGGGCTTCCCTGACCTCGTCCTGGGTAAAGTGGGGCTTGAGCGCCACGACGGCCTCGACGACGTCCCGATCCGTGCGGTCGCGTCCATCCAGACCTTTCTGGAAGAAATACGCCGTCGCCAGAAGCTCGAGCTCCCGGACGCGCCGGCATCCGAGATGTTCGACCACATCGCCAATGGCCCGGCGATGCGCCTCGGGCAATTCGGGCCCGTCGTCACCGCCGATTGCCCCCGGCTTGTAATGAACCCCGTATCCGCTCGGATCCGGCTCTACGTTCACCCAGCCTTGCCAACGGCCCAGAGCCAGTTCCTCTTCAAGTTCGAAGCTGTAGGGGCCATAGTGATAGATGACGAACGGGTATCCCAGATCAACCCCGTAAAGGTGTTGCAAGAAGAAAACGCACTTCTGGACATGGGTGCTCCCGCTCCAGCTCCCGTGTCGATTGAGCTCTCGGATCAAGGCAACAGTCACCGAACGCCTATCAATGGGCCGGCCGGTCTGCACCATCTTACGCATTCCTCCCAGTCTTATCGGTAGAAACTCCTTACCTCCGCGTAGACCTCTTCAAGGAGATTCTCGCGCTTATCCGCGTATACCCGGAGAAAGGCAAGCGGTGGCAGCATCTGGAATACTCGAGATTCCCTGAACCATGAAGAGAGCTCGCGCCTCCTTCCCAAAACAGCGACGTTCAGCTCCCGGTCCCTTATCAGCGCCCGTTGATGAGCGTCCACGTAGACATCATCGCCAAACACGCCGGCTAAGTGTTCGCTCAGTTCGGAACTCCGAGCCAGATACTTCCCTATTTCTCCTTCCGGCGCATCGAAAGCGACCCGGAAGTGCCGCCGTGCCGAAAGAATCTCAGCCCATCGTGAGCCCCCTGAAAGGCCTGGATGTTGAACCATGGCCTCGATACGGCTATCGTCCCACGTCATATACTCTTCCGGTGTTAGCGGCCACCGACCGTCCGGCAGAATGTCTTTTGGCGGCCGCAGGCGCCCAATTCCGCGCACTGGGAGCATTCAACTCGGAATGGCCATTCCCTTGAAGCCCGATCCGGTTGCCGCGCCGGGCGCGCCTGCTGCGCAGCTTGAGCAGGAAATGGCCCGGAATACCCGTAAATAGGCTCCCATGAACGAACACGACGCTCCCTCCGGGCACGCCGGGCCCGATCGGGCGGCGCCGGAATTTTGGATCGCCCGCAATCCCAATCCAGCCAGTCGCCTGCCCTATCTCCTTTGGCTGCCGGTGAGCGGCCGCAAGCCGCTGGTCCTGGCCACCAGCGGCCCGTGGCCGGGACCGAAAGACTTGTTTTGCCTGGAACTGCCGGAGTGGCCGAAAGACGCCGAGGTGGTCGAGCGCGCGGGCGTCGAGGCGTGCTGGCAGGCGGGCAAGGCCGTTCACCTGGTGTTGCGGCGCCGCCAAAGGCGCCGGTCCATGTTCGTATGGACCGAGAGCAAAGGGCGTTCCATGGTCTTCTGGCGCACCCAAAAGACGATGCAAACCGCCCGGCCGGGCCTCAAGGTTCCCCAGGCCCGCCGGCTGGACATCGCGCTCACCGTCGCCGTCGACATACGCGAGCGGTATCCGTGGCGCTTTGCCCAAAAGCCCGTCCGGCCCGTGCGGCGGGAGCTGCCGGTGGGTGATTACGCAGTCGTCACCGATGATCGCGTGTACGCCGCAGTGGAGCGCAAATCGCCCGGCGGGTTGGCAACCAGCGCCGTCGACGGTACCTTAGCGTTCGTCCTGGCCGAACTGAGCCGACTGCCCCGGGCGGTCCTGGTCGTCGAAGGGCGCTTCTCGGATGTCCTGAAAAGCGGCTCTTACGTCAATCCTTCATGGCTGATGAGCGTAGCGGCCGCGCTGCAATGGATGTATCCGCAAGTGCCGTGGGTTTTCGCGGAAACCCGCGCACTGGCCGAGGAATACGCGTATCGGTGGTTGGCGGCGGCCCACAAGGCCCTGACGGAACCCCGGGCCCCGCTCTATGAGCCAGCTCGCCGTCCCACCGGGACCCAGCTCGCCCTCGAAACACATGCTGGCGACGGATTCGGATTTTCGGCCAGCCGCGCCACCCCGGCCGTGCGGGATCGTCAGGCAAGGCTCGCTGCGGCCCTGCAACTGGCCGATGGGGGCCGCGCATGGACGACGGCCGCCTACGCCGCCCATTTTGGCGTCAGTCAGTCGACGGCGGGAAACGACTTGCGGCTCTTGGTCCGGGCCGGCGCGCTGAAACCGGAAGGCACCGGATCCGCCCGCCGCTACGGGCGGCCCGCTCAAAAAGAGTAGCGGCTGGAAAGCTCGAACAACGCCATTGTGGGGTCGGTGGCCGCTGCTCGATTCCTTTCGGCGTGCCTCACGGGCAAGACCCGTCACGCACCAGCATCCCGTGGCCGGGACTGAGGCGGGTTTTCGGCGAAGTCCTCGAAACATGCTAGAATGAAAGGGCCAGTCGGGGGTGACTCCTCTTGCCCAGCTTGCCTCCCTTCGGATGGAACGAGTTCAACCGCTGGATTGCCCAGGCCGACCATACCCTGGCCTCAGCTCGCCGGGACTTGGAACACGGCGACTTCGTCTGGGCTTGCTTTAAAGCCCAGCAAGCCGCGGAATATGCGGTGAAAGGCTTGGCGAGAGGATTCGGTCTGCCGGCCACGGGCCATGCCATCACGCGGCTCTTGAAAGAAATCTCCACCGAGGGTGTGCCCGTGGCCGCTGAACAGCTGCAAGATGGCCGCCTGCTCGACCGCCATTACATTCCGCCGCGATACCCCGACGCCTACACCGAAGGCTCACCGATGGAGTTTTACGACGAACCGACTGCCGAGGCCGCTCTGGCGGCGGCCGAGCGGATTGTTGAGGCCGTCAGGCGGTGGATGCAAGAGTACCGCGGTTTCCCGGAGGATGGCTAGGCGTGCACGAGTTGGTGAAGCGCCGCATGGCGGCGTGGGAGGCGCTCCAAGAGGAAGCCCGGGCGTACGTGCGGGAACTGGCCGCGAAGCTCGAGATCTCGGCGGCAGCCATTGCGGGGTCGGTGGCCCGGGGAGACTTCCGGGCGGGCAGCGACATCGACGTCGTCATTGTCAGCGACGCCCTGCCGGCCGACCCCCTCCAAAGACAAGACCTGCTCTGGAGCATCGATATTAGCCGGGTCGAACCGAAAGGCTACACCCGGACCGAATTTCTCGAGCGGCTGCGGCGGGGAGACCCCTTGGTGCGGGAGTCGGTAGACGCCGGCATCATTCTTTTGGACCCGGAACACTTCCTCGCCTCGCTGCGCGCCCGTTCCCGCCCGGAAACGCCTGTTCACCGGCAAGGTTTGCCCGAACGGCCGACGACCTGAGCAGCCAAACGTTGCGGTTAATGAAAACCCGCACGCCCCTTGGGTGAGCCTGCTGCATCAAGTTCTACAGAAATCTCATTTTCATCGCTTATAGCACCGAAGGATCTTTCTTGTTATCACCGAATGTTTCCGCCAAACCTATAAACCGGTCGAGTCTATGAATGCAACCCATGGGCGGCCGGTCCGGCAGGCGCCACGCCGCTGCTCCCGGGGATTGGAGGCCCAAAGGTTATGGCGGACCAAAACCGGGCAACCGGTGAGCGCGTCGCGCGACAAGCCGTCACTGTGTTTCGACATGTCCATTACCGTATAGCGCAAGAGCGGATAAAGACGTTGGATCGCACCGCCCGTTCCTTATCCCATGCCATCGAACAAACGGCGGCCAAGCTCCTGCCGCCGGGCACCCAGGTGGATCCCGGATCCCGGTCTCACCGGGTGGCCGAGGAGCTGCTCGCCGTCACCGGCGGACTTCAACAACTGGCCGAGGAACTGGGACGACCGTTCCTTCTCTTTGTGGTAGGCATGGGTAAGTTCGGCAAGTCGACCTTGATCAACGCGCTCCTCGGTCAGAAAGTAGCGGCCATGGACGCCTTGCCCAAGACTTGGAAAATCGACGTATTTACCAGCACCCTTCCCCCAACCGCGGCCGAGGTGCGCACGTACGACGGAACGGTTCAAACCTTGACGGTCGATGAGGCGGTGCAGCTCATCGCCGATGAGGAAACCCGGCGCGCGGAATCCGAGCGGACGGTGCAGAAACGTTTTCGCGAGATGAGCGCTTCGCTCGCCACCGTTGCGGAGAAGGAAGTGCTCCGGCAGGAGCTTGAGGAAATTCACCTATACCGCTCGCCCATCGTCGAGGTACGGTGGCCCGTCGCTGCCGAGGGCTTGGCGCGCGTTTTCGATGTCGTCGACACGCCGGGCCTTTGGCAAGAGCGAAACCGCCGGGCCCACGCCGCACAAAAAGACCGGATCGCAAGTGCTCAAGCGGGAAACGGTACAACCACGAATCAACCTCCTCGTGAAACGTGGTCCGGGGTCCGTTCCGAGGACTTGAGGAGCTATTACTTACAAGCCGACGGGGTCCTTTGGATGCTGGACGCGACAAAATTGGCCGCCGGCAAGCCGCATGAACTCATCCGCACGATGGACGAGGCAATGGAACGGATCGGCGGCGTCTCCGCGAACTCGGTCGGCGTGTTGAACCGCATCGATTTGGTCCGTCAAAACGGCGGCGAGGCGGCCGTGGCCCGGGTCGTCGAGGAGGCCCGGCGGCTGTTCGGCTCCATTTTCCAGCACATCGTCCCGGTCTCGGCGCGCGAAGCCCTTTTGGCGCACGAGGCGGGCGATCCGAGGCGTCTACAGGCGTCAGGTTTGCCTGAGCTGCTCGCCGTCATCGACCGGGAATTTCGACTCAACGGCGCTACCGTGCGCTGGCGGAGCAAATCGGAAAGCGTGCGGGCTTACGCGGCCCACGCCGCGAGCGTCGGCCGGGCGTACGAAACCGAGCTATCGTCCGCGGTCGCCGAGCTGAATCAGCGAGCGATGAGGGCCAAACGGCATTTGGACACGGTCAAACGCCGGGCGACGAAGGCGTTTCGCAGCGCCCTGGAGGAGTACATGATCCACGTTCAAGAGCGCGTTCATGAAAAGGCCCGGGCATTGTTGGACATGCCAGAAGAACAACGCAAGGCGTTCATCGAGCAGGAAATCCTCGAGAGGGATCGGTTGCGCAACCTGGTTGCGGAACACTTCCGGAAAGCCAGCAAACAGGTCGAGCAGAGAATGAAGAAGCTGGAGCGGTCGCAGCTCTTCACCCCGTTCCGGTACGTCATGCCGGATGTGACGGATGTGGACGCCGGACTCGCGACAGACGACATCGGCACTGCGGTAAGAGAAGATGGAGACGATGGAGGCGCGGCATTCGTTGTCGATTCGGTACTCACCGTCGCCACGTCGGCGTTGTTCTATTTTCTTGTCGGACCGTGGGGAATTCTGATTGGTCCCCTAGTTCGACCCGTATTCAAATGGATGATCGACTGGATTTGGACGGAGTCAGTAACCAGCAAGCTCACCAATCGCCTGAACGTCATGGCTAAACAAGCCGAGGAGCTCTTCAACCGCGCGGTCGATAACAAGGTCCATCAGGCCGAAGACAGGCTCCGGATCGTTCGCGAGACATCGTTTGGCCGCATGCACGTGCCGATGGACACCTTGGAATCGGTCAAGGACGCGCTCGCCTCGTTGATCGAGCTGGATTCGCTGGAACTGCGGCCACCCGGCGTGCGAGACATCACCCTCACACCCCTGTTGTTGGCTCGCGTATCCGGAGGCCGCGCAGCAACGGAAAGGAGGAGCGCATGAGCCCTTCCAAGGACCCGGCCACTCAGGTGGCTGACCAGAACCGGCAGGAACAACAACGAGAATCTTCTCCTGAGCTTGATCAGCAATTGGCGCAGGAGTTCTTGCGCCTTGTGAAGGAAACAGCCGAGCAGATCGCCCGCGAAGCCGTGCGGCCAAACCTCGAGCGCGCCCTCGCCGAGGCGGAAAAGGCGGCCGAATCGGAACGAGAAATTGTTCGTGGCGAGATCCGAAAGCTTCTCGACGACATTCACCGGCAGTGGAGCGCCGAACTGCAGCAGCAAACGGCCGAACTGACGGCGGCTTTGAAGGAATCCACACGCGCGGTGGAAGAGCTCGCCCGTTCCAGCCGCCTGCCGGATGCCGTGACGGGCGTACAGCAACAAGCGGACGCTCTCCGGGAAGCGGCCGCGTCGTTGGCGGACCGGCAGGCCGAACGGGAGCGCCAGCTGGATGTGCAGGTACGCAATCTGGAAGAGCAAATCCGCCGCCTGGAAGGACGGATTCCGGATGCAGGCCGCGTTCTGGATGTCCTTTCCGACCAGCTCGTCGTTGTCCGGGAGGCAAGCGAACGCCAAAGACAACACTTAGCCCAGTTGGAAAAACTCGTGGAATCCTTGGGTCAAACGGGCCGGGACGTCGCCCAACTCTCAGACGCGGTGCGGTCGCCGCTGGCCGGTCTGGACGTCACGCGGGCGCACGTCAAGGAAATGTACGACCTCCTGCCGCGCCTCGAACGGCGAATGCAAGCGATGGAAACCGAAGTCGCGCCCGCCATTCTCCAACGGCTGGATCGATTAAGTGCAAGCCTCGGAGAAAACAACGATCAGGTGGACGCTACCCGCGAGCAGATCCTGCAAACTCTGCACGACTGGGTGAACCGGCTTGACCGCGAGTGGCGGCAACACTCCGCCGAAGCATCCAAGTCGATAGCGGAGAACGTACACGACGCCGTCACCCGGTACAGTCGCAGTACGATCGAAGCCGTCGAACAGCTGGAAACCCGGATCGCGACGGTGGAACGACAGGTTTCGGAACTCTCCTCCCACGCTGTGCGAGTGCTGTTCATCGTTGCCGGGATCGCGGTTGTTGCAGCCATCTGGTAGGCAAGGTTGTTGCCAGCGGTTATCACAGACGAGCAGGGATTCGCGGATACTGCGAGAGGTGAGCCGTATGAAGAGCCACACACCCGGGTGGATGCGGATCGTCTCCGATGTGGTCGCTCAGTCTCCGGTTCGACGACTCATACAAGACGGTCGCCCGGCTCCTGAGCCGGATTTGATCGAGTCCCTAAAGAAAATTCCCCGGCAGCTCCAAGCGCTTGAAGAGCATCTGGCGAAGCCGCTGCGCTTGGCCGTGCTAGGCGAAGTGAAGTCGGGCAAGTCCACCCTTGTCAACGCCCTTGTCGGGGAGGACGTGGCACCGGTGGACGTTCTGGAGGCCACCCGCTGGATTATGGAAATCCGTCACGGCTCAACCGCCTCGGCCCGGTTGACGATGTCCGACGGAAAGGTGCAGGAAGGCACACCGGAAGAGATCGCCCGCCTTCTTCATGAGCGGCGAACCGACGAGGATTTCGTCGCCCGTTGCGAGCACGTCGCGGTTACCCTGCCCCTTCCCAGCCTCAGCCGGCTGCACCTGGTGGACACGCCTGGCCTGGCT
The DNA here is from genome assembly GCA_017656145.1 of Bacillota bacterium. Taxonomy (GTDB): domain Bacteria; phylum Bacillota; class Limnochordia; order Limnochordales; family ZCTH02-B6; genus JACDOI01. The sequence goes on along the minus strand of JACDOI010000004.1, from coordinate 82,355 downwards.
ACCGTTACGGAATCGGCCGCTGAGAGGACCCGCCGGTACCTCCAAGAGGTTGACGCAGTACTGTGGGTGCTCAACGCCAATCACCTGGGGCAAACCGATGTCGTAGAGGCGCTGGCCGATGTAGCCCGGACGGGGAAGCCCGTCATCGCCATCGTCAACCGCATCGATGAAGTCGACGCGGAACCGGCGCGGCTTGAAGAGTACGTTCAAGCACAACTCGCCGAATACGTCCAGGCGGTGTTCGCCACCTCCGCCTTCGCCGCCCGATCGGGACAGCGAACGCAAAACCCCGCCCTCATTGATCAAAGCGGTCTGGGCCGTCTCATGCAATACGTATATGACAATTTCGAACTCCAAGCCGACGACGCTCAGCTTGAGTCGGTGCGATGGCAGGCCCTGTCCCTCATACATTCCGATCGTTCTCTGCACGAGCAGTATGCCGATCGGGTGTTGTTCCTTGCCGATGAAGCCGACAATTTCGTCCGCCAGCTGGAGTTGGAAGCCGATCGGATTCGCAACGAGGTGGAAATACACATTTGGAATGAGCTGAATCGGTATACACAATCCGTGTCCTACCGCTTGGACCAAGAGGCGATTCCCCGAAAGGTTTGGGACCGCGTGCGGGCAACCGTGGACGCAACGTCCTACGAAACAGAACTCCGGCAGAAATTGGAGGAGGCCTTCCGAGGCCACGATTGGCAATCATTTGTCGATGATTTAGACAAATCCGTGCACGCGCGTTTGAAATCCGAGTGGGAATCTGTCGCCAATCGGGTCGGTGCCTCAGTCGACCAGCGATTCCAAACCCTTCACGAACAGAACGCCGAACGCCGCCATAACGCCGCGCGGCCATCCAGCGTCGAAAACGATTTCCTGCAAGAGTTGCGGGACACTTTGTTCACCGGCACAGTGATCGGCGGCGCCGTTGCCGGGTATTCGGCTGCTACCGGGGTTGCGGCAGCGACCACCTTTGTCCCACCGGTCTTGATCGCAATCCTCGCGGCAGCGGTCCTTCGCACGATAGCTAAGTCATCCGAAACATCCCGCAATCTCGGTGCTTTCCTCCGGGATTCCATCAAAGAAGCAAGACAAGGCATCGAACGACGGTGGATTCGGCCCACTGTGCTCCCTGCGGTCGACGCGTTCAACCGGGAAGTGATGAAAAGCCTGACCACCGCATTCTCCCGACGCACGTGCCAGGGGTGGTCGGCAGCGGGCCTGAAACAGCTGTATCGGGAGATCGACCGGTATTTGCTGCAGCTTGACCAAGTGCGAGACGAGATCCGAAAGGGGTACAGCGCCTATCCCTCGCAACCGCTGGCTGGCTAATTATTCAGGGAGCGGCCAACGGAAACCGAGCCTGCGAGCCGCCTGAGCCACCTTTTCCGCCAGGTGCTTCAACTTCTCACGTCGCTGATCGATCCACTCGTGCAGCTTTCGAGACTCGCGGAGAATCAACTGCTGAATCGCGGAAACCGTTCGGGCGATTTCCCGCCTGGCCTCCCGTTCCGCCAAGGTCCGTTCCACTCCGGCCGCGGTCAGCATCCGGGCATGCTCCTGTACCAGGGTGTCCACAGACTCCATGAGTTGGCGTATCGGCACCCGCGCGTTCAAGAGGACGTCTTGAACCTCAGCAAACGCGTCCGCTGGCGGAAGGGACTGGACTAAGCGCCGAATCCCGTCCGCGACTTCTCTTACCCACTGTCGCTCCCGCTCGAGCCACGGACCGAGCTCCGGAGGCCCCGACAACGCACATTCAGCGCCCGATTCCAACCGGTCTGGCACATCGTGCAAAAATTCCTGAACCGCTCTCTCGAATCGAGATTTCTCCGTACTCAGCCGCCGGCGGTGCTTGCGCTCGATCCGGCGCAACCGCTCTCTAAGCTCCCGCTCCAGGGCGGCTATGCCGCGGAGCACTGTCTGACGAAACAGAACGCGGCGTTCCATCCACTCGCGGCGGGCAGCTTCCTGCGCTTCCCTGAACTCTACCACCGCCTCCTCCAATGGGCGGGTCTTTATCGAGCGAGCCAGCGATTTGCCAAGCAAGCCGCCTCCAAAAGAAGCGACGGTTGCCGCCAGGGGGTTAACGACGCCGAGAGCCGTCAAGGCCGAGGCAGCTAGATGCCCCGTGATGAACATGCCGACGCCGACGCCGGCAACATCCAACCCAGCGTTCCGAACCGCCGACAGGAGATCCGTGTCTCCCGAGAGCCAGAGCACCAGTTCACGCCCACCGGCAGCAACGGCGGTGACGACAGGGAAAACCGCCTCCCATTCTCCGGCTTCCACGAGGTTGTCGAGCGACTCGTCTCGGATCGCCTCAAGCGCCTCATTGTCCAGTTCCGGCAAGGCGATGATCCTGTCGGCCTCGTCGGGAAACTGGGCGGCCAACTCAGGACTGGTGACGACGGGAATGTCGGGATGCTCGGCCAGATGCCGGGCCACATGTTCGGCCGTCGCTCCAACCTTCACATTAACGGGTTGACCGTTGATGGAGAGGTCCCATCCTTGCTCGTTCGGCGCCGGTGCCCACTCCACGGAGAATCCCTGCGTTTCCAGGAGGTCCGCCGCCACCTGCTCGCCGATGTAACCCTTTAACGCCTCCAGCCATCGCTCGTAGTTCTCGGAATCGGTCGCTTCGAGAACAATCCGGCGGGCCTCACCGAGGTCGCCTACGGAATCCTTTAACCAAAAATCCATCGCCTGGATGACTCGCGGGTCGATAGCCGATAACGCTTGGAGCTTGCCGAGATAGACGAGGCCCGCATCCGCACCCGGGACCCACCAGGGCATTTTCGACGACCGGGTGTCTAAGCCCGACTGGCGATGGAAGGCCACGGTTAACCTCCCTCCCGCGTTTTGTTTACTGTACATTCCGTTAACATCGACCAATTCCTGCTGCACTCGCCAACGGGTGCGACACCCCAACCCCTGCACTGCGGGCTCGCCGGCGGAATTCTTCGACGCGTGTTATCCTCACCGGCGGTCCCGGACACTGAAGACTGAGCAAACGGATCTATCGAGGTCGAGTATAGGAAAAGTTAACCTCGGAAAGAAGGAAAAACCTGGAGCCTTGGTCAATTGATAACTTGCTTTTCTAGTTTCAACTTCAAGAATGGAGGTACCAAGGCACAATGTGGAGTGTGCGTATTTTGGATCGTGATCACCCCATCATTGAGCTGGTATGGTCGGGAAAAGTCGAACCGAGCGAATTCGAAGCGGCCAACAAGAAGATCGCCGAATGCATCAAAGAGGTGTGGGCGAACGGCTTTGACATGCTTGTCGATACGTCGAACCTCGTGTCGTTCGGGCCCGAAGCGCAGCGGCTCGTGGTCGAACAGCAAAAGTGGGTGATCAGCCAGGGATTGCGGCGCTCGGCCGTCGTGACTCCGGGCGCTGTGGTGAACATCACCCTGGACATGATTCGTTCCAAATCGGGACACTCGGAGGAATATAAATTCCCCACTCGCGAGCAGGCTCTGGCCTTTTTGAAAGGAAAATTGGAATGAAAGGATGCCCGCGGGAAAGGTTAGGCCGTTACGCATAACCCGCTAGCTGACTGCCTCCGGCAACCTTCGCACATATTGCGACCGTCGCCGACAAACGCACTATCCGATTGCGCGGGGCGTTCGGGGTCGATAATTCCGAGCCCCCACGCAATCAAAGCATGAGCAATCTCCTGGATGCGCAATCGAGAACCTGCACTACAAAGAGACCTTCCTTTGGTTTGACATCATTCTTTCTTAACGTCGTTTGCGGTCATCAGGCCGCCAGCTGCCACTGCCCCTCAACGATGAAATCACGCAGGTGTCCGGGAATGTCCCACTTGTCAGCAGTCGCCATGCGAAGCGCTTCCCTTCGCGCCTGGATAACGTGAACGACTCAGAATTCATCTATATCTAGGCCACGTCGGTCGCTAAGTAGCCACAAGCCGACAAAAGGTCCCAACCGAAGGACACAGCGCAGTTACGACCCTTCTTGAGCCACTACTCGTTCAAATTTCCTGGTTCAAATTCAGGAACGTCTTTGATGCCGCTAGCCACGACCCCGTCTTTTCGCAAAAGGTAGCTGACAATGCGTTCCGCAGCCCGGCCGTCGCCGTATGGATTGACGGCTTGGCTCATGCGCCTGTACCATTGGGGATCGTCCAAAAGGCGCGCTGCTTCTCTCACGATGGCCGCTTCATCGGTGCCCACCAGGCGCACGGTGCCGGCCTCGACCGCTTCGGGGCGCTCGGTGGTCTCCCGGGTAACCAGCACGGGCTTTCCTAGGCTCGGCGCCTCCTCCTGCACGCCGCCGGAGTCGGTGATGATGAAGTACGACCGCTGCATCAAGTACACAAACTCCAGGTAGTCGACGGGATCGATGAGGACCAAAGACGGACCAGCGGTGCCGATGTCCTGAGTGCGGCCGGAGGAAACGCCTGCGGCATCGCCTACAGCACCGGCTACAGTATCGAGCATAGTTGTGCTTGCGGCAGCTCCCAGCCCGTCACCCGCGGCCCAATTCTCTCCGCCGCTTGCTGCCGCGCCCAAGATCCGAAAGACCGGCTCCCGCACATTTGGATTGAGGTGGACCGGGTACACGATCTGCACATCCGGCCGGCCCGCCAGCGCCCGCAGCGCCCGGCACAAGCGCTCAAACGGCTCGCCGAAGTTCTCCCGTCGGTGGCCCGTCACGAGAATCAATCGTCGGTCGCTGCGCAAAAAGGGAAACCGTGCATCCAGCGACCGCTGAAGCGGGGCATCGGCCTCCAGGCGGCGGCTTACTTGCAGCAACGCGTCGATCACGGTGTTGCCGGTAACGAAAACCTTTGAGGCAGGCACGCCTTCGGCCAGCAAATTGTCCCGGGCCCGAGCGGTGGGAGCAAAGTGCATGTCCGAGATGGCGGCCGTGAGCTTGCGGTTCATTTCCTCAGGCCACGGTGAGTACATGTTGCCGGTCCTCAGCCCGGCCTCTACATGCGCCACGGGAATTTTCTCGTAAAACGCCGCGAGGCTGGCCGCGAACGTCGTCGTCGTGTCGCCGTGCACCAAGACTCGATCGGGCCGCAGCTTGGGCAAGAGCGTCCGCATTCCCTGCAGCACGCCTACCGTGATATCGGTCAAATCCTGGCCGGCCCGCATCAGGTTCAGGTCGGCGTCGGGTTCGACTTCAAACAGCTCCAGGACGTGGTCCAGCATCTCCCGGTGCTGGGCGGTGACGCATACCCGCACGTCCACCTGGCCTTTGGCGCTCTCCCCCGCTTGCCGCAAAGCCTTGATCACCGGCGCCATCTTGATGGCCTCCGGCCGGGTGCCGAATACGCATAGATACCGCACTGAACGCTCTCCGTTTCCTCCCTGCTTTCGCGTTGCGGGTTGATGTACTTCTCCGGGCCGAAAGTGACGCAACCAGAAAAGCGTTTGGCGGGTGCCTGAAGCGCGCCCACCTGACTGGACAACGCCCGGCAGAGTATCCTGCGACAAAACAAGGATACACCCCTGCTCACGCCGGGTTGCAAGTAGACCTAGAATCAGCTACGCCGGGGGCTTAGTGCCTAGTGCTTAGAAGGAGGAGCCTCATCTTGCTCCATGACCGGTCAGCATGACCCGGATTGTCCGAACAATGATCGCGAGATCGAGCCAGATGGATGCGTGCTTGATATAGTAGAGATCGTATTCGAGCTTCTCCATGGTATCCTGAACGCCCGCGGCGTATCCCTGGTTCACTTGGGCCCACCCGGTAATTCCGGGCTTGACCCGATGTCGCCACCGGTAAAACGGGATCTTCTCTTCGAATTCGCGCACGAACGGCACTTGTTCCGGACGGGGCCCAATCAGGCTCATTTCTCCCTTGAACACATTCCACAACTGCGGAAGCTCATCGATCCGCAGCTTCCGGATCACCCGCCCCACGCGGGTGATGCGGTCGTCGCCGGCCGCGGCGAACCGCGCACCGTTCCGCTCCGAATCGGTATACATCGATCGGAACTTGACCAGCCAGAACACCCGCCCACCCTGTCCGACTCTCTTCTGCCAGAACAAGACGGGTCCGGGAGAGTCCAGACGTATTGCAATAGTGGTGATGAGTGCGATGGGCAGCGTGATGGGCAAGCTCAACAGAACGCAAGCGATGTCGATCAAACGCTTGACCGCCATATATGGGCTAGAGCCGTTGAACAGCTCACCCACCAAGCCATGGCTCAAATAGCTTAGGGCAACCCGGCTGCTGGCGGCCTCGTACACGGCTGCCGCGTGGTATACAGGTAGCCCACTTGCCGCGCATTCAGCCACAAAGCGCGTCCATTCGGGAGGAAGCGGGTTGTGCATATCGACCACAAGTCCCGAGACCGGTGTTTCCAGCTCCGGCCGGCGCAACCAGTACAGCTCGACACCAGGAAGCGTGCTCATCGGTTCCAAGGCCCCGCCCGGGACGACTGCGAGCCTTGCCGGTCTTTGCGCTCTCGATATGAGCAACGCATCGACGATTTGCCACAGCAGAAGTGAGACAAACGAGCTGAGCAGAAACGATCGAGAATAGGGAGAGCGGACCATCAAAAGGTACACGCCCAAACAAAGGTAAACCGCCACAACCCAGGCGGTCACAGCGCGCAGGCGCTCCCAAGGGGTGCTCACAACACGACGCTGCAACCAGGCTTTTCCTCCGAGCACGGCACCGCCGATCGCCAAGCTGACGGGCCAAATGCCCGGCACTTGCCAAAACCCGGCGGTATTCCACGCGACGTAGGAGCCGACCATCAGCGCCCCAAAGGTCGCCACGATGTCGACAAGCCAGCGCAGAATCCTCTGTGGATTCCATACAAATACTGAGCGCACGTCAGAGTAATTTACTAAAGGTCGTGCGAGGTTCATCGGGTTCTACATACCCCAATTCTGCTGGCATCGTTGTGGCTTCCGGATGTGTCGCTGACAGGTACCGTGACGAGCCAGAGAGCTGTGATGACCCGCGCCATACGGCCATATCGCCTTACAACGCTGGCGAATGTTCTCGCAGCCCGGCCGTACTTTTCGACACGTTCCGCAAGGTTCCTTCGGCAACGTGAAAGACGACGCCGCACTTCACCGAGGAATGCGAAGCCCATACTGACCGGTCTGCGATTGAGCATCCAGCCACCAAGCAAAGGATCTTAGCCCTTCGTCAAACGAGGTCTGCGGGGAGTATCCGAGCAAACGCCGGGCCTTGTCGAGATCCGCCCACGTTTGCGGAACGTCGCCCGGTTGGGCGGGAAGATGGCGACACTGGGCCGAAACATTGAGCACCTGTTCAAGGGCTTGGACCATCTCCCGCAACGATACGGTGCGGTTGTTGCCCAAATTGATCACTTCATAGGCGCTTGCCCGGTAATCCATCGCAGCCCGGACGCCTTGAACCACATCGTCAACGTACGTGTAATCCCGGCGAGACCCGCCGTCGCCAAACAGCGGCACGGGTTCCCCAGCCAGCATGAGCCGGGCAAACTTGTGAATCGCAAGATCCGGCCGCTGCCGGGGCCCGTAGACAGTAAAGAAACGCAAGGCAACGAACCGAATGCCGTACAGGTGACTGTACACATGTCCCATCAGTTCCCCGGCCACTTTCGTGCTCGCGTATGGGCTGACGGGCAAAAGCACATGGTCGTCTTCGCGCCAAGGGACGTTGGGGTTCACACCATAGATGCTTGAAGATGAAGCGAAGACAAATTGCTTAACCCGCCACTCCCTGGCTAACTTTAGCAAGTTTTGGGTCCCGGCCACGTTGACTTCATAGTAGCCGATAGGGTCCTGGATGGACGGACGGACGCACGCCCGCCCTGGCGACCAGATGGACAATGACGTCGTAATCGCCGCTGAGCCGTCGCAACCCTTCGCGATCCCGGATGTCCAGCTCGACCAACCGGTAGGTTCGATAGTCAAGGTGTGGCTCGACGTTGCGGCGCTTTATGGCGGGATCGTAAAACGGATCGAAGTTGTCGACGACGGTGACTTGCCAGCCTTCGGTGAGCAGCCGGTCCACCAGGTGGCTGCCGATGAACCCAGCTCCTCCTGTAACCAAGGCGTGTCTCATCGTCCCACCCCCTGATACACGAAACCCGCGGCCCGAACCGCTTCTTCGGGTAGGAAATTGCGACCGTCCACGAGCACTGGGTTCCGCATAGCCCGGGCAAGTTTGTCGAACTCAAGCTCCCGGTAGTCGGGCCACTCGGTCGCCAGCACCAAGGCGTCGGCTCCTACGGCCATCTCGTAAGGGTCATGACAAAACTCGACCTCAGAGACATCCTCTACCCCGACCATCGCGGCCAGGGCGTTTTGTGCGTTGGCCAAAGCCACCGGATCGTGAACCCGAACGTGGGCATCCCGTTCCAGAAGCAAGCGAACAAGCTCCAAAGCAGGGCTTTCCCGTACATCATCGGTTCCCGGCTTAAACGCCAAGCCAAGAATGCCCACCGTGCGTCCCCGAACACCTTTGAGGAGCTCCTGGAGCTTGTCCACGAGCCGCTGGCGTTGCCGCTGGTTCACCATCCGGGCTGCCTCGACAATCGGCATGTCGTAGCCGTACTCTTGGCCGACAGCGGACAACGCCGCGGTGTCCTTAGGGAAGCAACTGCCGCCCCAACCAAGGCCGGCGGCCAAAAAGCGCGGACCGATGCGCGAATCGGTGCCGATCCCCCGGGCCACATCCCGAACGTCGGCTCCTACCTTCTCGCACAACCCGGCGATCTCGTTGATGAAGCTGATCTTCAGTGCAAGAAACGCATTGGCCGCGTACTTGATCAGCTCCGCACTGATCGGATCCGTCGTGATGAACGGCGGCAGCGGGCGGCTCTCGGGGCGGGGCAGAAACTCCGGAATCGGAAAGGATTGCTCGAGAATGGGCCTGTAAAGCCGGCGCAGCGTTTCTACCGCTTCGGGTGCATCCGCCCCCACCACGATGCGATCGGGATACAACATGTCGTATAAGGCAGTGCCTTCCCGCAAAAATTCGGGGTTTGAAGCGACATGGACGGTAGCCTTGATCCCCCGCTCCCGCACCGTTCGATCGATGACGTGGGCCACCCGCCGGTTCGAACCGATAGGTACGGTAGACTTGACGACCACCGTATACGTGCCCCCAGGCCGCATCGCTTTAGCCACCTCGCGGGCGGCGGTCTCCACGTAGCGGGTGTTTGCGTTGCCGTTGGACTTAGGTGGCGTGCCGACGGCGATCAGGATCAAGTCCGCGTCAGCCACCGCGTCCAGATTGTCTGTGAACCGAAGGCGATCGGGCACAAGTCGCAGCAACTCTTCAAGGCCCGGCTCATGGATGGGGCTCTCAAACCGCCGGAGTTTCTCAAGCTTTTGCGGGTCCTTGTCCACGCCCATCACTTGATGGCCGATGTAGGCGAGCCCAACGCCTGTAGTGAGCCCAACGTATCCCGTGCCTACGACGACCACATTCATGGACCCAGTGTGGTGCATGATCATCGCCTTTCGCATATACGATAGATTCGCGCCGCGACGGCTTGACGGCCGTAGCAGCTGGTTGTGATGTCGAGCAAACATTGACGGCGGCCGTCGCCCATCAACCGAGGCCAGCCGCCGTACGGCCAAATCCGTTCGCTCTATAAATTCCTTGACGCCCCAGCACAACTTCGCCGGTTGCGAAGGAGCTCCTGCCCACAGAACGGTGTGGGCGGAGCCTCCGGCGTGTTAGAACACGCGAGGAACCTCGAACGTCCCGGATCAAACCATTCGTTTTAAAAAGCAAATCGTTCGACGATCCACCGCGCAATGAATTCTGTGGCACCGGGCGAACCCATGAGGCACTTGCCTGTCTCCGACATCGCCCGATACCGCTCCGGATTGGAGTGCATCCTTGCGACTCCCAGGCAAAAGGACGATTACGGGGCAGAAACCGTCCCAGCCGGTGGCTTTCAGCGCTGCCTCCACCCGTTGACAGATATCGGGTTGGCAGTCTAAGCCATCCCGCATCGGATTCCCAACGTAGCAAACAGGATATCCCCTTGCCTCCAAAGCGGCCTGAGTATCGGGATCCCGCACAAAAGCCTCCTCGTCTGGTTCGAGCAACGGGCGCCAATGGCTTACACTTCCAAACCGGCCGCTTTCAGGAACAAAGCGTACTGAGTAGGCAATGGCAATCCAGATCATGACTTTTTGAGGATCCGGTGGTTCAGGTGCAAGCTGACCCGATCGCCCACACCGACCACCGCATCCCACGTTGGACGATACCGCAAGAGGAAGCGGAGCTGGCGTGCGACCAACCGGGCACCGCCGGCCAGCTCGTCTATCAAGGCATGCTTCAAGCTGAGGTATGCAAATCCCCCGCTGGGAGGTTTTGCCCGGGGACGCACTACCTTGATGCCGGCCCTTTGAGACGTTCTGCCTGGTCCAACCAACTGGAAAAGCCTCCATAAGGAGGCGCTCCCCGTCGAGAGCGCGGACCAAAGCGACAATCTGAGCTCCACCCGCGACCTCGCCATGGCTGCTGCTCAGAAACAAGCCGCGGCGAGCGGCGCCCTTTCCCCCCAAAGCTGTCCTCACGGATGCCCGGTTTCTCTTTTTTGTCGGGACGCGCGACGGGTGGCGGCAAGGCTTTCCAAGTACGCTTGATTGATGACTCCTGCCAGCCACATCTTCTCGAAAGCCCGATACCCTCGCCGGCGCGCCCAAGCGACCCAGGCGAGGACGTTCTCTTCTCGGATCAACCCACCCAGGCGGCAGATCCAGTTGAACCCTTTGTGAAATGCTGTATCCTGGGCGGCAAGCCGGGCCGAGAGTCCGGGATATTTTTTCATGAAGTAAACGGCCGACACACCCCGTTCCCGCTCTTTGTTCATGCGGGCGATGAGTTGCTGCCGAGTCTCAATAGGCGGTTGAATATGGTACCCAACGGCAGTATCCGTCGCCACCCGCGTCAGACCTAACTGCTTCAGCCGGCGCCCGAGGTCGATATCTTGCCAGCCCATCACTTCAAAGCCCTTATCGAAAGCGCCAACAGCCTCCAGATGAACTTTTCGCACGGCGGCGTTGGCCGTGTCCAGGGTGGCGCTAGAGAAATCCCAGACGGTCGGTTGGGGTCGAGATAAAGCGACCTCCAAAGTAGGCACGGAGATGAGCCTGCCGACCGTGAAAATGTTAGGACCTTCTGCCTGGTGAGCCGCCACATGGGCCGCGAGGAAGTTCTCCTCGACAACCACATCACTGTCGACGAAGACAATTAACTCGCCCCTCGCCGCTTCGATGGCGGCATTTCGCGCCCGTCCAGGCCCCTGGCGGCTCGGCAGATGGATGCAGCGAACGGGGATTGTCGCGCTTTCAGCTATCCGTTCCACTACCTGGGCCGTCTCGTCGGTCGAGGCGTCATCGGCCACAACGATCTCGGCGGTAACCGCCAAGGGTTTCAGGGCCATGGTGGCGTTCAGAAGGCTCTTGAGGCATGACCCGATAAGCCGGGCCCGGTTTCGCGCCGGCATGACTACAGTGAGCGAGCCGACGCCAGTCCCGGAGGTCTTTGATTCGTGCACGCGGCGATCGTTCATCGAATCCCATTGTGTCATGATGATGAGTGCTCCTTGTTGAATGGAGGTGTGCTCTTTGCAAAAACGACCAGCGCTCTAAAAGAGCCCACTCCGTTAGGGTTCGGGACTGCTCACAGCTGACCTGCGGGCTGGTTACAGACAGAATTCCACCGAGTGGCTTCCCCTATCTTCCAGGCCACATGCCGCGGTCTCGCTTGTTTCGTCGCCGAAGTCTAAGACGCGAGACATCGAGCCGAGAAGCTACGGGATGCCTGGCGGCACAGCTCTTTGCTCTAGCAGCCACTCCTACATTGAGTTCCTTTACCGGGGCGGTCCAGGTGCACGGGATCGTCTTTTCGCTGGGCCTACCTATGATGGGTGACGCAAACCCATTGGACGGCCGGGGGTCTTATTTCCTACACCCACTACATGGCCGCACCAAGCCAGAGCAACAGCCATGGCAATTCTGGTGAACACCACAGTGCTTATACTACACTGGGACTGTCAACCCTAGGGGGCTGAATTGCACAGCAGGAAGCTTCTTCCGGCTGATGAAATGGTATCAACAACGTCACAATCGAAACAGGGGTATGGCTGAATTGCATTCCTCAAATATGGCTTCTCCTCGTTCAAGTTGGACCGACCGAGTCGCTGCGTGGCTTCTTCCCTTCCATCCCGTTTCGGCTGTCTTCAGTGTTGTGCTTCTCTCAACCCGAGGCAAACAGGTGATTCAGGGCATCCGAACTCAACACAGCGACATGTACGTTTGGGGCCTACTGGGCGTTCTTGGCTGGATAAGCGTACTCATCGGGGTCGATCTCGGCCGCGGGGCACTCAACTGGCTTGTCCCGTTTATCTTTATCTGGATCTATGCGCTCGGTCGCTGGTCTGTTCAGGAGCCAGAGAAGTTCTTTCGCGACCTGTTGCGCGCTACGGGACTATTGGCGTGTGTTGTCGTTATCGCGCGTCTGCTTCAATTGGAGGTCTCACTGGGCGGATTGGTGCTGCTCGACCATTTTGGGCCCGGAGGTCGAGGGTACGTCATTGGCCAGGGTGCCAACGGTCTTGCGGTGGTTTTGGAAGTGGGCGCCGTAGGTGGGTTAACACTGCTGCTCTTAGGCGGACAAGCACGAGAACGGTTTGAAGGTGCCGTCATTGGTATGGTGTCACTGGCCGCCGTCATCGTCACTCTATCGCGCGGCGCTATCGTGGGCATCGGGGGAGCCGCCCTAATGGGTGCGGTGTTGGTCAACTGGCAGTACGTCGTCTGGGTACCCGCTGGCCTTCTGTTTGCAGCAGCGATCAGTCCAACGGCTAGCAACAGGCTGCTTTCTATCCTTGATTTGTCCCGCAACATTCAGCGACTCCGCATCTGGGAAGGTTCCCTCAAACTACTGAAGGACCATTTGTGGTTTGGCGTCGGCCCCGGCAATTTCGGGTTGGTTTACCCCCGGTATCGGCTCCCAGAAGAGTATGAGCAAGTTCGTACACCGCACAACGTGTACTTGTACTTCGCGTCAGGATGGGGCCTTCTAGGCTCTCTTATCTTTTTCGGCTGGATTGGGTGGGTGATGTTCCGGAACCTGCGCCGCGAGTTGGAAGCTTATGAGAAGGCTATCTTTCTTGTCCTTATCGCGTTTTGGATTCACGTCTTGTTTGATGATCTCATCACAGCACAGGTCCCCTTGCTCCTCGGCATCCTGGACAGACACCAAACATCCTCGCACTTGACCAGTGCGAGCGACTCCCAGACCTGAAGCCAAAAATAGGTCGAACGGGGCGCGTTGTGTCGACGCCGGAATAAATTGAGTCTCACGTAGTTTAGGTGATCCTACGGCCCTCGTGGTTGGGAGTTCTCTACCATGGCATCAACAAGGTAGCTTCAAGACCCGCCGTCTCAAGAGCTCGATGCCGCCTCGGCCATACATCTAGCGGTTCAACAACTTTAGCCGGTTGGTGTGGCCTTCAACCAGGCCATTGCTCCAGGGCAGCATGAACGTGAACGCGGCCATGACCGCATTCAAGTCCTGTTTCAGACACTTCGAGATGCTTGCGAAAGGGGCCCAGCTCCAACAGGCTTCCTCACGTACCTCTCGGCTTGGGTTGAGGGCACTCCGGCGCATTCAGGTATTCGCGAACCGTGTAGCGACGCTCTCGGCGAAGATGGCAATTTCGATGGGCGAACTGCTGTTGCTGAATGGGCAAACCAGGCTCCAAGACAAGCTCCACGTCGCCTGCATGCCCGACGATGACGGTCGAGGAAGGATTTCCGACCTCCAGAAATTGCCTTCTAACCAATAGTGGCGAATCCCCTTCACCAATCTTCTTCAAACTCAGAGGATACCCCATTATACTCCAGCGATGACAACCCCAAACGTCTCAGCATAGCCTCAGCGGAAAGAGCGCCTACCCTGTTTGCTCTCACGACTTTTCCGAACCAAAGATTTGCGACTGCGTTGTCTCCTTCGGTCTCGAATAACCGATTCATATATATTAAGTGTTTTATCAATCATTATGTCGAGCGTAAAGTTTTTCTCATATACCTCTCGACCTGCTTGTCCCATCTGCAAGCGTAAGTCCGGATTTCGTAACAACGTCAAGAGCCGGGCCTTCAATATATTCACATCAGAACGAGGAATCAGGAATCCCGTCTCGCCATCGCGAACTGCTTCGCGGACACCACCTACATCGGACGCTATGACCGGCAAGCCGGCCCTCATCGCTTCCAAGATACTCAGTGGTAGACCTTCCCATTTTGAAGCAAGAACAAATATATCCGCCTGAGCTAGATGCTCCGGAACGTCTTTGCGTGTACCGAGGAACATTACCCGTTCGGCAATTCCCAAACGATGCACTAACTGCTCGTAGTGTTCACGGAAGGGGCCATCACCGATCAGCTTCAACCGCCACGGACAGTCTCTTAACGAAGCCAGCGCCTGAAGTAGCAGCGCATGATCCTTTGGGACATCCATGCGAGCGACCATCACCAACTGCGCTGTATCGTGACACGGGCGTGCTAAAAGTGAACTAGGGATGTCTGGTATGCCGTTGTGTACAACCACAATTTTTGAATCCGGAACGACCTTTAAATTCAAAGCCAACTCTCTATCATACTGAGATACTGTGATAACGCGATCCCCTATTCGGGCTGCGACATTCTCGGCAAGCATGTATAGACCCCGCAACGGACTCTGGACACCTTCAGTGAAAGCCCAGCCGTGAGCTGTAAACGTTGACGGGATGCCAAGTTTGTAGGCCGCCAAGCGTGCGATCCATCCCGCTTTCGATGAATGAGCCGCAACCAGGTCCGGGCGGAGCACCTCGAGTGTTTTCACAAGTTCCATAACAGCCTTGAGATCTGTAAAAGGCTGAATTGGACGAACCAAGTATCGGAGAGATATTACTGGGATCCCTTGGGTTCTCAACTCCTGGGCAAATACTCCGTTTTGGCCTATCAGCACTGTCACCTTATGCCCGTGATTGCGTAACGCGATCGCTAGATCACGCACATGGATTTGTGCGCCCCCAATAGTATCAGAGCGAGTTATAATGTAGCAGATTCTCATGATAGATGTACCCTTCTCGAACACCCGGAAAACGCTATTATCCCCCGCGTCGCCCGGCATTGTCCCATAAATGGCAGAAATTGAACGTGACGCCTCCACTCCCTCATTTGGTATTACGAGGGTTAGAAGGGTAAGGAGGTATCGCCACCAATGAAATCCTACCACGACAAGCGCTAGCAGCAGACGAGCCTACAGCAAATTCAGGTTGGACAGGACCTCCAGTCGTCGGAACGTATGAAGGTCATCGTTGAGGATATCGTGGGGGCAAAAGGAAGGTCTCGTGGCTGTCTCCATCGCGTAGGGCTCCAGGTGATGCAGCGCATGATGGAAGAAGAGGTCACCGCACTCGTCGGTCCCAAGGGCAAATACACCGGGGACGGGCGGGCCGTTCGACACGGCCAGGAGGACCGAAGCGTGGTTCTGGGTGGGCGTCGGGTCCCCGTCAAGCGCTCGCAGGCACGCAGCACTGGTGGCCCGGAGGTGTGGCTACAGAGCTATGAAGACTTTCAGGACGAGCACCTGCTGACCATGGTGCCCTGGAGAGCGTGCTGCACGGCCTCTCCAGCCGGCGCTACCGCAACGGGCTGGAGCCAGCGGGGCAGGACCTGCCAACCAGCGACACCTCCAAGAGTGCGGTCAGCCGACAGTTCATTCGGGCCACCCGCCAGTCGCTTGAGAAACTCCTGAGCCCGCGCCCAGACTACCAGCGGATCCTGGTCCTCACGTTTAATGGGCTTGAGATGACCGAGCCCGCCGTTGTGGTATCCGGCGAAAGGGAAAAGCGCATCGTGGCCTACGAGAGGGGGTAACGGAAAACGTCACCGCTGTGCGGGGTCTGCTTTCGCATGTGATGGACACAAGGGCTCACAAGCGGCACCGGCGTCCTGGGCGTTTTGGACGGGGCCAAGGCACTGTGGCGGCCGTACGGCGCACCTGGGTTGGGAACAAGCTGCAGTAGGCCTGGGTGGAGGTGGACTACAATAAGACCCTGATGGCCCTGCGGAGCTCGGCGGACACTCTGGAAAAGCAGTCTCCTGGTGGAGCGAGAACTCTGCGCGAGGGTCTTGAGGAGGCCGTCACGCTAACCCGTTTGGGGCTGCCGGCGACCCTGAAGCGCACCCTGAACCCTGCGTTCAACGAATGCTATCGAGTCGATCTTCGACAAGGCGCGTGTGGACTGTCGAAACCTCAAACGCTGTCCAAAAGAGTGAACAGGTGCTGCATTGGTCGGCGGCCGGTCTGCTGGAGATGGAGACGGGTTGCGGCGAATCAAGGGCTACCGGGGAGTGCCTTTGCTGGAGAAAGCCCTTCGCCGCACACAGGAACCTGGAAAACTCATCACAGAGAAAATATCCCAAAACTCACGAAAAGGCCGCCGCAAAAATCTATGACGGCTGGGACACCCACAGATCACGAAAGTCTCTGTATATAACGACTGACCACAGCAGGTGATGCGCTCCCTACCGAGAAAGCGTTAGTCCAACCAATACGGGCACACCGATGTGCCGAACCTCACCACTCGTAAAGGTATTCCGTTCTGCCAGTAACACACCACTTTTCAAGAGACGCACAACCTAGCCGCAAAAACTTTTCCTCAAGCTTCCGTGGCCAAATACTAGCGAAGCGCCCCACCAACCCGGCGTGCCGCGAGCCAATAATCGAATGCCTTTGGCAGCTGACGCAGCAGGACACCAAAAAGCTTTGGTTTCCTAAGAAGATGACCAACAGCCTCTCCATACGACCCGCGAACCAGGGCATGACGGACAGGCTCAAAGCCAAGAGACTGAAATACCTCATTCCTAAGCCTTGCCAAGAGCGCGCGTTCCTTCTCTCCGAAACCACTTGAAGCCAACAAACGATCGTAAACAGCCAAGAGCTCCCTCAACCGTTCGGGGTTACTACTTAATGAACCTGGCATGAGCCTATACAAATACATGGGCTCCCGGACAAATTTCAACCGCAAACCCGTACGAAACAAATGACACACAAACTCTAAATCTTCCCCCATTCGGCAACCAGTTTCAAACCACAGTCCGTGGCGTTTGATATGCCGTACCGGAATCATCGGCTTCAGCGCTGGCGCCCCGGCGTTCAGAAAGTCCGTTAATTCAACCCAGTTGGTCAATTTTCTACTAATGTCCGCGGATTTCCATGGCGACAGTCCCATATCAGTATCAAAACACAGCTGAATATCATCAGCAAGAAAACATTCTCCTCCACTCTCGTCTGCCGCGTCAAGAAACTTTGCCAGCCTATCTTGACGCCAGGCATCGTCAGCATCCAACAGGGCAATCCAGACTCCCTTGGCCGCTTGTATACCCGTATTACGGGCCGCTCCTGGACCCATATTCGAAGGATGCCTCAGCAACCTAATGCGCTCGTCGGCGAATTCATTCACTACAGCACTTGTGCCATCCGACGAACCGTCGTCCACCACAAGAATTTCGGTGTGCTGATACGTTTGACTCAGGACAGACGCAATCGCATTGCGAATCGTACTCTCAGCGTTAAAAGCGGGAATAACCACCGACACAAGGGGAGTTGACTCCACAGCTTCTTTTCCTCTCTTTCACACATCATAGACGACGGCCTTGCTGATTTTGTTGGTTCGAAGCATGACCATTCCTCTTTCGCAACACTCGTCTCACAAGAACACGGACGTAATTCGGAGCGAGATCCCACGGAAGCCTAATTAGAAACTGCATCAACGCCTGCCTCTCGCAACCCAATATTTCCCCAGCCCGCATTCTCACACGTTGTCCTTCGAGAACATATCTGAGGCGTCGGCCAACTTCGAATGATTGTTTACCATGGAGTCGTTTAGCTGCAAGCACTTGATCGATGCGACCTATTCTATAACCTGCAGCCGCAAGCCTTACCCATAGATCCCAGTCGAAATGAGATTGCCTCGATTCGTCGTAACCCCCCACCGAGATTACCGCTCGCCGTTTCATCATGACAGATGAATGACTCACAGGATTTTTCACACACAACAAACAAGTCACATCTTCAACATTTATTTCGTGATTTTGCGGGACCGAAGACCATGAAACAGCCTCGTCTTCAAGCACAACCAAACACTGAGAACAAACCACATCAAACCGATTATCTTTACTCAAGACCGCCGCTTCTGTTTCCAACCGTTTTGGATGCGCCACATCGTCCGCATCCACATTAGCAACATATTCTCCCCTACACTCTGAAAGCGCAATGTTGAGCGCTTTCCCACGACCCACTCCATCTGTTTGGATTACACGAATTCGTGCATCACCACCAGACAGTCGCCGGATCAGTTCTACCGTATTGTCAGTCGAGCCATCGTCTACAATTATAAATTCCCAGTCTGAACAAGACTGTTGCCGAATGCTATTGATTGCGAATGCTAGCCATGGCGCCCCACCGTACCCTCCGTTTTTGACAGTCATATAGACACTTATGGTCGGTCTAGACAATATATCGCAACTCCTAATGTAATGTCACCAAAAACCCGACTACACAATTATAATACTGCCGATATTCCGGTTTTGCTGACCAACTGTCGCTCTGCACCGAAATTGCCTTCGGGGAGCCCGTTCAAGATTCTTCTCCGGCCTGCATCCCCTGCTCAGCTAATGAAGTGGGGTCACAGACCATCTCACCACGAATTCGGCCCTTGCGCCCAGTAGCAAAGCAACGGGCCGGCCCGTCTCGAGGTCGCACTCCGGCGTCCCGTAGGAGCGTCTTCTGCGCCAGGCCCAATCACAGGAAGACATTGATTACCGCTCGCAAGACGAGGAAAGGCCTTAGCTCGCACAGAATTAGAAGAGCGCAACTGGTGCAAACTCCGCCCCTCAACTAGAACGCTGCTTGTCCTGAATTGTTCGCTGTACGTCGTCATTACGGCCACTGACTCGCGGTTTTCGCTGCCACGCGAACAATACCCTGTATCACGAATATATTTTCAGGAAACATCGCTAATGTCAGTAATGCGACTCCAACAAACAAGGCAGCAGCACAAAGCACAAGCCGCGCACCTAATCCTAACTTAACCTTGCTTAGGGTCAGTCCAACCAATACAACCGGCATCGCAATCCAGGCTGGTAACAATAGCCGATCTGAGTAGTTCCCGAACCCAAACCATAGAAATGGCAATAAGAGCGTAGAGTATAGCTGTTGGAGGCGTTGTTTGTAAGGTCGCCCGAAGTGACCAATACCAGTCATCATCGACAGAATTAGAGGTATCATGCTAAACGCCAGGAAATCATAGCGATAACCCGAGCGGTAAGTTGCCCCTGCGCCGTAATCCATTACCATACTGTAAAGCGGAACCCCTATACTAGTTTCAATTTGCTGCAAAATATTTCCCGAGATCTGAATCATGTATATAGCCACGGATCCCATTGTAAGCCAAATTGTTAGTCTGTGGAATCCGATGCTGATAAGAGAAACGGCAGCGAAAGCCACTGAACTCCAGTGAAAACTCGATGCGGCCGCTAGCGCGACAAGGCCCTTCGCGAATCGACGCTCCTGAAGCCTCGTGTATCCAACAAGAACCAGAGGGATGGCCAAACCCTGGCGTAACACATTGAGAATGGAATTCCAGTAAAATGGCCAGATCAGCAAGAACGCGGCCGATATAAGCGTGAGGGTATCTGCGCGAGAGCCTTTGCCAAATGCAGATGTCATTATCACACGTATGGCCCAAAGCGTAAGCCACATTTGCAGGAATGCAACAGTTGCAAAGAACAATTCTGGAGGAATCCGCAACAATGATCCAAGAAATATTAAGGCTTGATATCCTGGTTCTGAATCATCCGCCACCAAATTACCGTTCCGAGCTTGCTCGTAGTATTTGTAATACCCCAAGTAATCGGTCCCTATGCCACGATCCCTATATCCTATTTTAAGTGCGAGCAGACCCAATACCATGACCAGTGTCATAACGAGTAATACGTACGCTCCATGGCGACCGGGACTACTCGACATTCTGGGCTGATGTCTCTCCATTCCTCTGATGGCGAAAACCTCCAGTCATCCTAGAAACCTCGGATTCATTCCGTGGTTCCGGCCTTACGGACGATCCGCTGACACCGGACTCAAATTCTCCTGGGTATCATTGCCGAAACCAGTCTCGCGAGGGCGTAACTCCATCCTCTCACGCCATCACTCGGGATACTATTGGCTCAAAGTTGGATTCGAACACTGTCCAAGGCATAACGCAAGTGTTGCCGCGCCTTAAACAATTGGTTTTGATGCCTGTGTTTCGCACTCAGAGAAGTCGCAAGTTCGGCAATACGCACTCCGTACTCTATAAGGTGAGCCCATATGTCATAATCGCATTCCCCCTAGGGCCAATATCGTACCCTCCGGTGCCAATGATATGATTTGGTTTTTTGAAGGCTATTTAGTGATTTTCTTGATTGCGAAATCCAACGTGCTGGTGCTCTCATGGATGTCAATCGACTCTTACGCCACAGGTGTCCAGGTTGGAATCGCATTATTTATGATGATAGGTGAATCCATAGTCTACAGCCCGGCTCATTCATCGACTGGCACAGGTGTACTGGTTCTCGAGCCTTTGCGGATGCGCCAGATCAGCTGCATCAATACTAGCCACAGAGTCCGAGCGACAGTTCATCAGAGCCAGGTTCCGTGTGTGACCTCGTCCAACACCCCGGGTCAATATTACTTTTATCCTCGGGCCTCGGGCCTAGTGTTCTATATTGTGCGACGTTCCGTCCGATGAGCCGTCATCCACAACCCCGAGTTCCCAATTTTCAGGGGCTTGTGCGAGCACGCTGTCTATAACGTAAGACACCGACCGTCTTCCGTTCTTGGCAGTCATATACATGCTTGCTTTGGGGTAGTTCGCCGATCATCTCGCCCCTCTTCACTTACATGCGCTGCCAGAAGCGACGATCTTCCAAAACACAGAAGACCAACGCCGGTCATACCAGCATTTCGCACCCGAGCGGGCGTCAAACCTCGCACCCCTTCACGGCACAAGGGTGTCTCGGGATGCTGTTGTCGTCGGACGACGCTAAGCCTTCGTCGGCCGCAGCCGACACGCATCCGGAAGCTCGTCCGACCAAGGCGTAACCGCTTCGAGTGTAGCATCGTCAAGCCCGGCGTTCGGGGGTCGCTCGAAAAGATATTTAAGGTATGCGAAAAGATTCAGCCCGTTCTCCTTGGCTGTCTCGATGATGCTGTAGATCACGGCACTGGAGCGAGCGCTTCGCGGCATGTTGGTAAACAGCCAGTTCTTTCTCCCGGTGACAGATGGATTGATGGAGCACTCGGCTCGGTTTCGGTGTCTTTTAGAAACACCGTCAGATTCCCTCACTGGTTAAGGCAGTAGCGCACCGCCTGAATGTACTCCACACGATCCATGCTTAGCATGCGGCGCTCAGCGCCTTCACCACACGAGCCAGAAGCTGGGCGTTAAGCCCGTGACGCACCTCGATCGACGCTTCGCCGATGCGCACACCAGGGCATCCTCGAACGCGGGATGGTCTGGCCCCACCGCGACCGCCACCCACCCCTTCACCTACTCGTCGGACACCTGTCGTGCGGCAGAGTAGCACCGTAGCCAGTATCGCGCCTGGTGCTCCATGAGCCCCTCTACCTTTTACCGTGCCCGGACACTCGTACCGCTTTTGTAGAACGTCTCAGTCCGCTGCCGCCACATGGTCCTCAACTCGGTCCGCGTCACGGTTCCACCGCCTCTGTTTTGATTTTGAGGCGATTATCCGATACAAGCGATTGGGCGCCAAGGTGTGTGAGTGCGTGGAGTGTGACGCTTACGGTCAAAGCTCAACTGGCTGGCCAACGTCCGAATGGACTTAGCCTTCTTATAGAGGGTATGGATATCTGACCCTAGGCCAGTCCCGGCTTCCGACCCGAATAGCGGGGGTAGGCTTGCAGCCATCTCGCCACGCGGTCGAGCCTTGACTGCGGCAACAGGTCGATGGATCCCCCCCTTTTCCTGGCCGCACACCAGCGCTCCCTACCGGAGTCCCCTGAGCAAGGCCCATTTGGTCGATACCAACGACCCGGAGGTTCAAGACCGTGGTGAGCTCCATACAATACCGTAAGCCTAGGATGGTATCCGGGCTTACGGGAACGTGAAGGTTGCGAGCAATCCGAGCACCACCTTCGCCATGTAGAAAGACTCCGATGCGAGTAAGCAGGATCTATCGATGCACCCCGTGCGCTAAGCGTACGGACGCACCAGTTAGGGGGAATCGCTCTACAAAGACCTGCTTGGGGCGCCGGGGTTTACACATCAGACCTTCCAAACACAAAGATGGATGGTTACGTTCCGACCATCGAGCGGTAGATCCACCAGCTTCCGTAGGTAGCTGCCATGCTTGCGGATTCCATACTACTCCGCCGACGTGACAAGGAGCTCCTACTTTATCGTTTTCAGTGACGAGGGAAATCTCGTGTCGATGACGTTTCCTCCGCCAACTTTTCGCAAGAATAAGTGGGACCTCGAGAACATCCCACGGCCACCCAAAGTGAAGGTACTCCGGCTAGCTAAGGCGCGCTTCGTGGCGGCGAAGGAGAGCGTGATTTGCCTGGGCCCGAGTGCGACGAACAAGACCAACATTGCTCCAACATTGAGGATGACCGGCATCAAGGCCACCTATCGCTTTCACTCGACTCAAGACGCGATTCTGGCCTAGTAGCTTCTGGAGGCACAGCAGGAGGTCCAGCTGCAGCTCAGCCGCGTCCTTAAAAATCGAACTAAGTTCCACCCGGTCATTTGCGATGTTCTAAAACATCTTAAACCACACTCTAGGTGCGCAATGATTCAGCCGTTTGCTAGGATCATCTCAAAGAACTCCTTTGTCTCCCGGGCAATATCCTTCCATTCAGTTAATACGGGCTTCTGATTGCGCTCGGCATTGGAAGTGGCCCACGATATGGCATCCAGCAACTCTCCGGCTGTAAGCTTCCCATTGAACGTCCGGATCCATTGATCGCCGACCAAACTTCGGAGCTCCCGCATACTACCCAGGTCCGGCACTAAGACTGGGCGATCCAGAGACAGAGCGAGAATTGCCGAACCCGAGTTCAGAATCTCAGTATAGGGCAATACAACTAAATCCGCAGCGCTAAAGAACTGACTTACTTTAGTTTCAGGGACAAACTGATCATAGACACGAACGCGGGGATCTTCGGCAGACGCGCTTTCGATCTCCTTCGCCAGTTCGGCATTCTTAATCCGGCCGGCAATAACCAGTTCTACGCCAGGCATTTGAATCTCCCTAAACGCTTCCACCAAACCCACCACACCCTTGTAAGGCCTTATTTGACCAAAGAACAAGATGACTGCTGAATTTGCATCTATTCCAAGGATTTTTCTAGCGGCCTCGCGACTGATGCTTTGACTATAGATGTCTCTATAATGTCCGTGGCAAATGACGCGTGATGGTTTTTTCTGAATACCGGGATAGCGATCCCCTACCAGCTGTAGGCCGACCTTCGTCAGACTAATTACTCCATCAAGGCAAGTGACAAACCAGCTCATGAAACGTTGCTCCCTACGCGGATATAGTTGATCGTGGCTCATCAAGTTATGGGCAGTCCAGACAATCTTTGTTCCGCGAAGACGAGCCAGTAGAGTCACGAAACGAAGACATAACTCGACCGCTATACTGACCATCTTAGGATATTGCATAATACCCTCTGGCCAGTGGACGTGCCAAATATCGATTTCAGAGGATAATACGCGCCACATGCGGCGCAGCGAA
Source organism: Bacillota bacterium (assembly GCA_017656145.1). Lineage (GTDB taxonomy): Bacteria > Bacillota > Limnochordia > Limnochordales > ZCTH02-B6 > JACDOI01. The sequence continues at coordinate 58,554 of JACDOI010000004.1, read as the reverse complement.
AACTCCTCGATTTCAACACTCAGTTCTCGTAAATTCGAATACAAAAGCCAATTATATGGATTTGCATGCCGATTTTTGAAAGCCGGCCACGCTAGCACTCGCACTATAAACACCTCGCATCTGCCGATTTTGAGCTATGAATCATAGAATCGCCCGTACAAAATCACTGCCCGAGGGAGTAATTTGGAACATGGCTCGGTAGACAACTTAACGGCGAAACAAGCCTTACTGAAGCAAGGAATAGGAGCGCGCGGGGCCGATGGTTCCGGCAAGTCCACCTTTTGTCACTAAGTTTGTCCAGGAAAACTCGGACCGTCGAGTCCTGATGCCGAAGACGTTCGATCACATTTTACAGCAGCAGGAGGTTAGCTAACTGACCCGCGCGTCAGTTCTGCAAACCCGCCTGTTCCCTGCAGTAACTCCTCGTAGGTTCCACTAGCCGCGACGCGTCCACGCTCAAGCATATAGATAGCATCGCAATCCCTAAGAGTCGTAAGCCGATGGGCCACCATGATGGTCGTTCTTTGCCCAAGCAACCCTCGAATCGCCTGCATGACCGCTTCCTCGGTTCGATTGTCCAGGGCGCTCGTGGCTTCATCAAAGACGAGAACAGAAGGATTTCGATACAGAGCCCGGGCAATGCCGATGCGCTGGCGCTGTCCACCGCTCAAACGTATCCCGCGTTCCCCGACAATCGTCTCGTACCCATCAGGAAGCTCCCGGGAAATGAACTCATCGATCATGGCAATCTGGGCCGCCTCTCGGACCCTATCCATGTCGATCTTTTCGCGAGGTGTGCCGAACGCAATGTTTTCCGCAATGGAAGCATCGGTGAGGAAGATGTCCTGCGGAACATAGCCGAGCTGCTTCTGCCATTCACGCACGTTCTCATCGGTAATCGGAATGCCGTCCACCAGTATCTCCCCGGACTGCGGGCGCAACAGGCCAAGGAGCAAATCTACGAGTGTTGTCTTGCCCGACCCGGTTGCCCCCACCAAGCCTATAGTTGACCGGGCGGGAATGACGAGACTCACGTCACGCACGGCTTCGGTATCAGAAGTAGGATATCGGAACGTCACATCCCGGAGCTCCAAAGCCTTTTCTAAGCGGGACAGGCTCGACACGGTCGACGCCGGCGCAGGCCGCTTCAACGAATCACTTGTGGTTTCCGTTTCCGGCTCCTCCGTCATCTCCCGCAACAGCATCTCAAGCGCAGGTCCGTAGAATCGGATCTGCGTGACAGCTCGGAACGCCTGCTGCGCCGCCGGCATCACTCGGTATCCTGCAAAGGCATAAAAGCCAAGCATGGGAATCACGTTGGAGATGTCCCCTCGAACCAAAATCATGTAGACGACGATCAGGACGACGCTTCCAAAGGCGATAGGTTCAATGGCATACTTGGGCACCTGGCTGATGATCTGGCTTCTAGCCTGATGCACGGAGAAGCGGGCGGAGGATCTCTCGAACCGGCTCATGAATGCCTGCTCTTGGCCCAACAGTTTGACGTCTTTAATGCCGCCCAGAGCCTCAGAGGCAATGGTGAATCGCTCCTGGTTCGCGGCAGTTCGATCGGCTCCAATGCGGCTCAGGCTTCGGCGGGTCAGCTGGTAAACCGTGCCGTACATGCCTCCGACCAAGGCCGTGATCATGAGCGCCATGGCAGGGGCGACCAGAAACATGGCGATGATCAAGCTCATGGCGACGAACGCGCGGCCTACCCCCTGGATGGCCGGCACCATAAGTTGGGATGCGATTTGCTGGACCTCGGAGAGTATGTTTTTGCTTAGATCGGCCGTGTTTCGGGTAAGGAAGAACGTGTAGGGCCGATAGAGATATTTCCGCAGCAGTCGCACGGAAAGCGTGTGGTTCCAGGACCAGACAAACCGGGCCTCCATCCAACTTGTCAGCCCCATCCAACCATTGCTTAACAACATGAAGAGGAACACAGCGAGCCCCATGATTACAAGGAAGCGGTTCTCGCTCTCTACTCCAAGCCGGTCGTAGAACCACGAGAGTAAGGCATTCTCATGAATCGTTTCCGGGTTGCTGACGACGGTCAAGAAGGGCATGATCGCACTAACATTCACGACCTCAAGGACAGCCATGACGACAACCGCTGCGGCAAGCGCACTGACCTTTGCTCGTTCTCGGCGGGTTAACGTGTTCCAAAACGCACGCGCAAGTTTCCACATACAAACGATTCTCCGCTCTCAACTAGCAACTCACAACTGTGCTCTGAAGGTTCCCAGAATGCGGTGAGACAGCCGTCCCGGTCGCCTCTAGGCCACATGGCTTGCAGACCGCGCACGTGTCCCTCCCCCGCTGTCGCCGTCACCGGAAGCAAGGCGCCTTAACGCTGCTCACCAACGGTGTCGCTGGCGGTGCGAAACCGCCTCTTACCTTGCATAGCGGGCCAGAGATGACGCACGCGTTAGCACAAGTCACACGAGTGACATAAACGCTACGTACCTGGGCTAGAGCTTCCCCATGGGTCCGGCGGAGGAAGGTGACGGCCGCCGTCACCCCCAGATACACCAAACCAAATTTTGTCTGCAAATATACATCTCAAGCCTGTGGGTTGAAACGGCGCCGCCCACTAGAGAGACTCGAGCAATAGCTTCTCGGTCGGCCCCTACAGTCCTGCCCCCAACGTTTCCACGATGAACTAGTGACCGCATCCGGGGCAAGTCAAAGACTGCTCTCCTCAACGCAGACGCAGAGGTGGATGATCTCAATCGCGGGCGATTCTCGGCAATCTCCCAGATCGCGTTTATAGGCAACGCCCAGGAAAAGAATCCGAGCCTTTGAAGGCGCGACCCCCAGCCGATTAAGAACCCGCAACGCCTTCTCCCGTACGAACTCAGGCATTTTGCGGTTGATCTCACCGGCCAATGCGATGAAGCGAGTGTTGAAGTTGACTTCTTTCGCCTTCCACTCCAGATAGTGCGGGTCTACAGGAATACAATGGCCCCCAACGCCCGGGCCCGGGTAGAAGGGGAGGATCCCAAATGGCTTGGTAAAGGCCGCGTCCAAGACCTCCCAGACGTTGAGCCCCATCCGATCGCACAGCATGGCCAGCTCATTGACGAGAGCAATGTTCACGGCCCCGAACGTGTTTTCGAATACTTTCACGAGCTCCGCGGCTGCGGCCGACGAAACGGGAACGACTTGCCGGATGGTCTGCTTGTAAAAGGCGATGGCCACCTCTTGCGACGCCGGATCCGACGCGCCGACCACTTTGTTCGTATTTTTGGTCGTGTACCGTTTGTTGCCCGGGTCCACCCGCTCGGGCCGGCCGTCACCATACATCGGAGTGACGGCCGCCGCTTGCTGTGCGCCTTCACCACAAGCTTGCTCTACCGTTGGCTTCTAGCATCGTTCGGCGATTTCCTCGAACATCCTCTTGCTTCCCCACCGGTGCAAAAAAGCTGCCCCGGGCGGCCCTCGGGCGCTTGCCCGCTGCCGCTGCGGCCACGATGCCCCAGCGGCGGGAACCCGGGTAACGCTTCCTCCATCGCGCCTAGGACTCGAAGCTCTGGAGCGCGGCTTGGAGTTTCGAGCGCAACTGATCGGCGCGCGGCATTATGGCGACCGCCTGGCGAAGGCTTATATGGGCCATGTCTTTAAAGCGCTCCTCCACGGAACCCGCCGTCACCGGATCATGGCGGCGCAGGATGGCGAGGACTACAGCACAAGCCTCTGGAGCGTTGGCCAGTTCCGCCAGGGTAGTATCGAGGTTCAGCGAATGACGGGCCCTTTGGGGAACACGGTAGGGGTACTGCCAGCGATATTGACCCGAACCGACCTCGAAGGTACCCCTGTCACTCCCGGGGAGGGTAACCCGGGCGACCGTATTGGGCGGAACCACAACCGAGACCTCAATTTGATCCCCATCGATCTTCCAGGAGCACTCCGCCATACCGTAGGGCGTGCGATGCACGGCGCGCGCATGGGTGAGCCCTCCTCCCGGGCACGGCCGAATCTCAAGACGACGGTATCCCGGCTCGGCAGGAGCCAAGCCAGCCACCGTGCGGTGGAGCCAGTCGGCCACGGCGCCAAGGGCATAGTGATTGAACGAGGTCATCTCTCCCGCGTTGATGGAACCGTCGGGGAGCATGCTGTCCCAGCGCTCCCAGATTGTGGTGGCTCCCATGGTCACCGGGTATAGCCACGAGGGGCACTCCTTTTGCATCAAAAGGCGGTATGCATCTTCAAGAGCTCCCACATGGCAAAGGGCGTCGCAAATGAGCGGTGTCCCCACGAAACCGGTGCTGATGCGGTAACCGCTCTGGCGCACCAGGTCGACCAGGCGCGTTCCGGCGTACCGGCGCCGGTCCTCGTCGGTGATGAGGGCAAACTCCAGTGCCAACGCGTAGGCAGTGGGCGAATCGCTGATCACCCGCCCTGCAGGCGTGACGTACTCCCGGTTGAAGGCCGCACGGATGCTCGTGGACAGATTCAGATAGTGTTGCGCGGTCTCGGTCTTGCCGAGTATCTGGGCGATCTTGCCGACCAGCTCTGCCGAGCGGGCGAAGTACGCCGTGGCTACGACGCCGGGATCGGTGCGTCCATCTCCCGGCCGTTCCGGCGGGGCACTCGGGTCGAGCCAGTCTCCGAACTGAACACCCTGGTCCCAGAGCCGGCGCTCGCCTGTGACACTTGCTACGAAGTCGACCCATGAACGCATGCTCTCCCATTGGGCCTCTAGGATACCCGTATCGCCGTAGTGTTGGTAGAGGATCCATGGCACGATCACCGCGGCATCGCCCCACGCAGCTACGGGAATGGCACCCCCTTCGAGGACGTTGGGAACCACAACTGGCACCACCCCGTCCTCGGCTTGCTCGGCAGCCAGGTCGGCCAGCCAGGATTGCAGGAAGCCGGCGCAGTCGTACAGGAACGTGGCAGCCGGTGCAAAGACCTGGATGTCGCCCGTCCATCCCAGGCGCTCATCACGCTGGGGACAGTCGGTGGGAATGGAAAGGAAGTTCCCGCGCATGCTCCAGACCACGTTTTCATGAAGGCGATTGACAAGCGGATCGGAGCACTCGAACCAACCGGTGCGCTCCATGTCCGAATGGCAGACCACCGCTGCCAGGTTGTCTGGGGTCAACTCGCCGGGCCAGCCGTCGACCTCCACGTAGCGGAAACCATGGTATGTGAAGCGCGGTTCCCAGATTTCCGTCCCCTTACCGCGAAGTATGTACCGGTCGGTTGCTTTCGCGGTTCGAAGAGGCCGTGTCCCCAGTTCTCCCTTGTCTAGCACCTCCGCGTGCCGGAAGGTGATGGCGTGCCCAGCTGGCCCCTGAACCGTGATGCGGACCCGCCCTACGAGGTTCTGGCCAAAGTCAACGACGGTTTTGCCCGAGGGCGACTCGAAAATGCGGACCGGAGACACGAGCTCGATACGCCGCGCCGGTGGTCCGCTGGGCGCGACGAGCGTACCGAGATCCCATTCTACCCGGCGAACACCCGACCAGCCACCGTCATCGTAGCCTGGTTCCGACCATCCAGGCCGTTCCAACCTCGCGTCATAGGTCTCCCCGTCATAGAGATCGCTGGCCAGAATGGGACCGGTAGCCGCTCGCCAGGTCTCGTCCGTTACGATGCAGTCACGTGTGCCGTTCGCGTAGTCGATCTCCAATTGGGCCAGCAGAGCCAGCCGCTCCCCGTAGATGTTGCGCCTGCCACCGCCAAAACCCAGCCTTCCCCGGAACCAACCGTCGCCCAGGATAGCGCCTATGGCATTCCGTCCTTTCCTTATCAGGCTCGTCACGTCATACGTTTGATAGGTAAGGCGGTGTCGATAACTGGTCCACCCCGGGGCGAGAACCTGATCCCCCACGGTCGTGCCGTTAATCTGGACCTCGTACACACCCAGGGCCGTCACGTACAGCCGCGCTCGGACGACATCGCCGCCCACCTCGAACTCTCGGCGCAGAAGCGGACACGGCCCCGGCCTGCTGAGGTCCTCCTCCCAATCGGGCGTGATAAACCGTGCCGTCCAGTCCTGCGGGTGAAGCAACCCCGCCTCCACCACGGCAGGCGCGCTCCAGGAAGAGGGCCGCCCGTCGTTACCCCAGACCCGCACTTGGACCTCCACAGTCTCGCGCGACGACAGCGGTGCGAATGGCCAGACGACGAGCACCGACTGGTCCGACTCGATTCGCCCTGTTCGACCGCGCAGCTCGCCGGTCGGCGCCCGGCTTTCAATTTCGTAAGCCACCTGTTTCCACCCAGCGCTGGATGTCTCCACGGTCCAGGAAAGCCTTGGCCTGGCCGTGCCGATACCCAGAGCCTTGCGAAGATGTTCAACGCGGATGCTGGCTACCGACACTGTCGCGCGGTTCTCGGTTCGACCCATGCGTTAACCCTTCACCGCCCCCGCCGTCAGCCCTTTCATGACCATCTTGTTAAGGAGCAGATAAATCACCAGCGTGGGCACCACGGCCAACGAAGTAGACGCAAATGTCGGCCCCCAATCGATCTGGCCGTATTGGCTGACGAAGCTGAGAAGTCCAGTCTGAACGGTCCGAAGTTCAGTATCGCTAATGAAGGTCATGGATAGAAGCAGGTCGTTCCAGATGAAAAAGAACTGGACCAGGGTCACGGTCACAAGTGAGCTCTTGACCATTGGCAGGGCCACTCGGAAGAAGACCTGGTAGATGCTAGCCCCGTCCAAAATTGCCGACTCAAGCACCTCTCTCGGAAGCGTCTTCAAGTACGCCGCCAGCAAGAATACCGTGAGCGGCAGGGCAAAAGCTACGTAGGTTAGGATCAACCCCCAGTAACTATCAAGGAGTCCAATCCTGTAGTAAATCGTAAAGAGCGGCAGGAGCACGATCTGAACCGGAATCATGATTCCTCCGAGGAAGAACAGAAGCACCAAATTCCTGAACTTCCACCTCAGGATCTCGATGCCGAAGGCCGCCGCGACGCCGAGAATAAGGACGAGCAGGATCGAGGGGAAGGTGACCAGTACGCTGTTCTTGAAGTACACCCCCATCCTGCCTGTCGTCCAGGCCCGGACGTAATTCTCCCAGTAGAAGCCTTCGGGAAGAGCGTAGATGGGTCGCGTGGTGAACTCGTGCGGGGATTTGATCGACGAGAGAAGCAGCCAAACGACCGGGTACAGCGAAACCGCCACGAGAATCGCAACAAGGAGGTTCAGAAGCCAACGGCGGGCGTATCGGGATACGTAGTTCATGGTCCTTCCCACCTCCGTCTCTCACGCGACGTTCTGCCGGGCCCGGCGGTAGATCAGGAGCGTGAAGAGTAGGCTGTAGAGTGTGAGGAGGACGGCCACGGCGCTGCCGTATCCGTACTCGTTGTACGTAAAGGCAGCCTTGTACATGTACAACGTCAACGGAGTGGTGGTCGTACCTGGACCGCCGCCAGTAAGGGCCACTACCGAGTCGAAGACTTTCAGGGTTCCGTTGAGGCTGAAAATTAGTGAGGACACAAGGACGGGGGTCAAAAGCGGTACGATCATGAACCGTACTAGGCTCCAACCCGACGCCCCGTCCAGCCGGGCCGCCTCGATCAACTCTTCCGGGATCTCGATGAGACCGGCATAAAGTAGCACCGCGTAGAAACCCATCGCTTTCCAGATATCCATGATGACCAGGACCCAAAAGGCCGTGCTCCCCTGGCCGAGCCAGGGCTGAACGAGCTGCTCCAGGCGCAGGACGGCAAGGATCGCGTTGACCAGGCCGTATTGAGGTGTAATTTCAAAGAACTTCTGGAACATCTGGGCCACGGCCACGGTGGGCAAAACGACCGGGAAGAAGACCAGCGTCCGAACGATTGACGACGCCCTTTTTAGATAGAAGTGATACAAGAGTGCCAAGAGCAGGCCCATCACAATCTGGCCCCCGGAGACCAGAAGGGCGTAGCGGGTAGTGAACCAGAAACTCCTCAAGAAGGTCTGGTCCCGGAACAGCCTCGCAAAGTTGGCCATCCCCACATACCTGAACCCTGTGATCGGCGACCCGTCGTAGAACGTGTAGACGACCGACCATCCGATAGGCACCAGAAGAACCAGAACATAAAGCAGCAAGGCAGGTCCCACGAAGATCAGGATGGCCTTGCGGTCGCGCAACACTTTTTCCAAGCCACTCACTCCCAGAGGACCGCACGAAGGGCCGGGTGGCGCCGATCGACACCACCCGGCGAGCAGGTTACCGTTCACCATCAAGAGCCCGCTGGAGCTCAGCCATATACTGCTCAGGGGTGATGTCGCCCGTGACCAGAAGCTGCGCGTTGTCCCAGGCGACTGAAGTCGCCCTCGGCCCGAAGTAGGCCTCAAACCACGGAGCACCGTTTTGCGCCTGGTCGAGGTGCTCCAACACCAGACGGGTGAGTGCGGGGACATCGTGCGGCACGGCTTCAACTCTGAAGCCGGTGATCATGCCGAGTACGCTCATCGCCCGGTCTCCATAACGGGCAAATACGTACTTCAACCACTCCCCCAGCTCAGCATCGTACGCGTTCGAGGATATGGAGGTCGTCAGGCCCGCATTGATCGAGTAGTCGGCAAGGGTGCCGACACCGTCCTCCACCAGGGGTATGTTGAAGAATCCGATGTTCTCCGGCCCGATCAAGTTGACTTGTGGATTGTTGAAGTCTCGCAACGCCCAGCTGCCCATGTAGTACATCGCTGCTCTACCTTGCAGGAAAAGGTCCTGGGCCGGGGCGTAGTCGAGAGTATTGACGCCCCTGCCGAAATACCCCTTAAGCCCCATCTCCTGCACCACTCGCGCTGCCTCTATGAAACCTTCATCGGTGACCTTGAGCTCGGCCCGCTGAACCCGGGCCATCACATCATGACCATACCGGCGCATGACGTAGCCGTTAATGAGCCGGGTGATGGGCCATTTCTGAATGCCCGACACAGCGAACGGTTGGATACCGTTTCTGTGGAATGTTTCGGCTGCCTGCAACAGATCATCCCACGTCTGCGGCACACCCAGCCCGTACCGCGCGAAGAGTTCCTTGTTGTACCAGAACCCCTCGACGTTCAACTCGAGAGGAAGCGCGTAAAGCCCTGCGTCACCGACCAAGCCCTTTAGCAACTTGACGGCGGCCGGGTTGAGTCTGTCGTAAAGCCCCAGCTCCTTAAAGGTGGCTTCAATGTCAAGGACCAGGCCGCTGTCGATCAGTTGCCGGAGCGGTTGACCCGATTCGTAGTTGAAAAGCGTGGGGAGATTCCTGTTGGCGGCCAGCAGCTGGATCCGCCGAAGTAGGTCCGTTTGGGCGACGAACTCGTACTTATACTGCACATTTGGGTGCTGAGTCTCGTACTCCCTGGCCAGTTCACCAATGATCCTGGTAAAGCCCTCGGTCTCCTGCTGCACGCTCAGGAAATGGATGACGTTTGAACCCTGGGCGACCGATACGCCGCCGGCAAACAACGCGATGCCCACGCTCGCTACGACTACCCACCAAAGGCGTCCTTTCATCTCTTTAACTCTCCTTTCAAATGATGTAGACTTCCCGTGTCAAAGGCATACTGTGCGGCAAGGCTTGCCGCACCCCGGGCCCAGGGCGTAAAATCGTCGTCGTACCACGGGATCACGATGAAAGGTAGGTCATGCCCTGCGTAATCGAAGACTAGGGCACGCATTGTTTCTCTCAGGGGATCGAAGTAGACCGTTCCAAGACGGGCAGCCTCTCCGCCGAAGATGATGAGTTCCGGATTGAAAGCGTTGACCAGATAGGAGAGGTGAGTGCCAAGAAGTCGTCCCGCGTCGGAAAGGATCGACCGGGCCGTGCGGTGGCCGGTATTGGCCAAGTGCACAAGTTCGTCAATGGTAATTCCGGCGTGTTCGGGATGGCGTTCGACGAATTGAGAAACGAGGGCTGGTTCCGAGGTATAGGCTTCTAAACATCCCAGTCGCCCGCAGCTGCAGCGACGCCCATTCGGAACGACTATGTTGTGGCCGAACTCACCCGCACCGCCGTTTCGGCCGCGGTAAATCTCCCCGTTGACAACCAGGGCTCCGCCCACACCTCGCCCAACGGCCACGACCAGGAAGTTGCGAGCATTCTTGCCATGGCCGAAGAGCCGTTCCGCGGCGGCAAAGGCGTTGACGTCGTTGTCGACGAAAGCAGGTAGTCCGGTCTGTTCGGCGACGTACTGTGAGATGGGCACGTTGCGCCAACCCAAGAGGGGCACGTGGACAGCAATTCCCCGATCTGCGTCGATTACGCCTGAGAGACCAATCCCTACACCCACCACATTTTCCTGCCGCACGTTCCTGTCTTCGAACAGTCGCCTGCAGGCCGATGCCACCTGTGCGGCTACGTTCTCCGGTGAGCGATCCTCAAGAGAAGCGGTCATGTGTGCGAGCACACGGGTAGAAAGATCTGTGAGGACCGCCTCCAGACGATCCTCGCGAAGCTTGATGCCCACGGAATAGTACGCCGCGTAATTGGTGGCAAGCAGGATAGGGCGACGGCCGCCAGCGGCTCCGGCCTCGCCAAAACTCCGCTCCACCAGAAGCCCCTCTTCGATCAGCGCGGCCGTGATTTGCGAGATGGCGGCAGCACTGAGGCCGGTGAGCTTAGCGAGCTGGCTACGGCTCACAGGGCCAAGCCGACGCACGTAGTTGAGAACCCGCCGCCTGTTTGAGGCGCGCAGGGTACTTTGATCACCCTTGTGACGTTCAGCGCCCATCGAACATCGACCTTAGTTAATATTCTTTGTGAACTAACTCAAGCATAACATGTACCGGTCGACACGTCAATGCTATCTACCATTAAAACGATAAATAAGATTATTATCATTGGTGTATATAAGTCAGCTATTTGTGCGAGACTCCGGCGCGGGAGGGAGAAACCCGGCGGCGCGTTTACACGGTCATGTCCCAGTGCCTGGAACCTTGCCCTTTCGGCACCCCGATAAAGGACGTCCGGTCTGTTTCACGTCTGGTATCAGGGAACAGCGCGCTCGGTGAAGAGCAGTTCCACACTTTTTTGGGCGAAAATGGCGCACGCTGCTCCTCAACCATAAGAGCTCCGTCCAGCTCGAGAACCTTCTGCACACTGGCTTGGCGGCCCTCTTCCTTTCGCAAGTATCGGTATACAGCCTCGTTGATGAGTTCGGAATCCCCCCGCAATCCCCGCCGGGCCGCTACGGCCATAAGCTTTACCCGCTTGTCGTTGTTCACTCCGCAGGCGGCGGACCACTAGGTGTGGAAGGTCCCTGTAACCCGGCCGCGGAACTTTCTTACCCGGTTTCCGCGGCTACTATAGTTTACACCGGGCATGAGCATCGCCGAGTGAGCTGCCAGGCAATCCGGTTTTTCGGTTGCGCTTGCCGGCGGCCCGGTCGCATTTGCCGGCGCCCCGGACGCCCCTTTCGGCGGCCGGAAGCGAAGTCACCCGGAAAGAGCCGTGAAGGAGGCATCGCCGATGGCCATCGTCGCCGTAAGCATCACCCCCATCGGGACGGGAGAAACGAGCGTCAGCCGCTATGTGGCGGCGGCTGAGAAGGTGTTGCGAGCAGAGCCCCGGATCAAGTACCGCATGGATCCGATGTTCACCACCATCCAAGGCGACCTGAAGGACATCTTCGATGTAATCCTCAAGATGCACGAGGCCGTGGCCGAGCTGGGTGCCGTACGCATTTCCTCAGTCATCAAAGTCGACGACCGCCGGGATAAGCCCAGCGACATGGATGCGAAACTGGCGTCGGTCGCAAAGAAGCTGAAGGAGTAGCCCAAAGCGGCCCAAAAGCGGCTCCCGTCCGGATTCCGGTCCCGGCCCGCTGGTGAGATCACTGTCCGGGAGTCGGCTTCAGGCCCAGCCGCCTCATCTCCGCGCGCACCTGGTCTCCCAACGAGCGCAACGCCTCGGCCTGTTCCTCCAACCAGGCATGAAGCTTTGTCGTTTCCTCGGTGATGACGGCGGCAAGCCGGCGAACGGCTGCTGCAACCGCGCCTTTACATTCGTGCTCCAGCTTTGCCCGCTCCACAGCCAGAGCTGTCAATGCTTGAACGTGAGCCTTGCTCAGTTCCTCAACGGCCGGCGCCAGCTCAGTCACTTGCAGCAGCCGGTCTTCCAAGACCGCAAGCGTCTTGGCATAAGCTGTTTGCGTCCCGTAGACCCGCGTGAAACGGCGGATCTTGCGCGCGGCGCCGCGCAGCCTCCGCTGCTCGCGCCGGCTCCAAAGGGCGAACGCTTCCTTTTCGATATCCCGCTGGGATGGCCACACAAGGCGAACGAGCCAAGGGGACTCGGGCATCTCCGTGAGGGCACTCGCCGTCGTGTTGGCAATCCGGTCGGCGGCCGCTTCCAGACATCCAGGAACAGTGGCGACAAACCGGGCGACGGCTGCTTCGTAATCGGCCTTGATGCGACAGGCGTTGGCCCGGTGCATCTCCTCCATCTGCCGCAATGACGTCCGCAGCTCCCGCTGCACGCCATTGACCTGAGTCAGCACGGCCTCCTGCAAATTCTGGTGTTTCACGGTCAGCTGGGCCTGTATCTCGTCGCGCTTGCGCTCAAACTGCTCCCTTGCCCGGTTGAGGGCGTCCAGTTTGATCTGGTTGGTGAAACTGCGTCCAAACAGCGCGCCGGCAATGCCACCCACGACACCGCCGATCACCACTCCCGGCGGGCCCCCGATGGCCAAGCCCAGTGCCGAGCCCGCCTTTCCGCCCAGCCAACTGCCGCCGCCCGTCCCGGCCACGTCAAGCCCGAGATTGCGCAGGCTGGTCCCCAACTCGGTGTCCCCCGAAAGCAGGAGATCCAGCTCCCGGATGCCGGAGTAGACGGCGGTGACCACCGGGAACGGGAAATCCCAATCTACACCGGTCACGCCACTCACGGTCTCTTCGACGGCTTCCACCAGGTTCTCGTTGGACAGTTCGGGGAGCGCGATGATCTGATCCGCGTATTCCGGGAACTGGGCCGCCAGTTCCGGGCTCGTGACCACACCGATGTCCGGATACTCTTGAAAGTGCTGTTCGATGTGGGAGGCGGTCGTGCCCACCTTCACGTTGTAGTACTCGCCGTCGACCCGCAAATCCCACCCAGCTTGATTGGGGTTCGGGGCAAGCTCCACGTGGGCGCCGCTGGAAACTAAAACATCGGCCGCGATCTGCTCGGCGGCGTAACCTTTGAGCGTATCGAGCCAACGGCCGTAATTCTCACCGGCGGCCGCCTCGGACACGACGCGCTGAAGGGTGGAGAAGTCTCCCAAATCCTCGGACAGCCAGAAATCCATCCCCTCGATGACGCGTGGATCGATCTTCATCAGGGACTGCACTTGGTCGACGCCGGCCAGCCCGATATCCAATACGGGCACCCACGAAGGCAGGGGTGCGGCCTGGGGAGATCGCGCGGCCGTTGCCGCACCATGTCGCTGAACCTCACTTTGGAGGGCCTCGGAAACACGGTTTTGCAAGTCATGGAGCAAGGTGTCTACCGCAGCCGGTTTGGGAATGGATGCGCAAAGGGGTGAGGCACCGTCACCCCAGCGAAGGGCGTCGTCCAGCCTTCTGGCCATCCTCATGGCACCGCGCTGCACACGGACGGTGCGAATCGTCCACAGCAGCAATAAGCAACCCGCGCCCCCGGCGACGTGCACCAACACCCCGTCTCCCCCCAAAGTGGCCGGCCCTTGCGCGAGGCGGAAGCATCCATTTCTATTTCTCAACGCGACGTCTAACTAGAAATGGCAGCAAATCTTTATTTTTACTGCCAAACTGATTGTTATTTGCTGTCAGTGTGAGGCGTCACCGTCTCAGACCACCCGGGGTGTGATCACCCACCCCGGCGTACTTACCCGTGGCCTCCCGCATAGGGCCCCTAGCGTTTCCCAACGTTGACGAATCTTGGCTGGCAAACCTTCGCGACGAAAGTGTTGTGTCGCGTGGCGAAAGGCCGTCGTGCTCACAGGCCCGGCGGGCACAGCTGGGACGATACGGAATCTCCACGTGCCGGGCGGTCGCTAGCATAGGAGCCGTGAAGGCTTGATGCCGGCCACAATCGCCTGGGCAGCGCGCTCGCCCAGGGCCCGGGTCTTGCCCGTGCCAACCGGGGCATGGAGGAGAGTCTGGTCCATGGTGCATCACAAAAGCCGACTGTTCAGCGTTTAGGCCGACAGGTGACAACCCACGGTCGTGACCATTCTCCCCTGTCATCTCCGGATCCCTCCGGGCGGACGCGGCTGAAAGCGTGGACCTCGCGCGGCAAGAGGGACGTTTATCCAGCGCTCCGACGACGGCCCTTCGCGTAGTGGCGCCGCAACCAGGCGACGTCGTGGCGCTGGCTCTTCTTGTTGCCGATGCGCACGAAGTGGAGCTTCCCCTGCTCGTAGAGGTAGTACAGGCATCCGTCGTCGTCGAATCCCGCCTCCCGCGCCGGAATCTATCCTCCTCCGTGCGACAGTGGCTTGACGTCATCCTGGAACCATGGGAACGTTCATCATCGGTATCAAAATGTGGTAAGATGAAATGCATGAAAGACGAGCTAGAGAAACGCGCCTGTACCCCAACACCTGTCGAGCCTGCAGGATTTAATCCTGCCGCTAAACTTCCGTACGGCTTGGAAGTTCACCACGTGCGGCAGGCGATGGAAAGTTTCGTCGATTTTCTGGGCTTTCTCAACCAGCAACTACATAGCAAGGGTCTGCCCCGCATAGAGTCCTTGCTAATGCCTGCTAACTTCAGCAGTATAGTCGGGGAGTTCATGAAAGCCAATATTCCCGTTTTTTGTCCTTCCCTGGTTGCGAACCGGTACCACAACGGGCACCCCGACCTAATTCCCGCAGGTCGCTTTCCCAATAATGCCGTTCAACATACCGACGAGGGGATCGAAATCAAGGCGTCTCGCTATGAACAGGGCTGGCAAGGTCACAACCCTGAAGACGTATGGCTGATGGTATTCGTGTTTACCAGCAACCGTCCTAGCGACGCCCTGCAGGGGGTCTCTCCACAACCCTTCAGTTTTCGAGCTGTCTACTGCGCCCGCCTAGAAAAGGCCGACTGGAGTTTTTCTGGGCGCTCGCCTACCAGCCGCCGCACCATTACGGCCAGCGTCACTCGATCGGGCCTGCGCAAGATGCTCGCCAATTGGGTCTATCGGGCTCCGTAGCATTTCGTCAAAGAGACGGACCTGGCGACCCCATGGGTGCTGTGCCCAGGGACTCACATCCAACGCAGCTAAGGCCGGAATGGCCCGCGTGCTCATTTCGAAGTACTCGCGATACCGCTCGATACCGATGCAAGACAGCCCTTGTGCTTCGGCTGCGGCTACCGTCGAACCCGAGCCCATGAAGGGATCAACGATTATGCCCTCGCCTAAAGGTAGCGCCACGTAGACCAGCTGACGCAGCAGGGACTGAGGTTTTAAGCTGGGGTGGTTGGCGATTTTTCGTTCCTGCCCAGGCGTGCGCTCACTGAAAATTACGTCACAGAAGGGGTTGCCGTTGGGCAAGCGGCGTAGTCCTCCCGTTTGAAATTCCCGCAGACAATCGGCTACAGTCATACCTTTGGGCAAGGGCTTCCGAAAGAGCCCCCAAGGTTCATAGCACCCGCGGGGCATTGAAGAAACTTGGGGGAATTCCTTCTCCGCATTTTTAGGTCGATCTCCGCCCCGCAGGGTGCGTACAAGCCGGATGATTTCCCCCCTAAACTCCAATCCTCCCTCGACCAGTGCGGAAAAGGTCAGGTGCGAAATGAAGGCGTTGCTAGCAATAAAGACATGACCACCTGGACGTAGCGCTTTCACCGCAAGGCGGGCCCACTCTACAAAGAAGTGGCGCAAGGATTCGCGCTCCTTCTGATTTAACGCAGTGAACCTGGGCAGAGGGGAGCGCATATGGCCGTCGAAGGAGGGTGGAATCCGCCATGTCCCCCCATTTCCATTGGCCCGCTTCTGGAGTTGGTCGAATTCGTATTCTTTTACCCCGTAGGGCGGATCTGTAATAATCGCGTGGATACTGTTCTCAGGCACACGGCTCAGCCATTCAAAGCAATCAGCCTGTAGGATGAGCGATTGACCAATAACATGGGAAGGGTAGCCCACCGCCAGTGAACTCAAATTTGCTGTCTTCAAGGCCTTCTTTCCCCCTGAAAACAACTCCTCCGAACCAGACCGCAGAGAGGTTGTTCCTTCTCTGGCTTATGCAGTTTATCTTTTCTCAATATCAATTGTCCTTACCCTGTGTTGTAGCCCTTTCCGCTTCAGCTAAGAAGGCCTCAAGATCTTGCTCCCGAACTCGCCATAGCTTGCCAACCTTCAATCCCCTTAACTTCCCTTCCCTTAACCAGTCCCGAATGGTTTTTGGAGCAACAACCAGTCGTTCTGCCACCTCCTCCAAAGTCAAAAGCCTTTCGGCCATTGAGGCCACCTCCTGACAGCTGTTTTGCGTCTCCTGCTGATGGGCGTCTTCCGCCACTCTCTCCGCTACCCGGTCAAATCCGTAGGGGGGTAGGGCTGTAAACTTCTCGGTGCGCTTTCTGAGCCAGGGCAGTAGCCGTCCTCTGAGCGACGAGGTTGCGCCCAAGCTCCGCAAAGGCGGCCATCATGTTCAGGAAAAACCGGCCCATAGCCAGTGGAAACTCTCACGTAGGAGGCGGCTTTTTTCCATCATCTAACCCCTCCTTTCTTTATGTGTCCTAATTCTACTTTACATGTCCCATCTTGTCAATACCTTCCCATGCTTTGTGGGCCGTACAAGACGAGCCGTTTTGTATACGGCTTCGAGCGCCTTTGACTGCTTCATTTGCGACAGTCCACTCTGTCGCCATATCCACGAGCACCCGTCAAGTCTGACACTGCACAATTTCTGATGGCCTTGCGACTAATCGTCAGACTTTTTTGCGCAATTCCTTCCGCACAGGATTACGGCGTTTTTCGGGCCTTCTAAGGGGCGCAGGCCGCAGCCGAAGCAACAGAAGTGGTCCGTCTGCCAGTCCAGCCGCAGCTTTCGGGACTTATCCCCCAACTGCCTCAGGTTCGGGCTACAGACCAGGGGCACCACCCCGGTATCTCCGTAGCGGTGTGGGATCATCTGGCTGACGGTGTACCGCCGTCGTCCATCACCGTCTTCGCGGACGACAAAACCTTCCTCGCTCTCGTAGCCGACGCGCTGCGGGAGCTGGAAGTACTGGTCCAGTTGTTTGACAGGAACGGCATCAAGTCCATCGACACGGGGGAGGATGACCACGAGTCAACCAATCTTGACAGGGCTTGGGTCTATCCCTTTTATGGGCGAAAAATCGCGCACGTTGCTCGTCACCAGCGGATTGCGGTGCATCAGGGCATTCGGCCGCGCAAGAACCCGATCACGACGGAGGTGTCCACTACGGCCTCCATCGCGCCCATGTCTCCCGGATCCGTTGCGCGGCCTTCTGCTCGTCCTCAGCGGTGAGAGCTCCTTCCAGCTCGAGAACCTTCTGCACACTGGCTTGGCGGCTCTCTTCCTCTTGCAAATATCGCTCCACAGCCTCTTTGATGAGTTCGGAATGCCCCCGCAATCCCCGCCGGGCCGCTATGGCCAGAAGCTTTGCCCGCTGGTCGTTGTTCACTCCACAGGCGGCGGACCACCAGGTGTGGAAGGTCCCTGTAACCGAGCCGCGGAACTTTCTTACCCGGTTTCCGCGGCTACTGTCGTTTACACCGGGCATGAGCATCATCGAGTGATCTGCCAGGCAATCCGGTTTTTCGGTTGCGCTGGCCGGCGTCCCGGTCGCATTTGCCGGCGCCCCGGACGCCCCTTTCGGCGGCCGGAAGCGAAGTCACCCGGAAAGAGCCGTGAAGGAGGCATCGCCGATGGCCATCGTCGCCGTAAGCATCACCCCCATCGGGACGGGAGAAACGAGCGTCAGCCGCTATGTGGCGGCGGCTGAGAAGGTGTTGCGAGCAGAGCCCCGGATCAAGTACCGCATGGATCCGATGTTCACCACCATCCAAGGCGACCTGAAGGACATCTTCGATGTAATCCTCAAGATGCACGAGGCCGTGGCCGAGCTGGGTGCCGTACGCATTTCCTCAGTCATCAAAGTCGACGACCGCCGGGATAAGCCCAGCGACATGGATGCGAAACTGGCGTCGGTCGCAAAGAAGCTGAAGGAGTAGCCGAAAGCGGCCCAAAAGCGGCTCCCGTACCGGATTCCGGTCCCGGCCATTCGCTGCTTCGGTTCCAGGTTCAGGCAACACCGTGCCGAATTAGGGGTAAGCGATGGCCCCACTAGGCAGCTCCGGCCAAGAGCCGTTGCAAGCAGGTTAGAGCTCTCCGCAAACTTTCCGAGGAAGCTGCAGCCACGTCGGGCCTCCAGCCAGTGTCGGGATCCGTGACGAACTCTCTCAATCTGGACGCATACGCAGGGCCTACGCGTCGGCGACTGCCCTGCCGGGGAACCATGTCCTCCCGTATATGCCGGGAACGGGACCGCGCAGCGATCTGCACAAGCGCCGCCTTGGGATCGGACAGCACCTCCGGATTCCGTGGGATCACGTCCCGGCTGACGCGAAGAAAACGAGCGATGCGATCCCTGTCTGCCAACAACCAAGCCTCCACGGCACGCACGACAATCCGAAAACACATCCAACGAGCGGGTTGCGGCAACACAGCTTTCCGGAAAGGGACAGGGCAATCGTAGTCATTGTCCAAATCGACAAGCACCACCCACGGCGAGTGCTCGGCAGCCCGGTTGTATCCGCCCAGCCGCTGGAGCAGCGCTTTCTTCCCGCGCTTGCCGTAGATGACGTGAGCCTGGCCACCCGCGTGTGTGACCAGGCGTACCAGTACCGCTTCGTCCACCGGGCCTTCTACGGCACCGTTTACGATAACCTCTCGTCGCATTATCGATCACCAAACAGCGCCAGTTGCTCCACTTTCCGGGGAGCGGTCTCCGCCATCACAATTTCATCAAGCCCCACGCCTCCATCGAGTAGGGACTCAACGTCTTGAATGTCGGTGGCCGTTCGAACAAACGTACCCTCTCGACCAGGTTGGAGGAGCATCACCTCATCCAATCCCACGCCTTCGTCTTGCAACAGGCCGGTCGAGTGTGTACTGATCAGCAGCTGCCGACCGGTCTTCCGCTGAATGCGCGCAAACATCTGCGGAATGTGCCGCACGACCTCGGGATGCAACGACAGCTCGGGCTCCTCCAGCAACAGCGGACCGTGCCCATCCAGCACCGACCATAGGAGGCCAAAGAGCCGGAGCGTACCGTCGGACAACTGGCGCTCGTCTTGCCAAGCTCCCTGCGGCCGCCAGTGCTCATACTTTCCCCGCAAGTGAGGCGTGCCCCGCACATCTCTGTAAAGTTCAAGCTCCTTCAACTGCGGAACCGCGACGGCCAATGCCTCTCGAATCCGTTGGAAACGGGCTTTGCGCGTTTTGTCATTGGTACGGGCGATCTGTTCGAGGAAGTCCCCGCCGTAGGGGTCATTCTCCTTGCCCACCGACCGTTCGGGTTCCCGCACCAACTGGGGAACCACATGGAGGTAGCGAATGGACGCGAAAAAATCCACGACCTGGCGAAAGTCCTTATTCACATTGACTTGCTCCAGGTAGGTCTGGGTCAACCGCTCCGGATCCGATTGGTCATCCTCATTTGGCCGGGAGAGGAGTTCTTCTCCATCCCGGGTGACGCGCTCCCGCTTCACAAGCGTTCTGCGCTGGTTGTCCTGGGTGAACTGAAGTTCATAGACCCACTTATCCGGTTTCTCCTGCGTTCCAATCGAGACACGGATCACGACGTTAGGTTGCTTGCGCGCCGCAAGGCAACGAATGGCTGACAGCCCCCCGCGGCGCCGAACGGCTTCTTGAAACCCGCCGCCGACCGTAACCAGATCGCGCAGGAAGCGAAAGGCGTCCAGCAAGTTGGACTTCCCTGAAGCATTGGGCCCGACCAGGAACACGCGCCGCTGCAATGCTCGATCAACGTGCAGGAAGTTCTTCCAGTTCTCCAGGTAAATATGTGTAAAGTAGAGCGCCTGAGCGCGAGCCGTGGACGATTTCGACATCATCGCCCTCTCCCTTCGCCGACGGGCGTCCGTCGAGCCACCCGATTGCAGGATCGAGCCAGAGCACCGTGCGCCAGACGACGACAGCCGATGAAAAGGCCCCTCCCCGGACGGGACCGATGCGGCTTGTCAGCCCTCGGAGCTCGGAAGCCCGGCCTCCTCCAAGCACCGGGAGAGCGCCGCCTCGTGCGTGCGCAGCGCGTCCGCGCCCCACAGCACGAAACGGATGTGGTTCACCGTGCGCAACCGGGGGATCTGCTCCAACATCGTGCGAAACGCGACGGTCGCCGCGCGGTCCATGGGAAAGCCGAATGCGCCGGTGGAGATGGAGGGAAAGCCGACAGATCGAATGCCCCGCTCCTCGGCCAGTGCCAGCGCCCGCCGGTAGCATTGGGCCAACAGCTCGTCCGACGGTTCGTCCACGCCGTACACGGGGCCCAAGCAGTGGATGACGTACTTGTTGGGCAAATTGTGGCCGCCGGTGATGACCGCTTCACCGGGCCGGATGGGCCCAAGCGGCCGGCATTCCTCGGCCAGTCCCGGCCCGGCCGCCCGGTGGATCGCCCCCGCCACACCGCCGCCCGGCATGAGCTCGGCGTTGGCCGCGTTGACAATGGCCTCCATGTCCGGTTGGCGGGCGATGTCGCCCTGAACGAGTTCCAGCCGCACACCATGAACCGTACAGTCCATCGCTCACCGCCTCCGCGTTCAGTATATCATGGAGCGCTCGCGCCTCGGACAAGCGGGCTTCGCATCCGGCCATCGGTTTTGGATCAAGCGCCGATCGTGCGGCTATCCCCGGAAGCGGCCTGCGGCCAGTTCGGCGGTGGGCTCCCGGGTCATGAGTTGCCGTACTCCGGCGATGGGCGGCAGCCCTTCGTACAAGACGCGGTACACTTGAGCCGTGATGGGCATCTCGACGCCGAGTTCGATAGCCAGGTGATGGGCGGCCCAGGCGGCGGGGATGCCCTCCACCGTCGCTCCCGCGCGCGCCTCGTACTGCTCCGGCGTCTCGCCTGCGGCCACGGCCAGGCCCGCCTGCCGGTTGCGGCTCAGGTCGCTCGTGCACGTGAGGATCAAATCGCCGATGCCCGACATGCCGGCAAAGGTGAGCGGATTTGCACCCATGGCCAGCCCGAGCCGGGTGATCTCAGCGACCCCCCGGGTGATCAAGGCGGCCCGGGCGTTGTGCCCCATGCCGAGCCCATCGGACAATCCCGCGCCGATGGCGATGACGTTTTTCAAAGCCCCGCCGAGCTGCACGCCGATGACGTCTTCACTCGTCCACACCCGAAACCGGTCGGTCATCAGCGCCTCTTGCACAAACCGGGCGACAGCCGGGTCGGAGCTGGCCACCACCGTTCCGGCGGGCAGCTCCCGGGCCACTTCGACGGCGAAGTTCGGCCCGGAGAGCACCGCGATCTGCGAAGCCAGTGCGGGAAGTTCACGCGCGATGATGCCGCTTGGCAGCGCGGGCCCGGCGGCGAACAGCCCCTTGACCGCGGACACGAGGACGGCACCCGGCGGCAAGTGGGGCGCCAAGCGCCGGCACACCGCCGCAAGGCCCCGGCTTGCCGGAGCAATGACGATGATGTCGGCCCCGTCGACGGCTTCCGCCACATCATCGGTGGCCGTGACGTTTTCCGGAAGGGTGATGCCGGGAAGCCGGGGGTTTTGCCGCCGGGAACGAAAACCGGCCGCAGCCTCAGGCTTGCGAAACCACAGGCGAACCCGGTGCCCCCGCCGGGCGAAGGGAACGGCCAGGGCGGTTCCCCACTGGCCCGCGGGGACGACGGCAACGGTGAAAGACATACGGACAACTCCTGCTTAGAAACTACTGGTGAGGCGCCTCCCGCCGAGACGTCCGGGACAGCGCGCCGCACAAGACGACCTGCGGCACCGGGCCAAGGTCGGAACAAGCCGGAAGGCGGGCCCGTCGGAAGCTCTTTTTTGCGCGCCAGACTCATTGTACCCGATAAAAGCGGCGGGATCCAGCAGCCCCCGGCCGATGATAATCGGGGTGCACAACCGCCGCCAAGCAGGCCTCAAAAGGACCTGTTGAACGATCACCCGGCTTCTGCCCGTTCCCGAGAACTCGATTGGGCCGGATCCGTCGCCGCCCAAAACTCCTGAAAGAGGGCAACGCCTACGCCGACGAAGACGGCCAGCACGCCGGCCACCGCCATATTGAGCATTTTGCGGGGCGATACGGGCGACTCCGGCAGTGGCGGATCATCGCTCACCGGGGCCGTCGCTACCTGTTGAATCCGCCGCTTGAGATCCAGCAACCGGTCCCGTTCTCTCCGGGCCTCGTCCGCAAGCGGTTGCACCGCGTCAATCTCCCGCTGCAGCCGCATTAGCTGTTCCTTCAGGGACACGATCTCGGACCGAAGCCGGTCAATCTCCGCGGGCAACACCGTCGCCTGCTCCTGCAAAAGCTCCGCGGCCCGGCGATTGGTGGCCAGCCGCGTGCGGGTGCTGCTCAAATCCTGATTGAGCTGTAAGAACATCGGATTGAGAATGGTCACGCCGCTGGCCGTCACCCCGGCCCGCTGATCCACTACCGGCAACACCACGTTTTCGCCGGCTCCCGCGATGACCTCGGACTCCTGGGAGAGCACCTCTTCCAGAGCCATCATCCGGGCTTCGTCGGTGGGGATGCTCGTATGATTGAGCTCCCGAAGTCGAGACTCCACGTTGACCAGGTCCTGTTGCAGCCGATCGAGCCGGGATTCCAGCACCGCGAGAGGGGTCGCGCTCTCGAACTCGCTGAGAGCCAGTAACGCAGCATTCAGCCGGCTGTCCCATTCGGCTAGATTTTGTTCGGCTACCGTCAGCTGTTCGTCGATCTGGGCCGCAACATACGCTTCGGTTTCCGACACAAACGCTTGGTACCAAAGACGCGCCAGCTCTTGGGCTTCCTCCGGCGTGCGGGCCCGCACCGGAATTGTCAAAAGGCGCGGTTCGACATCCAACTTGCTGTCCATCACGCTTTCGAGCGCAACGGGCGTCACATCCAGGGACCCCAACCGGATCATGGACTGGAGGACTCGGTTGCTTAGGGCAAACGCTTCGTACGCCCGAGGGCCCATGCCTACCTGCTGGCCGTCGGCGGCAGGCAGGGCTACCGTGATGCTCGACTCATAGCTTGGCGGCAGCACCAAAAAGCTCAACACACCGGCCACCAACACCGCCATCACCGTCAGGCCGATGATCAACCGCCTCCGCCGCCACAAGCTTTCCACCAGCTGCCGAAGATCGATCTCATCATCCCAAGCCTCCGCCGGGTAAGCCGGTGGCGACGAGCGCTGTGCGTCCATCACGCGTGATCCCCGCTTTCCGAACAAAGGCCCGCGGTCATCGTTGCTCCAGCGTCCGCGGGGTTCACTGTTTCCTTCGCCCTTCCAATGCCCCTACAAACCTTGTGGTTTTTCCATCCTTGGCGTCGAAATCCTTCCCGCCGCGCCGGGTTCCCGCCCTTTGCGCGGTTCCTGACGGAAACCACAGGACGAACGCGGCTCCGATGAGAACCAGCAACGCCGCCATACCCGAGTACATGGCCGGCAGGCCGACAACGTCGCTGAGAAAGTACCCCACGGACGGCCCTAGGGCCGCGCCTACGTCCTGGGCCGTGGTATAGCGGCTCATGACTACCGTGGGGCGGTGGTGCACCGACATGTCGCCCCCGGCCGCATCCAGGCTGACCGCGAACAAGACCGCCCCGACGAACAAGCCGATGCTTGCGAGGATGATGACCTCCGGGCTGGCCGCGGCCGAAAGCAGCACCAGCATCGCGGCCTGAAGGGCCGATCCCGCGGCCACTACCCGGGACCGCCCCTGCCGGTCTGCAAGCCAGCCGCTCCAGGGCGCCAGCACCAGCTCGACGGCCCAGCGCAAGCCGATGAGCCATCCGGATACGGTGGCCACACCCGCGGTCCAGCCCCAAAGAGGCACCGCGTCGCCGAACCGCTGGAGCAAAAACAGCGACAAGGTGCCCATAATGAGCCCGGACGTTGCAAACCCTTGGGCAAAACCGCCGGCATACACAAGCGCCAAGCCGGTCCTCAGGGCTCCCGCCGCTATTGGAGCACCGCTGTCGCCCTCAAGGCAAGCGCCGGGCCTGCCCGCTGCCGCTTCCGGCGGCCCGTCGGAACGCCACCGGCTTTGCCGCTCGGTCCGGGGTTGCTCATCTCCGACGCGGGCCCAGCGGCGGTGTTGGACGACCTCCCGCCAGGCTACAACTGTGCCCGCAGCGGTCAGCATGCCGAGCAAGCCGATGGTCGCCCGGTACCCGAGGCGGTCCGTGAGGTATCCGCCCAGCATGACGGAAAGCATCGTGCCGACGCGGGCCAGCGCCTGCACCCGGCCCATCCACCGGCCCCGCTCGTCATCGCCTGCCCGCTCAAGCACAGCCAACAGCTGCCCCAGGCGCAGAAACGACCAGCACGCACCCCAAATCGCCCGGGCGGCGAGAAACGGCCAAAAGCCCCAGGGCACGCCGTAGGACAAGGTCGTGGCGGTCGCTCCGACCATGGCCGCAAAAAACGGTCCGGGAAGTCCCCGGCGCCGGTACACCGCGCCGGCCCACGAATTGGTGACCAGCCGCACGAACCGGTTGACGCTGAGGAGCACGCCCACCAGCACCAGCGGTATCCCCAGCGACGGGGCCCGGCTGGGCAAAACAGCGTACAAGAGCGCATCTCCAAGCAGTGAGAGGGAAACCATGACCGCGACCGGAACGGGCGACGGAAACTTCGCCCGGGCGTCCGGGGAGCGGGTATGCCCACCCTCCTGGCGGTTAATCGTTTCTCCGACGTTGGCCATGTCGGTTGATATTCCGTACCTGCCCCAGTCCTCCTGCGCCTGCGCCCTTGCCCACGCGCTGCGTCCACATCCTTTACTCCCGTTCTGCCTCTGAGCTCTCACTCCGAGCCCCGAAAGGGGGGAAGGAAGGCCACTCGCGATGACTAAACAGATAGGACGTGCCTTGTGGCCGGCCCGGCCGGCCAAAACAGCGAAAGGCGGGTCAAGCTTATGTCCAGATACGAGGCGTACTTGGCGGAGCGCCGCCAGGCCCACTTGGAGCAACTGCTCGACTTTTTGCGCATCCCAAGCGTAAGCGCCTTGCCCGCTCACAAAGAAGACGTCAGGCGGGCGGCCCAGTGGGCGGCGGACCACCTGCGCTCCATCGGCGTGCCTACGGTGGAAATTTGGGAGACCGGCGGCCACCCGGCCGTCTACGGCGAGTGGATCGTCGATCCCGAAAAGCCCACGCACCTCATCTACGGCCACGTGGACGTGCAGCCCGTTGATCCGGTGCACCTGTGGGAAACCCCGCCCTTTGAACCGGTGGTGCGGGACGGGCGCATCTTTGCCCGGGGCGCCAGCGACGACAAGGGATGCGCGTTCATCCCTCTCAAGGCCGTGGAAGCCTTGATCGCGGTGGACGGCCGGCCGCCGGTGAACTTGAAGTTTTTGCTCGAGGGCGAGGAAGAGATCGGCAGCCCTAATCTGCCCAAGCTGCTCAGGCAACAGGCGGCGCGCCTTCGGGCCGACGCGGTCTTGTGCGCGGACGGCGGCTTTTACAAGCCCCAAAAGCCCGGCATCACCGTGGGAAGCCGGGGACTGTGTGCGATGCAGATCGACGTCCGGGGCGCCAAGGGCGACCTGCACTCAGGCGGTTACGGCGGCGCCATCCAAAACCCCATCCACGCGCTGGCGGCCATCATCGCGAGCATGCGCTCGCCGGACGGGAAGATCCTTGTCAAAGGATTTTACGACGGCGTCCGGGAGCTGACCGGCGAGGAGCGGGTTGACATCGCCCGGGTTCCGTTCGACGAGCGGGCGTTTCTGGACGGGATCGAGGTTTCCGAGCCGTTCGGCGAGCCCGGCTACTCGACTCTTGAGCGCCTCTGGGCCCGGCCGACGCTGGAGGTCAACGGCATCTGGGGCGGTTTCCAGGGCGAAGGGACCAAGACGGTGCTGCCGTCTGAAGCGCACGCCAAGATTACGTGTCGACTCGTGCCCGAACAGGACCCCAACCAGGTGCTGGACGCGCTCGAAGCCCACATCCGGGCCCACACGCCGCCCGGGGTAACGGTCAAGATCACCCGCCACCCCGGCTCCGCGGCGGCCTACCTGATGTCCCGGGACCATCCCATCATCGCCAAGGCAACCCAGGCGCTGCGGGAGGTGTACGGGGAAGAACCGGTGTTCACCCGGACCGGGGGGACGTTGCCGGTCGCCGCGATGGTCAAGTCCATCCTAAAGACCGATTTCATCTTCTTTAGCTTCGGCGACCCGGACAACCAAATCCATGCGCCCAATGAGTTTTTCCGGCTCGAGAGCTTCGACAAGGGCGTCCGCAGCTACATCCGGCTGCTTGCCGGTCTCGGGGGATAACGACTGAGGCTGCGGCCGATCCGCCGCGAGGCCCCGGGGTTCCCGGCGTTTCCGGGATCGCCCCGGGGCCGGCGGGCGGCCGGGCCGGGCCCGATCAGCGCGGGGGTTCAAACCGGCGGGCGAATCCTTGCGTGAGGCGGTCGACGACGATGGCCAGCGCCACCACGCTCAGCCCCGCCTCAAACCCCCGGCCCACGTCGATGCGGTTGATGGACAAGAGCACTTCCTGGCCGATGCCCCGGGCGCCGATCATGGACGCAATGACAACCATGGCAAGCGCCATCATGGTCGTCTGGTTGACACCGGCCAAGATCGACGGCACCGCCAGCGGCAACCGTACTTCCTTCAAGAGCTGCCAGCGGCTCGCGCCGTACGCGACCGCGGCCTCCTGCACCCCGGCCGCCACCTGGCGGATGCCCAGGTCCGTCAACCGGATGACCGGCGGCACCGCGTAAATGAGCGTCGCCAGCACCGCCGGCACCTTACCCAGGCCAAAGAGCATCATGGCCGGGATCAGGTAGACGAAGCTCGGCAGCGTCTGCATGGCGTCCAAAAGCGGCGTCATCGCGCCGCGCACCCGGTTGGACTCGGCCATGGCAACGCCTACCGGAAGGCCGATGACGATGGCCAGCACCACCGACGTGATGATGATGGCCATCGTTTCCACCGCCAGCCCCCACAGGCCGAACACGCCGATCATGAACACAAGGGCCATGAGGGCCAAAGCGCTGCCCACCCGGCGCAAAAGGAGCCAGGCCCCAACGCCCACGGCCGCGATGATGAGCCACCACGGCAACGCCTTGAGCGCCGCTTCCACCTGGAGCAAAAACCGCAGGAGGGCGCCCGACACCGCGTCGAACGCACCGCCGAACTCGACCAGGAGCCAATCGACCAGATCGCTGATGACCGGGCCGATGTGATACTCCCATTCTTTAGGAAACACGGGCTACCCCCTCCCCGGCGGGCCGGGCGTCCTCGGCCAAAGCGCCATCGCGCGCCGCCGCGGCGCCGTCCTGAGCCGCCCGTCCGCCCCGTCCGGCGCTTCCGACCGGCAGAGAGGCCGCCGGCGGACGCGGGTTGCCTGAGGCGAGTTTCATCACCGACCGATCGGTTGCCACGGCAACCGGCTGGCGGGCCTGCACGAACCGGCGCACGTACTCGTTGGCCGGCCGGTTGATGACGTCCTCGGGCCGGCCCACCTGCACAAACTGGCCGTCCTTCATGACCGCCATCCGATCGCCCAGGCGCATCGCCTCATCCAGGTCGTGGGTGACGAACACGATGGTCTTTTGCAACTCCCGCTGGAGCCGCAACACTTCATCCTGCATCTCCCGCCGGATGAGCGGGTCAAGGCCGCTGAACGGCTCATCCCAAAGCAGGATGGCCGGGTCGTTGGCCAGCGCCCGCGCGATGCCGACCCGCTGCTGCATGCCGCCGCTTAAGGCCGACGGGTAGCGGTTTTCCCAGCCGGCAAGGCCCACCCGCGCAAGCGCCTCCCGGGCCCGGGCGTAGCGCTCTTCCCGCGGCATGCCCCGAAGCTTCAGGCCGAAGGCCGCGTTGTCGAGCACCGTCCGGTGGGGCAACAGCCCGTAGTGCTGGAACACCATGGCGACCTGGTGGCGCCGGAACTCCATCAGCTCCCGGGGGCTCATGCCCGTCACATCCCGTCCATCGCACGCGATGGTTCCGGCCGTCGGCTCCACCAGGCGCAACAGGCACCGGATGAGCGTCGACTTGCCGCTGCCCGACAGCCCCATGACGACGAACAGCTCTCCCGGCTGCACCTCAAAGGACACGTCCCGCACCGCCACGACGGCGCCGGCTTGCTCCGCCGAAGCCATCGCGCCGGGATCGGTCACGTCGATCGTCACACCCTTGGGCGCGAACACCTTCCATAAGTTCTTAACCTGTATGCCAGCGCTCGCGGTCATCGTCATCACCCGCCCTCAGCGCGCGGCCAGCGCGTCCAACACCCGCGCGGCCACGTCCTCGGGCACCCATGACCGCCAGACGTCCTCGTAGGTTCGCAGGAAGTACAGGGCGGCTTCCTCAGCGGTTGCGTCCTCCCGCCTCATGTAGGCCAGGAAGTCGTTGTTTTGTGCGAGCGTCGTCTCATAGTTGCGCAGGAACGCCTCGATCTCCGGGTGCTGCTCGATGAATCGCTTGTTGGCCGAGACCAGCACCTGCGCGCGCTTGTAGGCGCATGCCTTATCCGTCTCCCAGCACTCGTCCGAATAAGGCGGCTCCTCCAACAATGTCATGTCGTACAGGCCCATCACCCAGGTGGGCTCCCAATAGTAGCCGACCCACGGCTTCCCCTGCTCGTAGGCGGACACCATAGACGCCACCAGCGCCGAGTCGGATCCGGGCTCAAACGCCACAAACGTGTCCAGCAGCCCGTACGCTTCCAACTTCTCGCGGTTGATATCGTTAGCCGCCCAGCCCGGCGGTGCGGTGTAAAACCGGCCCTTGCTGGGAACTTCCGGATCCCGGAACAGCTCCCAGTACCGGGGAAGATCCGCCACGGACCGCAAGTCCGGAGCCATCGGCTCGATGCCTCGCTCGGGGTCGCCTTCGATCATGTACGTGGGCACGTACCAGCCCTGGGGGGCATCGGGGAAGTTCAACCCCAGGTCGACCAGTTCACCCCGGCGGAGGGCGGTTTCCCAAATGTCGATGATATTGTCCGGCCAGATCTCCATAGTAAGCTGCGCATCGCCCCGCCGCAGGGCCAACATGCCCGGGATGGTGTCCGCGAACAAGTAGTCCACGGACATGCCGTAGCCATGCTCGAGAATGAAGCCGGCGATGCGATTGTGAACCTGGACGCTGTCCCAGCTGAAATCGAGGAACACGACGGGCTGGGCGTGAGACTGGACCGTGCCAACGAGGGATACTCCGATGGGCAAAACCGCCAACGAAAGGGCAGTCACCAACAACGACGAGCGTCGGGCGCACCTTGTGTGCAGGGCACGCAAGATTCACCGCCTCCTTTTCAGTTGTGGTGACGCCGCGGCCGCTGCTGTATCTCTCCCCCCTTCCTGTCTGAACTTGGGACCCGCTTATGCAAAAAAATAACCCGAGAAAGCCTCGGGCGCTCCCGAACCGGGCGATGCCCCGGTCCTCTTAGTATGAAACACCCACCCAAGACTCCCTCTGCTTCGCTTACGGGGTTAGCTGACGGGCTCGGGCCAGAGGTCGTTGCCCTACCGTGCGCCGCGCCAAACCGGCACCCCACACGGACTCGCCCCGAAAAACGGGTCCCCCGCTTCTCCGTTTCCGGAGAACTCAGCGACCGATCACGACGCCTTTTATTTGCCTGGAATTTATTATAGCAAACGGGAGGAAAATGTCAACCTCGAGGCCCGGGGCCGGGTTTCCGGCACCGGCAGGGCCATCCCCGCGGAGACGAGGGGCAACCACGCCGCCACAACCATGGCCGCCCGCACGCCCGCCGCGTCGGCCAGCGTTCCCAAAGGAACGAGGCACAAGGCCGCCAGGGCCCATACGCCGCCCATCATCAGGCCCGCCCCCATGCCCGGCCGGCGCGGGACCAGTTCTTGCGCGTAGATCGGCATGACAGAAAACGTTGCGTACAAAAAGACGCTGGCCGCGATCAAGCACCCTGTTTGGAGCGGACCGGTCGTAAACAAAAATGCCAGCCAAGCCGGGGTCGCGAGGACGCTGGATATGATGACCACCGGCTTGCGCCCGATCCGATCGGAAATGTAGCCGGTCGCGATCGCGCTCAGGCTTCCCGCCACAAGGTACACGGTGAGCATGAGCCGGGCGTGATTCTCGGAATACCCTTGGAAGACGTAAAAAAGCGCCAGGAAGTTGACCATGGCCACCTGGCCCACGGTCCGCACAAGCTTGGACACGGTCAAAATCACCAATGGGCGCATGGCGTCGGGTCCGGCGGGCGCCTCGGTTTCCGAGCGCCCTCCGCTACCCTCACGGGACCCCCCACCCGCGCCAGCCCGCCGGCCAGTACTGGAAAGCGACACGCGGTGCAACCCCCCGGCCAGCAACACCGCGGCGATCACAACGGCCGGCAAGAGGAGCCAGCGCAACCCGGAAATCCCCATGAAGCTCACCGCTGCAAAGGCCATGGGCGCGGCGGCCATGCCGGCGGTGCCGCCGACGCTGAAGATCGACATGGCGCCCGCGCTGTACCGCCCAACGATGTGCCGCAAGCTCACCGTAGCCAGCGGGTGAAACAGCGCGGCCCCAAGCCCTGCCAGCACCGCAGCCAGCACTAGCGCCCAGTACTCTGACGCCATTCCCAACAGCGCCACGAACGCACCGCACCACAAGACCGCGACCGGAAGCAGCCAGGCCCGGGGCGCGCGGTCGATGGCGGAGCCGAACACCGGCTGCAACAGCCCGCTGCTGACGCTCATGGCCGTTGAGAGGGACGCGGCCATGGTCACGGTGAGACCGAGCTCTTGGACGAGCGCGGGCATCACCGGCGGGAGGATGTGGGTGAGCAAATCGATGCCGAAATGGGCAAGAGCCAACAGCCATAACTGCACCACGGGCAACGGATCCCCTTCTTTCTTGTTTCTATCCGTTCGCCCAAAGCGCCCCGTTTCCTGCTTTTCTCAGGCGCGCTAGTCGCGCACTCCCATACTATTTTCGCATGTTTGCCCCGGTCCGCCCGGGAGCGGTTCCAGGCGCAAGCCCGATTACGAGTAAGGATGCTGCTCGGAACGGCCAGCCGGGAGTCCCCGCTCCCGGTTCGCGGCGGTGCTGGCGCCGATCCGGGCCAACAACCGGTGAAGGTCTTGCTTGAGCTCCTGCACAGCTTCCATCTCGGCCGGCCGGGTCTTGTAAAAGCCCGCCTGATGCATGAGGTTGAAGACCGCGGTTTTCTCTTCGCTCTTGTCCAGCGCCAGCCGGCCCAGCGTCCGGCCTAACTCATCGGAATCCGCTTCGAGGCTCGCCTGCAGGTAGCACGCGGACGCGTGCTTGAGGGTGTC
Source organism: Bacillota bacterium (assembly GCA_017656145.1). Lineage (GTDB taxonomy): Bacteria > Bacillota > Limnochordia > Limnochordales > ZCTH02-B6 > JACDOI01. Next base: position 27,181 of record JACDOI010000004.1, on the reverse strand, counting down.
CAGGCAATCCCGCAAAACGGCCCGCTCGTCCATCTCCATGACCGGTTCCCCCTTCTCCCCATTGAATAGGCGCGGTCAGTGCGCGCGGCCGGTCCCGCCGCCCAGCAAGGCGTCCAAGGCGGTCAGGTGCTGGCGGCTGCGGTCGGCCAGCTGGTCGCACAGCTTGCGCACGTGGGATTCCGGCGATGTTTCCGCGTAATAGCGGAACTTCTCGTACATGGCCGCTTCCATCCAGATGAGCTCGTGCAAGTGCTGTAGTTCCGGTTGGGTGATCTCAGCCACGGGATCTCACCTCCAATCGACGGCGGCGCCGATGTAAGCTTACCTCTCCCGGGACTGATTCATACCGCTGCCCGTTCCGGGTTCAGCCCGCACCCGGCCCGGTCGCGCCTTTCCGGCCGAATCCGGCCATCTCCAGCCAGCGGAGCTGGACTTCGATCTCAAGCCGCAGTTCGGGGCAACTCAGATCCCAGCCGGTGATCTCGCGGATGCGCCGCATGCGGTACTGGACCGTTTTGAAGTGAACGAACAGCCGGGCTGCGGCCCGCCGGGCATTGCCCCGCTCGTCGAGGTAGCAGCGAAGCGTTTTGACCAGTTGACCGTGTCCCTTCGCGTCGTACTCGAGGAGCCGGACGAGGCCCGGGTTTAAGGGCCGCTCGCGGGCCGGCGCCAGCAGGGCGTAGACGCCCAGATCCCGCCGGTCCGCCACGACGCCGGAGTTCCGCACCCGGCGGGCGACGGCCAGGTGCCGGCAAGCCGCTTGGTAGCTTTCAGGCAGCTGCCAGACGCTGGGAACCGGATCGCCGATGGCGCCCGACACCGCCGGGCCGGCCCGCCGCGCCGCGAGCGAGTTCCGCGCCCCGAGGACGACCCCGCGCGCCGCGGCGGCAAGGCTTTCGACCGAAAGGCGGCCGGAGGCGAAAACGACCCGCACCCAGGATCCGCTACCTGCTACGATCCCGTTGCGAAGCCGGGCGATGGCCCGCACGGCGTCCACAACCGTATCGCATAGCTGCTGGACGGTTTCACAGCCGGGATCGCTTTCAGGCGGCTCGACTTGCAGCACCGCCGCGACCGCGGCGCCGGACGGATCCCAGCCCACCTCCGCCGCCCGGGTCCGGAGCTCCTCGGGGGAGGTGATGGCGCCGGCCAGCAGGTCGTCGACCAGGTCCGCCTCGTACCGCCGGACGCTGTTGCGCCGGAAAATCTCCGCCATGACCGCGTTCAGCACGTCGATGTAAGGCGTTTCCACCGGCAGCTCGAGCACCGGCAAGCTTTGCCCGTCGGCCTCGGCCAGCATCTTCTCGGGCAAGCGCTCCACAAACACTTTCGGCTTGATCAGGAGCGCGGACACGCCCACCCGCGCGAGGTCCGCGACGAGCTTCACTTGCCGGTCTGGGTCGTGGCGCAGCGCGTAGAGGCTGGTGAGGAGCAGTTCGTGGCCCCGGAGCCACTGAGCCACATTGGGTACTTCCATGACGGTGGCGCAATCGATGATCCGGTCCAGGGCGTCGTGCCCGGCCAAGACCCGGGTGCCCCGCAGGGCGGGCAGCGTCAACGCTTTGGCCACGGTCAAGCGCGCCAAGCGGTACCCCCCGCTTGCGCCGGCGCGCCGGAGCCGTCCGTCCGGAAAGGTTGCGCAGCGCCAATGATGGATTCGACCCGGGCAATGTCGTGCCGCCGGAGGTACTCGCGGATGCCGTCGATGACCTGCGGGATGGTCCAGGGATTCGAAAAGTTCGCGGTTCCCACCTGGACCGCCTTGGCCCCCGCAAGCAAGTACTCCAGCGCATCCTCGGCCGTCGACACGCCGCCGCAGGCGATGACCGGGGCATCCAGGGCGCCGGCGATCTGCCAGACGAGCCGCAGGGTCATCGGTTTGACGGCCGGCCCCGACAACCCGCCGGTGGCCATGCCCAGGATGGGCCGGCGCGCTTCGATGTCGATCCCCATCGCCGGATACGTATTGGCTACGCACAAGGCGTCGGCCCCGGCCTCCATGGCGGCGGCCGCGATGCTCACGATGTCGCTGACGTTGGGAGCCAGCTTCGCGATGACCGGCAGCCGGGTGGCCCGCCGCACCGCCCGCACGACGCCCGCGGTGAGCTTGGCGCTCAGGGCAAACGGCTCCCGCTCCACGTGATTGGGGCGCGATAGGTCGAGCTCCAGCCCGTCGATGCCGGGCTGCTCATCCATGAGCGCCGCGAGCTGGGCGAAATCGGCTTCGCTCAAGCCCCCGATGCTGACGATGACCCGGGTGCCCACAGAGCGCATGAACGGCAGCTGGTTGTTGAGAAAATCCTCCGGCCCTTTGCCCGGAAGGCCGACGGAGTTGATCATGGCTGACGCCCGCTCCAGGATCCGCTGGGGCGGGTTGCCGGGCCGGTATCCGGGCATGACGGTCTTGTTGATGATCGCACCCATCTGTCCGAGATCGAACGCGTGGGCCACCTCCCGGCCGGCGTTGAAGCAGCCGGAAGCCGGCATGACCGGCGCCTTCAATTCCAGCGGGCCGATCCGCACGGACAGATCGGGTTGAAATCCGCCTTCCATACTGGCACTTCCTCTCATTCGATGGTGGCGGTTTCAATGGGCAACGCGGGGCCGTCCACGCACGCCAGCGCGTACGGCCGGCTCCCGCCGCCGTCGTTGATGGGGACGGCGCATCCGTGACAGATGCCGAACCCGCACGCCATGGTAGCCTCAACAAAGACGTAGCCCGAAAGGCCGTACTCCCGGCAGGCCCAGCGGGCAGCCCGGGCCAGGCGGCGGGAGCCGCACACGAACATCCCGTGCCAGCGGCCTTCTTTGGCCCACCGGCCAAGGACCGCGGCGGGAGCCGGCGCGGCCCCATCGTCGTCGGTCGTCACGTGGACATCGACGCCGAGCGCCCGCAAATCGTCGACTCCCATCAGCCGATCGGGCCGGGCGGCCGAGACGAGCGCCCGGGCGGCCACGCCCCGGGCCGCGCATTCTTGAGCGATGCGCACCATGGGCGAGACGCCCGCGCCCCGGGCCACCAGGATGACGCCCCGGCCGTCGTCAGGCAGCGGCACCGGCCGCCCGAGGGGTCCCAGGACGCGCACTTGTTCGCCCTCGACCAGGGCCGCGAGGCGCCGGGTGCCCTCGCCTTTGAGCTTGAACAGGATCTCCACCGTGCCGGACTCCGGATCCGAACGGTAGACGTCGAACGGCCGGGAGAACACCAGCGCCCCCCACTCGGGCGCCCGCAACATGACGAACTGCCCGGGACGGCAGGCCGCGGCCACAGGCTTGGCGTGGACAATGAGCCGGTAATAGCCGCTTCCCGCGGGGCGGTTGGACCGCACGGTGCCCGTCACCATGTGCCAGGGGGCGGGCTTCCGGGCTTCCTCGGCCTGACGGGCTTCCCCCGGCTGAGCGGGCTTTCCGGGCTGACGGGTTTGTGCGGATTGGCCGGCCAGTGCCATCGCCGTCACTCCTTGCCTTGTCCGCCGGGATCGGACGGCAGAAGCCGCTCGCCCAGCGGCCCGGAAACGAGCCGGCCGTCCTCCACGACGACTTGTCCCCTCAGGACAGTGTGGACGACCCGCCCCACAAGTTCCGTTCCGAGAAGGGGGCTCGCTTTGCTTTTGCTGTGCAAGTCTTCCGCCCGCACAGTCCAGCGGGCACCGGGATCGACCAGCACCAGATCGCCATCGGCGCCGGGCCGGATGTCGCCCTTGCGAGGGGCCAGGCCGAAGATCTCCGCCGGCCGGGTGCTGGTCCAGCGAACCAGCTGGTTGAGGGACAGCCGGCCCCGGCTCGCCTCGGTGAGCAGCGCCGGAAGAAGCGTCTCGACGCCGATCATGCCCCCCGGGGCGGTGAGCCACGGTTTGCCTTCCTTTTCTTCGGAAAGGTGCGGCGCGTGGTCGGTCGCGATGATGTCGAGGGTGTTCTCGGCCAGCCCCTGCCAAAGCCGGTCCCGGTCGGCCGCATCCCGGATGGGCGGCAAGATCTTGGCCACGGGTCCCAAGCGCTCGCAGTCTTCGGCCGTCATGAGAAGATACGGCGGGCACGTCTCGGCCGTCACGGGCGCGCCCCGGTCTTTGGCCTCCCGGATGATGTCCACGCTCTGTGCGATGCTCACGTGGGCGATGTGAACCCGGGCGCCGGAAAAACCGGCCAAAAGGCACACGGTCTGGGTGGCCGCGACCTCGCCGAAGCGAGGGCGAGTGGCGAGAAACCGCCGGTAGTCAACGCCTGCGGCGCCCGCCGGGCCGGCGCTTGCCTGGCCGGGAACGTCCTGGGCGTCACCGCCGGCGGCCTCCTGTGCGACGCGGGCTTGCCAATACTCGATGACGTCCCGGTCTTCCGCGTGGACGACCAGGGGAAGCCCCAGGCGGGCCACCGTCTCAAACACCTCCATGAGCCGGCCCCAGCCCGGAGCGCGGATATCGCCGGTGGTGGGCCCAAGAAACAGCTTAAACGCAATGGCTCCGGCGGCCGCCAGCCCCGGCAGCTCCGCGTAGTTGCTCTCGTCAATCACCGCGTACAGCCCGTAGTCCACGTACGCCCGGCCGGCCAGCCGGGCCGCCTTGGCGTCGAGAATCGCCGGCCGGCTGACGGGCGGATCGGTGTTGGGCATCTCGAGCACCGTGGTGACGCCGCCGCACGCGGCCGCGGCGGTTCCGGTCGAAAAGTCTTCCTTGTGCGTCAAGCCCGGCTCGCGGAAGTGCACGTGCACATCGACAAGCCCCGGCAAGACGTAAAGCCCCGATGCGTCCAGCACCCGCACGTCTCCCGAGGGCGAAAACGGGGCCCCGCCCGATGTCCGCTCGACGACGGCCGCGATGCGCCCGTCCCGCACCAGCACGTCGCCAGGAAAGGTGCGCCGGGCGGTGACCACCGTGCCTCCCCTCACCCAAAGATCCGTCATGCGCCCTTCCTCCTCGATTCGGCAGTCTCGAAGCCGGTTTCCTCGGCTTTTGCCAGGCGGCAAACGGTCCGAAACAGCACCTCGGCCCCCGCCGCCACATCTTCGATGTCGGTGTACTCCAGCGGGTTGTGGCTCGCGCCGTCGCGGCTTGGGAGAAACACCATGCCCGCCGGCGCGATGCGAGCCATATGCATCGCGTCGTGGCCGGCGGGGCTAGCCATGGGGCGAGCGTTCAAGCCCGCATCCCGGGCCGCCCTCTCAATGCCCTCCAGGACCAGGGGATGCATAGCCGCGGGCTCCTCCTCCACCAACAGCTCCCGGGTGATTTTTACCCCCCGCCGGCGGGCGACGTCATCCATCGCGGCCAGCACCCGGGCGACGGCCCTGGCCTTGCTGGCGCCGTCGATGCTGCGGATGTCGATGCCCATCTCCGCATCGCCCGGGACGACGTTCATGGCCCCCGGGCGAACGGTCAACACGCCGACGGTGCCCACGGTGCCGTTGGGGCTTTCCTCCCGGGCGGCCTGCTCGACGGCGAGAACGATTTCGGCCGCGGCCGCGAGCGCGTCCCGGCGCCGGTCCATGGGAGTGGCGCCGGAATGGGCCGCCTCGCCGCTGACCCGGACCCGGTAGCGGGTGGGCGCGGCGATGTGGGTGACGACGCCGATGGGGCAACCCTCGGTTTCGAGCACGGTGCCCTGCTCGACGTGGACTTCGACGAACGCCCGGATCGAGCTTGGGTCCCTCCGGGCCTCGCTCACCCGGCGGGGATCAAGCCCCAAGGCCTGCATGGCCTGAGCCACGGTGGTGCCGGCCGCATCCCGCAGCCGGTGCAAATCTTCGACCGACAACGTTCCGGCCACCGCCCGGCTGCCCAAGGTGGCGGCGCCGAAGCGGCTGGACTCTTCGCACCGGAAGACGACGACTTCCACAGGATGCTCGGTAAGGATGTCTTCCTCGACCAACCGGCGAGCGGTTTCCAGGGCGCACAACACGCCTACCGCGCCGTCGTACTTGCCGCCGTTGGGCACCGAGTCAAGGTGGGAGCCGGTCAACACCGCCGGGCCGTCCGCGCGCCCCGACCGCCGCCCGTACAAGTTGCCGGCCGCGTCCCGGCGCACATCGAGGCCCAGCTCCCGCATCCATCCCTCGACGAGGGCCACCGCTTCCTCCTCTTCGGCCGAATAGCCCAGGCGCGTCACGCCGCCCTCGAGCGTCGCACCAATGCTGTTTATCCGCAAAAGCTGCTCCAGAAGCCGATCCTCAACGACGCCCATCCCGCCGAGCTCCTTGTGCCGAATCCTACATGCCCAAGTACGCGGCCCGCACCGCTTCGTCGGCCAAAAGCTCTTCGGCGGCGCCGGAGCGGACGAGCCGGCCGGTTTCCAGGACGTATCCGCGGCCGGCCATGGCCAGTGCGACGTTCAGGTCCTGCTCCACCAGGAGAATGGCGAGTCCCCGCTCCCGGTGAATGCGGGTGACGATCTCCACCAGCCGGTCGACGATGACCGGTGCAAGCCCCAGCGAGAGCTCATCGAGCAGCAAAAGGCGGGGTTTGGCCATGAGACCCCGGCCGATGGCGCACATTTGCTGTTCGCCGCCGCTCAACGTCCCCGCGAGCTGACCCCGCTTTTTGGCCAGTTCCCGGAACAGCTCATACACCCAGTCCAGGTCTTGGCGGATGGCTCCCATCCCGTCCTGGCGGGCGTAGGCGCCCATCATCAGGTTTTCGTGGACGCTCATGCCGGCAAACAGTTGCCGTCCTTCGGGCACGAGGACGATGCCGGTGCGCACCGCGTCCGCGGCCGGCCGGCCGGTGATGTCCCGCCCCTCAAAGACGATGCGCCCGGCCCGGGGCCGCAAGGCGCCGGCCAGCGCCTTGAGCGTCGTCGTTTTTCCGGCGCCGTTGGAGCCCACCAGGGCCACCACTTCCTGCTCGGCCACCGCCAGATCGAGGCCCCAAAGCACCTGCACTTCGCCGTAGGCTACTTCCAGCCCCTCGACCCGCAAAAGCGGCTCCGACACCACAAGGCTCACGCTCCCTTCCCCTGGCCGAACCGCCGTCCCAGGTAGGCCGTGATGACCCGCTCGTCCCGGGCCACTTCCTCCGGGGTGCCTTCAGCGATCTTGCGGCCGTAATGCAACACGACGATCCGGTGGGAAATGGCCATGATGGCTTTCATGACGTGCTCGATGACGACAATGGTGACGCCGGACGCGTTGATCGTTCGGATGAGCTCGATCAGCCGCTCGATCTCCTTTAAGTTGAGTCCGGCCATCACCTCGTCCAAAAGCAAGAGCCGGGGCTTGAGCGCCAGGGCCCGGGCGAGTTCGAGCCGCTTGCGCAGCGCGATGGTCAGCTCATTCGCGTGGGCATTCATCCGGTCGCCCAAGCCCACCGTTTCGAGCACTTCGGCGGCGACTTCCAGCGCCTGGCGGGCCGGCACGCCGCGGCCTTCGCGGGCGAACATGGCCCCCAAGGCGACGTTTTCCCGCAGCGTCATGCCGGCGAAGGGCTTTACGATCTGGAACGTGCGGGCGATGCCGAGCCGGGCCACGTCCCACGGGCCCAGGCCGTTGAGCCGGCGCCCGTCGAACACCATCTCGCCCTTGCTCAAGGGGATGAGGCCGCTGATCAAGTTCATCAGCGTCGTCTTGCCGGCGCCGTTAGGACCGATGAGGCCCAGTACCTCGCCCTCGCGCACCTCAAAGTCCACATCGGTCACCGCGGCCACGCCGCCGAAGTAGCGGGTGACGCCCCGGCCGACCAAAAGCGCCCGATCACCCATCGGACCGCACCCCCTCCGCCCGGCGGCTTGCCGAACCGCCGGCCAGCGCCCGCGCGAGCCGCCCGGCCAAGTCCACAAATCCCCGGGGCACAAACAGCACCACCAGGACGACGACGATGCCCAAAACGAGCATGTGGGCTTCCAGGAACCGCCCCCAGATGAGCTCAGACAAAAGTTCCAGGAAAAACGCCCCCACTACCGGTCCGATGACGGTGCCCGCGCCGCCCAGGATGGCCATGATGTACACCTTCACCGACATGACGATGTCAAAGACGTAGGGCGGCTCCAAAAAGGCGAGCCAGTACGCATACGCCCCGCCCACAAGACCCGTCAGCCCCGCGGAAATGGTCCAGGCCAAAACCTTGTACCGGGTGGTGTTGACGCCCATAACGCTGGCCGCCTGCTCGTCGGCTTTGATGGCCCGCAAGCCGTAGCCGAGCCGGTTACGGGAAATGAGGTAGACGGTGCCCGTGGCCAAGAGCATCAAGGCCAACATGAGAAAGTAAAAGAACATCCGCTCCGCCTCGATGCTGCCCGGGAAAAACGGCACGATGGTCCCCCGCCCGCCGCCGGTGAGGCCGTCCAGGTTCGTCACCAGCTCGCTGGTCGCGTGGTTGATGCCGATGGTGGCGATGGAAAAGTACGCCCCCCGCAGCCGCAACACCGCGGCGCCAAGCAGCGCCGCATAGACCGCGGCCACCACCCCGGCCACCGCCAAGGCCAAGAAGAACGGAGTGTCCGCCTTGACCATCAGCACCGCGACGGTGTACGCGCCGGTGCCGAAAAACACGATGTTGCCGAGGGCCGGGTAGCCCGCGAGCCCCACCATGATGTTGATGGCCGACGCCAGCGCCCCGTACATCAACAGACCGGTGATGACCCGGACCCAGTATCCCGAAAGATAAAACGGTGGCAAGACGAGGGCCGCTAGGACCACCGCCCCAAGGATCAGGCCGGCGCCCCGGCGTCCCATGGATGATCCGTTCACCAATAATCACCTCCGCGACGGGCCCGGCTTTAGCCGACGCCGCCGAAGAACCGCTTGCCCAACAGCCCCTGGGGCCTAACGATCAAGATCGCGACCAAAAGCGTAAAAGAGATGGCTTCAGACCAGCCGATGCCCACCGTGACCGTCGCCAAGCTCTCGGCAAGCCCCAGAATGACTCCGCCGAGCAGAGCCCCGGGGATGCTGCCCAGGCCCCCGAGGACGGTGATGACGAACGCCCGGGTGAGAAACACGTTGCCCACCTGCGGATGGATCGTGTACACGACGCTCACCATGGAGCCGGCGGCCGCGGCCAGGGCGGCCCCGATCGCGTACGTCAGGGCGTAGACCCGCTGGATGCGGACGCCGTTCAGCTCGGCGGCAAACGGATTCAGGGCCGTGGCCTTGATGGCGTTCCCCATCCGGGTTCTCGACAAAAACAGCGAAAAAAGGGCGACGAACAGCACCGCCAAAACGAATACCGCCAGCCGAACATACGGGATCATGACCCCGCCCGCGGCAAGTCCCTGGCCCGCGTACGCCGGCGTGATGGAGCGGTAGTCCGCCGACCAGAGAAGCAAGGCGCCGTTTTGCAAGATCATATCGATCCCGAACGTCAACACCAGCGTCATCACGAGGCCGAAGCGAACCACCCGGTTGAGCACAAGCGATCCCACAGCATAGCCCAGAAGGAACAATGCCGCCATGGAAACCGGGATGGACAAGAACGGATCGAGGCCGTACAGGTGAAACAGCCAGTACGTGATGTACGCGCCCAGCATGATGTACGAGGCATGGGCGATATTGACCACGTTCATGACGCCCCAGACCAGGGAGAAGCCTACCGCCACCAGGGCGTACAACCCCCCGGTCAAAAGGCCGTTGACCAAGATCTGACTCACAGTTTCTCACCCCACCTTGGGGCCGGCAAACGACGCTGCCCGCAGGTGGCCCGCCGGCGCTTGCGCCCCAACACCCGCCGGCCCTCCGAACAGCAAGCGGGGAGAAGCGGCAACCCCATCGCGCCCGCCGCCGCTTCCCCCCGCGCCGGAGCTAGGGTCGTCCGGATTACCAGCCCGGTTTCGGATACACGAGGCTGCCCTCGCTGATGTCCTCGGGCCACAAGAGAACGATCTGGCCGTCTTGGATCTGGAAGCCCGCCGCGCTGGATGCCTCGTTGACGCCCTTGTCGCTGAAGCGGATCGGGCCGAACATCGTCACCTCATCCAGCGCCAAAAGCTCCCGGCGGACGGCCTCGGTGTCCAGCGTGCCGGCCCGCTCGATGGCCAGCTGCAGGAGGTATCCGCCGATGCTGGAGCTGGCCGCATGGTAGGTGGGCACATAACCGAAGCGCTGTTCAAACTCCTCGGCGTACTGGGAAGCGGAACCGAAAAAGTCGTCCTCCCACGCCATGCTGGGCGCCCACCACTCGCCGCCCATGATGCCTTCCGCGTCCCGGCCCAGGTTCGTCCGGAAGTCCGGGATGCTGGCCGCGACGGTGAAGCCCATGATCTTGGGGTTGTAGCGCAGCTCCTTGGCCTGGCGCACGATCAGCATGCCGTCCTGCAGGAAGCCGGTGGAAAGCAGCATATCCGCGCCCGCGTCCCGGATGGCGGACAACAGCGACGACACGTCGGTCGTGTCCTGCGGATACCGGGCGAAGTACACGACCTTCAAGCCGAGCTCCTCTGCCTTCTGCCGGGCGCCCTCGGCCGCGGCGATGGCAAACAGGTTCTCGGGCGTGATGATGGCCACTTTCTCCGGAGGCTCCGGCAACGCGGCGGCCATCTCAAGGACCGGGTGGAGATAGGTGGTAGCCAGCGGCAGCGTGCCGAACAGGTACCGGTAGCCCCGCTCATACAGGTCGGGCGCGTTGGCCGTGGTGGCGATGGTGATCACCCGGTACCGCTCGCCGATGGCGCTGGTCGCGTTGGTGATGCCGCTCGAGTACGGCCCGAAGATGAACCGGACGCCGTCCTCGGTAATGAGCCGGGTCGTCAGCCGCACGCTGGTCTGGGGATCGCTGCGGTCATCGTACACGATGAGCTCGACCCGGTACCGCTTGTCGCCGACCTAAATGCCGCCCGCCTCATTGACCTTTTCGACCCAAAACTGATACCCGTCCCGGGTCAGCTGGCCTTCCCGGGCAAACGCCCCGGTCAGGCTCACCGCGGCACCGATGCGGAGAACGTCCTGCTGGGCCGACGCCGGCGCCGCTCCGATGGCAAAAATCCCCATCGCCAAGCATAGTGCTAACACCCGTGCCAGTCCTTTGACCATCGTTCTGCTCCTTTCGTCAAGAGGTTTCTTATATTGCGGTTGTCTCTGCCTGCCTGACTTGGAAAGATGAAGGCCTCACGCTGCTGGCGCCGCCGCACCGTAATGGTCGAGTGTTATTGGAGGCGTTCGCTGCCGGCTCCTTTATCCCTATTGGATAAATCTTACGGCCGGGGCGGTTTCGTCGCCTTCGGTAGGAACTGGACGGGGCCAAGGCCGGCGAATCTATACACGGGAAGCCGAGTCTTGCTGAGAGCGCCGCTTTTCAGACCGGACATGAGCCATATGCCGGGCAACCACAATGGGGCTTATCAGCATGATCAGTCCAAGGGCCAAAAACACCGCGCTCCGGCCGAGCGCGTCCGCGACCACGCCCGCGAGCAGCGGCCCAATGAGCCCGCCCATCGTCGTGGCCGACGTCTGGAGCCCAAACGCCCGGCCGCGGAAACTTTCCTCCACCTCGGTGGCGACGACGGCGGCCCCCAAGGGCCGGAAGGCGGCCACGAACAAGCTGGCTGCGAAGAACACCGCCGAGAAGAGCCAGATGTTGCCCATCATCCCCGCCAGGATGTACCCGATGCCGGAACCCAAAAACGCGATGAAGGCCACCTGCTGCAATGGCCGCTCATCGAGCAGGGAAACCCAGCGGGTTGCGGTCAAAAAAACCGCGATACCGGGCAGCGCCATGATCGAGCCCGACAGCGCCGGGTTCGCGGCGCGGCCCAACATCGTCTCGACGTGGAGCACCAGAACCGGCTGCACGCCCATGACCGCGGCGTGGCCCACCATGCTGATGAACATGGACACCCACATGACAGGCATATCCAACGCCGTGCGGAAGTCGGCCAACAACGTGGTCGGCCGGCTCGGGACCGGGCGGTGCCGCTCGGTCACCAGCCACGCCGCCAAAATGGTCGAAATCAGCACGAGAGTTCCCGAAGCGTACAGCGCGCCCCGCACGCCGAACAGGCTGGCCAGCACCCCGCCCAGCATCGGTCCGATAACGGTCCCCGCCGCGGACGAAGTCTGCACGGATGCGACGTAACGAGCGGAGTACTGGGGCGGGGTATTGGTGCCCACCAGGGCGATGCTCATCGGGATGAACCCGGTCAAAGCCCCATTGAGCAGGCGGCAGGCGACCACATGCCACGGGGCGGTGGAAAAGCTCAACAAGTAATAAATGGCGCTCAGGCACAGGCCTGCCCGCACCGCCATGGGCTTGCGGCCATACTTATCGGCCAGCTTGCCCCAGACGGGCATCATGAAAATTCCCGTGACAAAGTGAGCGCTCACCGCCATGCCCGCCCACATGTCCACCCGGTCGGATTCCACCATTTCCGATAGAAACAGCGGGAGAAACGGGCCCACCTGGGTCCAGCTGGCCGAGACGAGGAACGTGCTCACCCAGAGAACGTACAAATTTCTGCGGTAATACGGGATCGCCAACCTAAAGGCCTTCTTTCGAGGCTGAACAACGCTCGCGCAGCACGTTCCCTATTATACCAGATTGCAGCGCTTGAAAAGCTTATAGAACTCAAACTTTAAGTGCGGGCCGCCCCTAGGGCCGGGACGAAAGCCCGCGGGCGGCGGTGAAGGGGGGCCGTGCGGGCCGTTCTCTGCCGGGAGACGGACTTACGCTTCCCGAAACCAGCCGGCTACCTCCCCGGGGAGAGCCGCCTCGATGCCGGCCGCGGTCGGCTCGTCGATGACGCCTTTGAGCGCGGAAAACACCGCCTGGATGCGCCGCACCGCGTCCTCCCCGGCGTAGACCGAAACGAGGTCCAGCCCGCCCAGGGTATCGTCCGCGGCCGCTTCGGTGTCCAGCATGTTGACCAGCGGCCCGACGAACACTTCCCAGTCCACGAGCGGATCGGGCTCGACCGGACCGCCGTCGAGAAACGCGCCCACCTCGGGTGGCACTTGTGACCTCATGGACCAGAGGACATCCTGGGGCAGCACTTGTTTGAGGCTGAACAAGGTCTCTTCCGTGGCCCGCACCGCATCGGCTTGCGACGGCAGGCCCGCCCGTTCTTGCACTAGCCGGTAAAACTCCTGGGCGTCCATCGTGCCTTCCCCCGATCTGTCAGCCGCGAAGGTTCCTCACACAAACTCCCGGTGTAGTCTCTGGAACAGAGCCGGATCAAGCCGCGCGCGCAGGTCCCGGTGCACCGGCGCGCCGTCCCGCAACGCCGCCACCCGGGTTTCGTACGGAGGAACGCCTTCCTTTCGATACAAGATCCCGATGGGAATCCGGTCGCCCCATTCGGTGCCCCGCTCCCACGCATCCCGCAGGCTCGTCGGGTCGTAGGTGTCGTCCGCGGCCACGTCGTAAACCCGCTCGGCGTACCAGTTGTACGTGTTGACCTTGTTGAACGCGATGCACGGCTGCAACACATCCACCAGGGCGTATCCCGGGTGGCGGACGGCTTGCGCGATGATGCGCTGCAAGTGCTTGGGTTCTCCGGCAAACGACCGGGCGATGAATGTGGCACCGGCCGCCAGGGCCACCGCCACCGGATTGACCGGCAGCTCGAACACCCCGTCCGGCGACGTCGTCGTTCGAAAACCCGGGTCGCTGGTGGGCGAGTACTGCCCTTTGGTCAGCGCGTAGATCTGGTTGTTTTCGACGATGTGGGTGATGTCGGGATTGCGCCGGCACGTATGAAGGAAATGGTTTCCCCCGATGCCGTAGCCGTCGCCGTCGCCGTTGACTACGATAACGTGCAGCTCGGGATTGGCCAACTTCGCGCCGGTCGCCACCGCGAGGGGCCGGCCGTGGATGGTCATAAACCCGTTGGCGTGAATGTACTGGGGCAGCTTGCTGCCGCAGCCGATGCCCGACACGATCAGCACTTCGTGGGGCCAGATCTCCAGGTCAACTAACGCTGCCTTGAGGGCCGCGAGGATTCCAAAGTCGCCGCAGCCCGGACACCACGTGGGCTTGTAGGCGGTCGCGTACGTCTTGACCTCGGGCCGCCCGGCCGGCCGGCCGTTGGGCCGCTTGTCCCGGCGGGATCCGCCCGGGGCCTTGGCGCTCTCGGCATCAGGCACGGACGCCCACCTCCTTTAGGACCCCGGCCGCGATCTGCTGCGGGGAAAACGGCCGCCCGTCGTACTTGCGCACATGTCCATCGGCGGTGAATCCCGTCATCATGCGCAAGAACCGCCCAAATTGCCCGGTGTGGTTTTGCTCGACGCACACCGCCCGGCGCACCGCGTGAAGCGCCCTCTCGGCCGGAGCCTGGGGAAACGGCCAGATGTCGGTAAAGTGCAACACGTTGGCCCGTACGCCCCGATCCAAAAGCAACGGCAGGCTCTCCCGGGCCGGGCCGACGGTGGATCCCCAGCAAATGATGGTCAGCTCCGCGTCCTTTGGGCCGTAGACGGCCGGCCCCCGCATCTCCGCCGCCGCCGTCTCGAGCTTGCGCATGCGCTTGTCCATCATGTTGACCCGCAAGTCCATGTCTTCGGTGATGTGGCCGTCCTCGCCGTGCTCGTCGGTGGTCGCGGTGAACACCGCCTGAGGGTGGCCCGGCAACGCCCGGGGCGACACGCCCGATGCGGTCATCGCGTACCGCCGGTACGGCTTTTCCAGCCGTTCCAGGTCTTCCGCGGTGAGGAGTTGTCCCCGGTCGATGGTGACCGACTCGGGGCTGACCGCGGTCTTTTCGAGACTTCGCCGGGACGCGGCCAGGAACTGGTCGCTCAGCACGATGACCGGGCACTGGTACTTCTCCGCCAGGTTAAACGCCCGCCAGCCGGCTTCAAAGTACTGCTCGTGGGTTCCAGGGGCCAGCACGATGCGGGGAAACTCGCCCTGGGCCGCGTGGAGCATGAACAACAAGTCGCCCTGCTCGGTTCGGGTCGGCAGCCCCGTGGACGGCCCGCCCCGCTGCACGTTGACGACGACCACCGGCACCTCGCACATGCCGGCCATCCCCAGCGCTTCGGTCATGAGGGACAAACCGCCGCCCGAGGTCGGCACCATAGCCCGCGCGCCCACAAACCCCGCGCCGACAGCCATGCAGATCGCGGCGATCTCGTCCTCGGCGTGCTTGGTGACAACGCCCACATCCCGCTCGTGGGCGGCCATCCATTCAAGGATCGGGGTCGCGGGAGTCATGGGGTATGCTGCCACAAAGGTGCAACCGCCGGCCACCGCCCCCAGGCAAAAGGCTTCGTTGCCCGAAAGGACGAGCCGTTCCGCCCCTGGCCCGGCCTTGGGCGGCAGGCTGTAGGGCAACCGGCCCGAATATCGTTCCTTGGCAAACCGGTATGCAGCCCGGGCGACGTGGAGGTTTCCCTCGACGACCTTGGTCCCCTTGGCCCCGAATGTGTCCCGCAAAAGGCTTTCGAGAACATCAAGGGGGAGGTCGAGAATTCCGGCCGCGGCGGCCAGGGCGGCGGTGTTGAGCATCAGCTTGTTTCCGTGCTGCTCGGCGATTTTGGCAAGCGGCATAGAAAGCGGCAACATCCCCCGGGATTCAAGCTCCGGCGCGTCCAGCCGGAACCCGTCGTCGTAAATGACGCCCGCGCCGGGCGCCAGGTTGGCGACGTGCACGTCGATGGTCTCCCGGGTCAGCGCGAGCAAAAGGTGCACCGGGTCGCTGTGGGACAAGCACGGCCGGCCGGCGGCCCGGATCTGGAAAAAGTTATGGCCGCCCCGGATGCGGGAACGGTAGTCCGGCACGCTGAACACATGCCACCCGCCTCGGGCCAGCGCCTGGCTTAGCATGGCCCCGCTCGACTCCACCCCCTGCCCCGCGTCGCCGCCGATGGTGATACGGATGTCCGCCTGCGCTCCGGGCATGGCCGTCCATCGCCTCCGCTTCGCCCTCGGGCCTTGGTCCGACGGTGTTGCCGCAAAAAGCGGCATTTCGAGTGTGCCCAAGTCGGCGCGGGCTCACTCCGCGGACAGCGCCGGGAGCGAGGCAGGCCTGTTCCAGTCGGAAAAAAGCCAGTCCCGGAAGTTAAGAGGAATCATGTTCCGTGTGCATAAGACTTTAATATTTGGCAGGTGGTCCAGGCGGTCGCGCCTTGGGCCCACTGACCGCTGGCCTGACAGCTCTGGGAGGCTGTTCGGCCGACGGCAAGGAGACGAACCGTCGATGAAGCAGGCGTACCTGGAATCGGTGGGCTCCCTCGCGTTCCGGGATCTTCCCGCGCCCGAACCCGGTCCCGGAGAAGTGCTGGTGCGGGTGCACACCGCTCTCACCTGCGGCACCGATCTCAAGACGTTTCGCCGCGGGCATGCGAAGTTGCCGGTTCCCGGCCCATTGGGCCATGAAGCTTCCGGCTGGGTCGAGGCCGTCGGACCCGGGGTGGAGCATGTACAAGCCGGGGACCCGGTGATGTGGGTGCCAACCGCCCCGTGCGAGGAGTGCGGCATGTGCCGCCGGGGGTTGTTCAACCATTGCCGGCGCCTGTTTGAATCCATCGCCCTAGGGGCGTACGCGGACTACATCCTGTTGCCGGCCCGGGTGGCCGCCCGGCACCTGTTCCGCAAACCGTCGCACCTGGACTTTGCCGAGGCAGCGCTGCTTGAGCCGTTGAGCTGCGTCGTGCGGGGCTGGCGGCGCCTGGGAGTGCCCGAAAGCGTCATCATCATCGGCGTGGGCGCCATCGGTCTGATGCACGTCGCGGTGGCCCGGGCCATGGGATGCCCCCACATCATCGCTGTCGGCGGCCGGCTCGCGGGGTTGGAGCTTGCCGAAGCCCTCGGCGCGCACCGGGTTGTCCGGGGCCACCTGGCCGATGTGGCCGGGGAATTGCCCTCGGATGACCAGGCGGTCGACGCGGTCATCGAGTGCACCGGCCGGCCCGAAGTGTGGGCCGCCGCGCCGGCCCTTGTGCGGCCCGGCGGGCGGGTGCTGTTGTTCGGCGGGCTCGCCAACGACGCGACAGTGGCCTTTTCCGCTCGCAGAATTCACTACGACGAGGTCACGCTCTTGGGATCGTTCCACTATAGCCCCGCAGATGTGCAGGAGTCGTACCGCCTGCTGACCGAGGCGGACATGGGCCTGGGCCGGCTGATCACCGCCACCCGGCCGCTTTCGGACTTGTCCCAAGCTCTCTTCGATTTGGAACGAGGGCGGGGAATCAAATACGCCCTCATCCCCGGGGAGGCCGTTTGATGAGCGGGCGAGCCGGGTCCGGGCCCGATGTCATGCGGGCCGCGGTCGTGCACGCCCCCGGTCGACTGGCGCTTGAGGAGATTCCCGTGCCGCAGCCCGGCCCTGGGGAGCTCCTCGTCCGCATTCGGGCGTGCGGCATCTGCAGCAGCGACTTGATGGACTGGTACGTGGCCCGCAAGGCGCCCTTCGTCCTCGGCCACGAGCCGGCCGGCGAAGTGCAGGCGGTCGGGCCGGGCGTCGAAGGTTTTCGGCCGGGCGATCGGGTGTTCGTCCACCATCACGCCCCGTGCATGGAGTGCCCTGCGTGCCGCCGGGGCGATTTCGTCCACTGCCCCGTCTGGCGCCGCAACTCGCTGCGCCCGGGGGGGATGGCGGAGCTCGCCGTCGTGGCCGAGCCCAGCGTGCGGCATGGAACGCTCAAACTGCCGGACTCGGTGTCGTTCGAAGTGGCGACGCTAGTGGAACCGGCCGCCTGCGCCGTTAAAGCATTACGCCGGGCTGGGTTTGCCCCGGGGATGCGGGTGCTCGTCGTCGGTCTAGGGTTTACCGGCCAGATCTTTGGCTTCCTGGCCCGGGCCGGCGGGGCTGCGTCCGTCGAGGGCGCCGACCGGATCCGGTACCGGCTGGAGCTGGCCGGTCAGCACTGGGCCGACGCGGTGTACGATGTGGCCACAGCTTCCCCGCCGGCCGCAGCCTTCGACCTGGTGGTGGTCACCCCCGCTTCCCCCGAGGCGATGCGGGCGGGCATCGGTTACGTGCGAAACGGCGGGACGTTGCTTTTGTTCGCGCCCCTCGCGCCAGGGGTCGAGGTGCCATGGCCCGTCCACGACATGTTTTTCCGCGAGGTGACGGTGGTGACCAGCTACTCTGCGGGCCCACCCGACACCCGGGAAGCCCTCGCGCACGTGGCCGCTGGCCGCCTGCCGCCCGAAGCGCTCATCTCCCACCGCTACCCGCTGGACGAGGCGGCCGCCGCCTACCGCGATGCGGCCCGCAAAGACCGCGTGCTCAAGGCCGTCGTCGTTATTGATGAATGAGCCGGCCTGCACCGGCTCAAGGCAAACAGGGTCCATACGACCCCCAAAAAAGTACAGGCTTGGCCGGCCAAGGAGAGCCGGCGCCCAGCCGCGAACGGAGAGGATGGACGATGGACAAAAGCAGCGCTCCCCGCAGTGCCCTCACGTTTCGGCGGTTTGACCCGGCCTCGTTTCGCTGGGAAGGCGTTCCGCTCGAGGAGTACAAGCTGCACCAGGGAGAACACCCGGGCGAAGGCTGGCGGGACATCACCCGGCAAGTGCTGGCCGGACGGTTCGGGGAACCGTGCGCCTTCCGGGTGCGCTACTTCGAGGTCGGCCCGGGCGGCCACTCCTCGTTGGAGAAGCACGAGCATATCCACGTCGTCATCACATTGCGGGGCCGGGGACGGGTCATCGTCGGCGAGGAAGCCCATAAGACGCGGCCCTTCGATCTCATCTACGTGCCGCCCGACACCCCCCACCAGTTCGTCAACGACGGCGACGAGCCGTTTGGCTTTTTGTGCATGGTGAATGCGGACCGGGACCGCCCCCGTCCCCTTTCCCCGCAAGAGCTGGAACGGTTGCAAGCCCGGCCCGATACGGCCTCCGTCGTGCGCATCCGCTGACACGGGCAGGACGAGCGGTTTCTCGTTTTGGGCGGAAGCGGGGACATGGGCCGCAAATGCGGGCAGAGGCCGGCAGCGGGCCCGATCCCCAGGCGTTCCTGGAAGAACTCGCCGGGCGCGGCGTGCCGGTGATGCATACGGTGAAGTGAGCCCCGCGCGCTCAAGCCGGGGATCAAGGGGATGGGACATGTTCGTCCTCAGCACAGGCCCCATCGAGCGGGGAGCCAACACCGAGCGGATACGCATCGTCGCGTGGAACCCGCACCTACGCCGCCCGGTCCGGGTGCGGGTCGACCTCATCGACATCGGGCGGCGGGGCCGCCGGCTCCTTGCCCGCACCAAGCGGGTGCTGCCCCGCCGGACCGCCGTCTTTGACGCCGACCTCGGCGGCACGCTCCGTTATGAAGTGCGCATGTGCGCGTTGTCGAGCCGGGTTCTCTACTATGTCCTCGGCTACCGGTCCGGGCGGTGGTGGCCGGGAATCGTGACCGACCCGTCCACCACCTTCCGCCATACCGATCTGGTGCGCCGCTGCATCGTCACCCAGCCCGGCGCAGGCGGGAGTAGGCGCAAGCGATCTCGGACGCGACCCGGGCGTTGTTCACCACAAGCTTCCGGTTAGCGGCCAGGCTCATGCCGCCGGTCAAATCCTTGACCCGGGCGAGCAAAAACGGCGTGACCGCTTTGCCTGCGACGCCTTGCCGCTTCGCCTCCGCCAACGCGTTGTCGATAGCCTCCTCCACGACCGCCCGCTCAAGGGCCGCCTCCTCGGGCACCGGATTGGCCACGACAAGACTCTGGGTAAAGCCCAATTGCTCCTGGTAGATCATCTGGCGGGCGATCTCGCCCGCGGATTCGGCCCGGTGTTCGAGGCTCAACCCGCTGTCGCGGCTGTAGAAAGAAGGAAACGTGGACGTCCGGTAGCCGACGACGGCCACCGACAGCGACTCCAAAAGCTCAAGCGTCACCGCCAAATCAAGAAACGCCTTGGCCCCGCTGCAAACGACGGTGACGCCTGACTCGGCGATGGCCAAAAGGTCCGCGGAGATGTCGAAATGCTGGGCGACCCCCCGGTGGGCGCCCCCGATGCCGCCGGTGGCAAACACCCGGATGCCAGCGAGCCTTGCGATGGCCGCAGTGGCCGAAACCGTCGTGCCGCCGGGCGCCCCGGTGACGAGTACCCGGGCGATGTCCCGCCGGGCCGCCTTGACCGCAGCCGGATCCGTCCCCAGACGGCGGATGTCATCCTCGGCGAGCCCCACCCGGACTTGCCCGTCCAGCAAGGCGACGGTGGCCGGCACCGCGCCGGCTTGCCGCACCGCCGCTTCCACGGCCAGCGCGGTTTCCACGTTGGCCGGGTACGGCATGCCCTGGGCGATGATGCTGGACTCAAGCGCCACCACCGGCGCGCCGGTTTGAAGCGCCTCGGCCACCTCTGGCCGGACCCGGAACCATCGCTCTCTCTCAAAGGCGCGGCCCTCGAATGCATCCTCCATCCGCTAAAGCCTCCGTTCCTGCCGGCGGCGGATTTCCGCCTCCGGCCCCCTCCGGGCCGGCCGGTCACGCCGCAGGGCTGTGTCCGTACGCGACGCGACCTGGTTTGGGCCGCCGGGAAAACTAGTCGCCTGCCGGGACGGTCCACGCGCCGAGGTGCTGCACCGCTTCGGAGGCCCGGCGGACGCCGGCCGACACCGCCGCGCGCAACGGCCGGCCCGCAAGCCTGGCGGCCAGAAAGCCCGCATCGAACGCGTCGCCCGCACCGGTCGTGTCCACCACCGGCACCGTTTGAGCTGGAACCCATGCCTCCTCGTTCCCGGCCCGGGCTGCAGCGCCGTCCCGGTCCAGCTTGAGCACCGCCACGGGGAAGCGCTCAGCCAGGACCGCCAGCACCCGCTCCGGATCAGAGCTTCCGGCCAACACCGCGCCTTCCTCCCGGTTGACCATCATCACCGTGGCGTCCTCAGCCCATTGAAGAAACCGGCCCGGGCCCGCGTCCTGAAGGAAGGCGTAGGAAGCCGCGTCCACAGCGGCGCACAAGCCTGCCTCCCGGGCCCGCCGCAGCGCCCACTGCCCGGCGGCCCGGGTCGCCGGGTCAAACAGCGTGTAGCCCGAGACGAACACCGCGGTAGGACGGGGCCACCACCGGGCCACGTATGCCTCATCGACGGCGCTGTTCGCGCCCCGCTGGGGAAACATGGTTCGCTGGCCGCCTGCTTCCACAACGACGCCGATGGCCCCGGTAGCCGCGCCGGCAGCCGGTTCGACGGCAAGGTGGACGCCGGTGGCCGACAGGCGTTCAAGGACGAAGCGACCGAGGTCATCGTCCCCCACCCGCCCGATGAGCAGCGCCGCCGCGCCCTCCTGCGCAAGATGAACGGCCACGTTGGCGCCGGCGCCGCCCGCGCCGAGGCGAATGACCGCTTCGGTATCCGACGCCTTCCGCACGGCCCGAAGGGGCTTGATGTGAATGTCGGCCATGATATCGCCGATGACGACCACGGGTCCCAGTGCGCTCACGGCGAAACCATTCGCCGCTTGGCCGAAGGACACCTGCGTCCAGCCACCGGCCGGGGAGCCCTTTCGGTCACAACAAGCTTTGCCGGCCGGGGGCAGGGATCGGTCGACCGGGAAGCGAACATGCTGGCACGGCCGGCCCCATCGCCGGCCGCAACCGCCATCGGGGAGGGGCAGCCCGTGAATCGCGGCGCCGACGCTCCAGCACATCGCCCTTACGGCTTGTGGGAAAGCCCCATCGGGCCTGGGGTCATCGCTCAAGGCATCGGGCTTGAGGATGTAGCCTGGGATGAGACGGGAAACCGGCTGGTGTGGGTGGAAACCCGGGGCGGCCGGGGAACGCTCGTCGCAGCCCGGCCCGGGGGCGAGGCCCCTGTCGATCTCACGGCAGACTTGGACGTCCGGGCCCAGGTCGGTTACGGCGGCGGGGAGCTGACTGTGGCCGGCGGCTGGGCGTACTTCGCCGCCCGCCCGGGCCGGCTGTACCGGATGCCCCTGGACGGCGGAACGGCCGAGCCCATCACGCCGCCGTTCGGCCATGCGGCGTCACCGGCCGTATCGCCCGACGGCCGCTTCGTGGTGTACGTCCACTCTGCCGAAGGCGTCGACCGCCTGGCGGTGGTCGACTGCGAAGGGCGAATGTGGCCGAAGAAGCTTGTCGAAGGGGAAGACTTCTACATGCAGCCCCGCTGGTCGCCCGACGGGCGGCGGGTGGCGTACGTTTGCTGGAATCACCCGATGATGCCCTGGGACGGCACGTGGCTGCGCATCGCCCACCTGGACGTTGATCCGGACGGCGGCGCCGACCTGCCGCGGCTAAGGCACGTGGAAATCGCGGCCGGCGGCGAAGACGTTTCGGTCTTTCAGCCCGAGTTTTCGCCCGACGGCCGGTTTCTCGCCTACGTGTCCGACGAAACCGGTTGGTGGCACATCTACCTCTTGGAGCTGGAATCCGGCCGCCGCCGCCGGCTGACGAGCGGGGCCGCCGAACACGGCGTTCCCGCGTGGCGGCAAGGGATGCGCACGTACGCCTTCTCCCCAGACTCGCGCTGGATATACTTCATCCGCAACGAGGCGGGATTCCACCGGCTGTGGCGGGTGGCGGTCAACGGCGGCGAACCGGTCCCGGTGAACGTCTTGGCCGACTACGCGACGTTGGAGCAGATCGCCGTGGCCGCCCCTCGCGCAACGGCTGCGGGCGCCCCGGGTGCGAACCCGGGCACGACCGGCGAAGTGCAGATCGCGTGCATCGCGTCAAGCCCCCGGATCCCGCCTCGCATCGTGGTGGTCCGCCTGCCCGGGCATGGAGCGGAACGGACGGCACAATCATCGGAGAAGCCGGAGGAGCCGGCTGCGAGCCGGACCGTCGTTGTTCGCCGGAGCCGGGCGGAAGGATTCCCGCAAGGGTTGCTTTCGGTTCCCCGGCCCGTGCAGTGGACGGCGCCGGACGGCACCCCGGTCCACGGCCTGTACTACCCGCCGGCCAACCCGCGGTTTCGGGCGGACGGGCCGCCGCCGGCCGTCATCAGCATCCACGGCGGCCCCACGTCCCAGGCGCTGCCGGCCTTCAACCCGAAGGCGCAGTTTTTCACAAGCCGCGGGTACGCCTACCTCGACGTCAACTACCGGGGGAGCACGGGCTACGGCCGCGCGTACCGCAACGCGCTGCGGGGTCGCTGGGGCGTCGTGGACGTGGAAGATGCGGTAGGCGGCGGCCGTTACCTGGCGGCTGAGGGGCTCGCGGACGAAAGCCGGTTGGTCATCATGGGCGGCAGCGCCGGCGGGTATACGGTGCTGCAAGCCCTCGCGTTGCACCCGGGTTTTTTCCGGGCCGCGCTGTGCCTGTACGGTGTGGCGGACCTCTTTTCCCTGGCGGCGGACACCCACAAGTTCGAAGCCCACTACCTGGACTCGCTGGTGGGGCCGCTGCCCGGTGCGGCGGCCGTGTACCGGGAGCGGTCGCCCGTCTTTCACGCGCAGCGAATCCGGGATCCCATCGCGATCTTCCAAGGGGCCGACGACCGGGTCGTCCCGCGGGAACAGTCGGACGCCATCGTGGCGGCGCTGAAAGCCCGGGGCGTGCCCCACGAGTATCACCTCTACGAAGGAGAAGGCCACGGCTTTCGCCGGCCGGAGACGGTGACGGCCTTCTACCGGGCGGTGGAGTCGTTCCTCCGGCGATATGTGGTATTCTCCTGAGGGTGCCGCCTCTTGACAACACGGCGGTCCCTGGGGTATCTATAAGTCGATCGCGTATACCCTACTGGGTACGGTATTTCTTCGAACGGAGGGGTTCAACATTGCGCGAGTGGAGCTGGTGGAAGGGCGGCACAGCTCTCGGCCTTTTGAGCGCCTTCGCCTTCCTGACCTACAAGCCCCTGGGGGTGTCTACGTCCTACCCGCGGGCGGTCGCCCTGGCCATCAACTTGGTCGCGCCCGAATGGGTAGCGGCCAACGCGTATTTCCAACAGGTCCTGCCGGTCGTGGACTGGCAGCTGATGCTCGTAGTGGGCATCGTCATCGGAGGCTTCCTGGCCGCCCGCGTCCAAAGGAGGGCCCAGGGCGCGCCCGGCACCGCGGGGGAGGCGGCGGCCTGCTCGCCTGTGGCCGCTGACGCGGGCGACCGGCCCCGGCCCCGCTGGATGATGTTTCTGGGCGGATTTCTGATCATCTTTGGCGCTCGCCTGGCCGGCGGGTGCACCAGCGGCCATGTGATCACCGGCATGACGCAGTTGGCTGTGGCGTCGTTCATCTTTGCGGCCATGGTGTTTGCCGTAGGCATTCCAATGGCCCGGTACTTGAACCGAAAGGTGGTCTGACCGCGATGGGCGTGTTGCTCCTGGGACTCATAACAGGCGTGGCGTTCGGCTACATCTTGCAAAACGTCGGCGTGGCTCGCTGCGGCTGCATCTTCAACGCATTGACCCTGAAAGACCTGAAGGCCGTAAAGATGATGCTCACCGCGGTGGCGGTCGGCTCCCTGATCGTCTACCCGGCCAGCGCCCTCGGTTGGGTGACCGTCGGCAGCAAGACGTTGTACGTTCTGGCGTTGATCGCCGGCGGCGGGCTGTTCGGGGCCGGTTTTGCCCTGGCCGGCTACTGCCCGGGAACGGCACTGGCCGCCCTGGGAGCGGGCCGCCGGGAAGTCTTGGCGGTCGTCGGCGGCGGACTGGCCGGGGCGCTGGCGTACGCGGTCGTTTATCCGGTTCTGGAGCCGCTCCTGATCCGGCCCCTCAATTTCGGCCGGGTGTCCTGGCCCGATCTGCTGGGCACGAACCCGGTCGCGTCCGGGCTTGTGTTCGCCGGCCTCCTGTTGATCGTTGTCTGGCTGCTTGACGCCCGCGACCGCTCGGCGGCGGGTTCTAAGGCACCGGCGGCCGGAACCGCAACGCCGGAGCGCTCCTGATATCCGGCCGGGCGACGGCCGTTTTCCGGCGGTCGGTCGCGGCAGGGTTTCCGCGGCGGGCTGGGGAAATTGTCATCATCCCAGGACGGGAGGGACTGGCATGACGGCTCCCGAGCCCGCCCGCATCGTGTCCCTGTTGCCCAGCGCCACGGAGATCTTGTTTGCCTTGGGTTTGGGGGATGCGGTGCGCGCGGTGACCCACGAATGCGACTTCCCGCCCGAGGCGAAAAGCAGGCGAGTCCTCGTCCGGCCCGCATTCGACCCCCACCGGCTCAAGCCCCGGGAGATCGATGAGGCGGTGGCCACCCGGGTGCGAAACGGCGAGAGCGTGTATGTGATCGACGAGGAGGGGCTGGCCGAGGAACAGCCGGACCTTGTCGTCACCCAATCCCTCTGTGAAGTGTGCGCGGTCGCCACCGGCCACGTGGACCGGGCCCTCGAGCGCCTGTCCCGCCGGCCTCAGGTGGTGACCCTCCACCCCCACACCCTCCACGACATCCTGGAAGACATCGCGCGGGTAGGGGAGGCCACCGCGCGCGTTCGGGAAGCCGGGGACCTGGTGGCCGCCTTGAAACGCCGCATCGACTCGGTTAGGCAAGCAGCTGCGGGCGCGCCGCGCCCTTCGGTCGCCTGCCTGGAATGGTACGACCCGCTCTACAGTGCAGGCCACTGGGTTCCTGAAATGGTGGAAATCGCCGGGGGCCGTCCCCTGTTGGCACAAACCGGCCAGCCGTCGGCCCGGGTCGATTGGCGGGCCGTGGTCGAGGCGGCCCCCGACGTGCTGGTGCTCATGCCCTGCGGCTACGACGCCTGGCGGGCATTGGATGAACTGCCGGCCCTTACGGCTTTGCCGGGCTGGGATCAACTGCCCGCGGTTCGCTCGGGACAAGTGTGGGCGGTAAACGCCCACGCCTACTTCAATCGTCCGGGCCCCCGTATCGTCGACGGGTTGGAAGTGCTGGCGTGGATTTTGCACCCGGACCGGTTTGCTCCGCCCGGGGATCCGGGCGCCGCGGCCCGGGCGGTGGTGGGATGAACGTTGCCGGCCGCTGAAGCACCGGGCTTGCAACTCGTTTTGGACATCGGAACCCACAAGATTTTGGGTCTGGCGGTCCTTGTCGAATCGGGCGAGGTGTCGGTATCGGCCGCAGCCGTCCGCCGCCACGGGAGCCGGGCCATGCGCGACGGGCAAGTGCACGACGTGCCGGCCGTGGCCGCCACGGTTCGCCAAGTGGTGCGGAGCCTTGAGGAAACGGTCGGCGCGAAACTGACGAAGGCCAGCATCGCGGCGGCCGGGCGGGCGCTCCGGACAGCCCGGGGCCGGGCAGAGCAGATCCAGTCCCGGCCCGAAACGTGTTCCGGCGAGTTGGAGCAGCAGCTCGAATGGCAAGCGGTGGCCGACGCCCAGGGTCGGCTTTTGACGAGCCTTCCCGGCGAGCAGCAGCGGTGGGGGTACTACTGCATCGCCCACAGCCGGACCGGCTGCTGGCTGGACGGGGACGCCATCGGGCGCCTCGCGGGCCAGCGGGGCCGGCAGCTTGCGATGGAAGTGCTGGCGACGTTTCTGCCCGGGACGGTGGTGGACTCGCTGGAAGCCGTCTTGCGGGAGGCCGGCCTGGAAGTCAACAGCCTGACGCTGGAACCTATCGCCGCCCTGGAAGCCGTCATCCCGCCGACGATGCGCCATCTTGATCTGGTCTTGGTGGACGTGGGGGCGGGCACGTCGGATATCGCGCTGACCGGCGGCGGAACCGTGCAGGCGTACGCCATGGTTCCCCAGGCCGGCGACTCCATCACCGAAGCCGTCTCCCACGGGTTTTTGCTCGATTTCCCGGTGGCCGACGAGGTCAAGCGCCGGGCGTCCCGGGGCGAGACGGTCACGGTCGAAAACGTCCTGGGGGAGCCGGTGACCGTCGATCCAGCCGCACTGGCGGAAACGATCCGGGAAGCGACCGAACAACTCGCGGACAAGATCGCGGGCGCGATCTGCGAGTGGACCGCCCAAAAGGCGCCGGCCGCGGTGCTGCTTGTAGGAGGCGGCAGCCAAACGCCGGGGCTGGCGGAAGGGCTGGCCGAGCGGCTCGGGCTGCCCAAGAGCCGGGTCGCGATCCGGGACCGGCGAGCGGTGCGGGGCGTGCGGGGCGAGGTTGGGCTGAGCGGGCCCGAGGTGGTGACCGCGCTGGGCATCGCCTTGCGCCTTGCGCGCGGGCGGGAAATCCCGCCCATCCGGGTGCGGGTCAACGGCCGTCCGGTTTCCCTGTTTTTGCCCGACCGGTGCACGGTGCGGGAGGCCGCCCGCATCGCCGGCATCCCCCTGTCCCACCTGGTGGGCTCCATGGGTCCTGGAATCACCGTCACAGTCAACGGTGACGTGATGGTCATCCCGGGCTCCAAAGGGGAAGCGGCCCGCATTCACGTCAACGGTCAGCCTGCCACGCTCGACACCGTGCTGGCCAACCAGGACGACGTAGAGCTATCTACGGCCGCGCGGGGGGAACCCCCCCGCCAGAACGGGGGCGACCATCGTGCCCCCGGGC
>JACDOI010000003.1 GCA_017656145.1 Bacillota bacterium | reverse complement strand
AAATCCACCCGGGGCGCGTGTAATTGTTTTGGCCCAAAAATTGGGGCGGCCTGGGAGCACGCCCCGGGGCCGCGTCGGGGGTGGGTGGGTGCAGCCCAGGCCGGCGTCTGTGGTGAAAGGGGGAGCGAGGATCAGCCGACCTGAGGCTGGGTCTTGTCTCGGCGGAACAACCGGGCCAACGTCCTGCCGGGCTGCCACGGCGTTCCGACCTCATAAAGCAGCCACCGGTCCACGCCGTACCATCCGGCCACTTTCCACGCCACCATCAGGAGGATGGAGGCTGTGAACAGCACCGGGTTGGTGCTGGCCGTTCCTGCCAGCATGAAGCTGATGTTCATCACCGCACCGAAGAAAGCGGCGATAGCGGTGAACGCTCCCAGAATCAACCCGATGCCGACGAGAATCTCACCGAAGACGACGAGCTTGGCGAACCAGGTGTAGTGGCCGCCGTCCAGCAACGCCTGCAAGAAGCTCCGGTACCAATCGTAAACCACCGGGGGCCGCCCCGTTTCGGGCACTACCGTCGCCCGGCTTAAGAATCCCTGCAAAGCAGAACCGCCATCCATCCATGCCGGGTTGAACAACTTGCCCCACCCCGAGTGCAACCACTGCCACCCTAGCCATACCCGCAACACCGCCCACAACCAGGCGAACGCCCGGGTATGGAACAACTTGACCGCCAGGGTTGAACCACGAATCTCCGTCATCGTCGGTTCCTCCTTCCGGCGCCTGTGCCGCTTTCCCGTCGTGTTTGAATTTGCACCTCCATTATGCCTTCCCGCGATGCAGGCGGTTAGAGGAGGGTGTCACAAGCGGGTGGGCCGATGGTCGGACGCAGGAAGGGACGTCTGTCTCTGTCAGAGGGCATTGCGTCGACCGCGGGCGGGGGAGTGCGGAGGACGGCATGGGGCTAACCGGAAGGTCGGCTGGGCCCGCCCGCATGGGCGAGCCCAGCCCTTGTCGACGGGCGCCGCTAGCCAGTTCGAGCCGCCGGCTGTGGAACCGATGGGAGCAACAATCACAGGTTCATGTTCGCTGGGCGCTGGCCGACTTCGACCCGGACCGCCACCTCCCGGCCATCGCGGATCACGGTGAAGAGCAATACGTCGCCGACTTCGATGCCCTCAATGGCCGCGAGGAAGTCCTCCGTGCCCGTCACCGGCTGCCGGTTGACCTCGGTGATCACGTCGTACACCCGCAGTCCCGCCCGCTCCGCGGCGGTGTCGGGGATGACTTCCCAGATGATGATCCCCTGATCGACGGAGAGGCGCAGCTGCCGGGCGGTGGCTTCGTCCAGGCTGCTGTAGCGGATGCCGATGAACGGCCGGACCACCATTCCCCGATTGATCAGGTCGTCGAGCACTTCCTTGGCGGCATTGATGGGAATCGCGAAGCCGATGCCCTGGCCCTGGGTCGACACCGCGGTGTTGATGCCGATGGCCTCGCCCTTCAGGTTGATCAGCGGTCCGCCGCTGTTGCCGGGATTGATGGCCGCGTCGGTCTGCATCAGGTTGCGGTACACCCGGGGCGTGTTGGAGCTGTCGTCCCGGACGGCGATCTCCCGGCCCTTGGCGCTGAGCACGCCCACGGTGACGGTGTGTTCAAGCTGGTACGGGTTTCCGATGGCGATGAGCCATTCGCCCACCCGGGTCGTGTCCGAATCGCCCAGCGGAACGGTGGGGAAGGGGCCTTCGCCCTGGATTTCGAGGATCGCCAGGTCCAGCTCGTAGTCGTAGCCCACCAAGCGGGCCTCATACGTTTCGTGGCCTTCGGGCAAGGTGACCGTGATGGAGCTGATCATGTTTGGCTGGCTGAACAGGTGCTGGTTGGTCAGGACCAGCCCCTTTTCGTCGATGATGAACCCGGAACCGCTCCCTCCCCGGGGACTGGGCTGGGGATAGGGCCAAAACCACTCCGACGGAAACGGGAACCCGGGGAACGGCATGCCCTGCGGGCCTGTGCGGGTTTGCTGGTATTCGACCTCGATGAACACCACCGCCGGGCCGACGGCATCCACCACATCGGCGATGGAATACGGGCCGTTCTCGGCCAGGGGCAAGGGGGCCTGCTGCCCTTGGGCGGCGGTGGGCCGGGCTTCGGGCAAGCCGGCGTAGACAATCAGCAGGGCCGCTGCCGCGATCACCGCCGCGGCCCACGGCAGGCGCGCGCCTTGCAGTCGGGGAAAGCGCATGGCGCATCCTCCTCTTGAGTCGAGTTGAGTCGAGCAGATTTCGATACTCCCTATCATTCTACCGCGGCCGGACATGGGCTGAGAAGGTTCCAGCGTTCATCCAGTTCTCTCCACCGCCGGATACGGGCAACGGGACGCAGCGGAGAGGCACCAGCCCGGGGGCGCAGGCGTACACTGGGCCGAGGAGGAGGAGCCCATGATGCCGGCTGGCGAGAGTGCCATCAGCTGGCTCAACGCCGTGTTACCCGAAAGGCCGGCAGCCTGGTGGAGCCCGGAGCGGTTGCGCCTTCTGAACGAGTACATGCGGCTGGCCCGGGCCGCCCGCCGGGAGGGTCGCCATGAGGAAGCCGCGGGCGTCTGGGAAGAGGCCCTCGGCCGCTTGCCGGACATGCCCGAGCCGCGGCGCGCAGAACTGCGCCGTCTGATCTCGGAGGCGTTGAAGCAGGCTGCACGCGAAGCCTTGCGGCAACTGGAGCCCGACGTGGAAGCAGCGATCGGTCACCTCGAGCGGTCGGCCCGCTCGGCGGGGGACCCGTCGGTGTATCCAATCTTGGGGTTTCTTCTGCACAAGGTTGGGCGGCCGGCGGCCGCCCTGGAGTGGTATGCCCGGGCGGAGGAGGAAACGAAGGATGCCTTCTCCCGGGCCTTGGAGTACGCCCGAACCCTTGCACGGCTGCAGCTGATGATCGATCCCGGAAACGTTCCGGGTGAGAAAGCCCTCTCCGGGGCCGATCGAGAGGGGCCGTCGCCTGGGGAACCGCTGGAATTGGGCTCCTGGCAGCGCCTTTGGGCGCTGAACGCGCTTCGGCAAGGAAACATTTCCCGCGCGCACCGGCGGTTTCCCGGCCCGGATTGGCCGGAAATGCCGGCAGCATGGGCGCTGGAGGGGGCCCTCATCGCCGCTTTGGCCCGCAACTGGCCCGCGTGCCTGGCATACTATCAGCGCGCCCTTGCGGCGGCGCCGCGGCTTTCCACTCCCCACCGGTGCGTTATGGCTTCGGCGGTAGTGAACACGGTTGATCCGAGCGCGACGTTCCGGGACAGGTTCAGTTGGTTGCCCGACGACCTCGCCGAAGAGTTGGGAAACCGGGCTCCCAAGCGCTTGTTCGCCGACGAGCGGCAATACAAGCGGTGGCGCCGCCAGGTTCTCGAGTGGCAATACCGCCGCCGGCTCATGGAGGCCCGGTCTGCCCTGGCCCGGGAGGATGACGCCGGCATACGGCGGGCACTGGCCGCCGCTGTCCAACTGCTGCCGGACGTTCCCCTTTCCCGGCGGCTTGCCGTCTGGATGGCATGCGCCTATGGAACCGGGCAACCGGGAAGGCGCGTGCTGCAGGAGGCGCGCGGGGCCGGTTCGGAACAGGCCGAGGTCTTGCGCCTGTGCGTCTGGGCTGCGGAGCGGTTCGGGCGGACCAAGGACGTCATCGGTGAGCTGAACCGGTTGCTCGAACGGCACCCCGACGACGGGTGGGGCCTTGATCGCTGGAAGCGATGGATGGTCCGCCTGGGACGGAACGCCTTGGAGAAGGGCCGCTACCGGCAAGCGCTTCTGCAGTTCGTCAGCCTTCTTTTGCGCTTGCCCGAAGACCCGGACGGTTGGAGCGGGTGCGGGCGGGTGCACGCCGCGACGGGGGAAGCAGCTCGCGCCGCCGACTGTTTTGCTCAAGCCCGCCGCCTGAAAATGCTGAGAGCGAGTCCGGTCAGCGCCGTGATGCCGCAAGGAGAGCGAGAGAAGTACGGCTTGCTTCGGCCATTGCTTGAGGAGAGTCTCCTACCTTCTCCGGCTCCGGATCCGTGCCCGTTTGCAAAGGAGGTTTTGCTCCAGGCGGTCTGGGCCTCGGCCCGCGCGGGCGACGCCTATCTTGAAATGATCATCGATCAGTGGGTCCGGGGTCGGAGCAGCGCGGCGAGCGCGGGATGAAGCAGCTCCCACGCGATCTCTTGTTCCTCGACCCAAATGGGCTCGTCGTCAGGCTCTTTCGGCGATGCGTTGAGCCGCTTTTCGATGATGGTCAGGCAAGCGGGCACGCCCGCAAGCGAGCGGGTGCCGACCGGTTCGTAGCCCATCGCCAAATAGTAGTTCAGAAGGTTATCCATACACGTGCGCACTTCGCCCCGAAGGAGAGCGACGCCGAGCCGGCGGGCCTCGTCCTCCACCCAAGACATCAGTTTGCGGCCGGCGCCGTGGCCGCGGTAGTCCGGAAGGACGGCCAGGCGAGAGACGTGAACGTATCCGGGTCGTAACCGGTACCGCACATGTCCGGCCGGCTCGCGGCCCGCGGCGGCAAGCGCGTAGACAAATCCGTCTGCCATTTCGTCCCGGATCAGCTCGGGTGTCTCGGCCAAGGCCCGGAAAGGGGGGTGGACTCGGCCCTCAAACTCGGAGAAGGCTTCCCGGGTTATACGGCAAATCGTCTCCGCGTCAGCGGGACCGGCGATTCGTATCCGGAAAGGGCCGCACCCAAACCCCTGCACCGGCACGATCCCCACCCCCTTCCGGTCGTTCTTCTCTCAGTGGAAAGTTAGCGCCGCCGCGGGCGGGATGTTCAGCTTAAAAAACAGGGAGACATTCCCGCTCTCTGCGAGAGGCGGCTCAGGAGCGGCGTTTCCATCCGGAACCGCCGCCTCTCCCGGCTCGGCGGCCACGGGGTCCGGAAGTTGAGCCAACAGCGTTTCCACGGGTTCGGCCGGGGGCGGCTCCGGTTTGGCCAGGGAGCCGGCCGATTCCCGCAACCATTCCTCGAGCAGGGAGCGGACCCGATCGAGGAACGCCTTCTCGTCGATTTTCCCCACCGTGCGCAGGAGAATGAGGGTTTTCCTGAAAAAGCTGATGTGCTCCAGCAAGCCGTCGGCCTGCCGCTCCCGGGCCATGCGTTCGGCCTGTTGGAGCTCGGCGTCCGCCGGTACCCATTCCTCGTGGCGGAGGTGCTGCACGGCCAATAGGACCCGCACCTGGATGCTTTCGGGGACTTGCCGGTACGCCTCTTCGAGGAACGGGCGCACCCGGTCCTCATATCCGGTTCGCACAAGGCCGAAGATGGCCCTCACCAAAAGCGGTTCGGCTCCCTGCCCACCCGACAAGGAAGCGCGGAAGTGCTGCTCGGCCATGTCCGGCACGCCCAACTCCGCACACAGCTCGCCGATGGTCACGTGGATCTCAGGACCTGGCGATGCTTCCACCGCTTCGTGGAAATACGCCATGGCCCGGTCCCGGTCTCCCGAGGCGAGAAAGCGCGCGCCGAGGTCCAGATACGTCCGCTGACGCTTGGGATTCAACCGAATGGCTTCGGAAAAGCAGTCTTCCGCCCCGCGCCGGTTGCCCTGCTTCATGTGCACCGTTCCGGCCCACACCCACCCGTCGATGTCGCCGGGGTCGATGAGCAGCACCGAGGCAAACAGCTCCATCGCCTGGTCCAGGGCCGACGATTCGAACATTCGCCTTCCCAGGTCGAAGGTGTGGTGCCGCCAATGGCGAAACATCCAGCTGTCCCGCGGCAGGCGGGCTACCGCGTCCTTGAGGTCCAGGACGAGTTGCAGCTGGTTGACGCCGCTGAGCCGGACGGCGTGCAACAGCGCTTTGACCGCGATGTCGTTTTCGGGATCGGACTTCAGTACGCGGGCGAGGGCGGTCACCGCCTTGGGCCCGTTGCCCAAGTGAACCTGGAGCAAGCCGTAGCGGAGAAGCAGCTCCGGATTGCTGGCCGCGGACTTGGGCCATTGGGCCAGCAGTTTGTCCGCCCCGTCCCGATCGCCGGCCTTGATCGCGTTGGACGCCATGGCCAAAAGCACCGCCGGCCGCGCTGGGGTTCCCTCACCGTCGGGTCGCATCCGGAGATACTCCTCCCAGCAACGGTTGGCTTCATCCCACCGGTTCAGGCGCTCGTAGGCCAAGGCCATATGGTGCATCAGGGGCGGGTTTGCTCCGCCGAGGCGATTGGCTTCCTCCCAAGCGCTTACGGCTTCTTCCATGCGGCCTGCGGCCCACGCACGTCTACCCCGCCCGATCAAGGCCCGTACCAGGTGTTGCCGGTAGCGGGCATCATTGGGATCGGTCTCGCATGCGACTCTCCACAAAACGATAGCCGCGTCTTCATCGCCCCGTTCCCATGCGTCAAGGGCTCTCAAGTGGCCTGTGAGGCTGGCCAGGCGCTTCACATTTCGTTGGTCCTCTCCGGGGGGAGCGTTGCCCAAGAGCATCTCCACCGAATCTTTTACGGATTGAACTTTGCGAAGCACGGCTGCGGGGGCCTCCGCACCGGCCGCTTCGGCCAGGTGCACAAGCTCCCGGCACCAGCCGGCGGCGGGCGCGCCGTCGGGCAAGAACGCCGGGTATGCGTCGAAGGCGTCCAGAACCCGGCCTTCGGACAGCCGGAGGGCTGCCTCCATCCGTTGCCAGTGCCATTCTGTCAGCTCGTCCCGGGGCGCCGACGGCGCGCCGGCCAGCGTTTCCCGAGCCTCGTCCGTCTTGCCGAGACGCAAGAGAATCCAAATCAGCTCAAGACGGCTTTCTGTGTGCCCAGGATCGGTTTCCAGGGCGCGGCGGAAGGAATCCACCGCTTTTTCCCACATGTCGAACGAACGGTAAATTACGCCGCACCAGTACATCGGCTCGGGCCGACTCCCATCGACCTGGGCCGCCTTCTCCAGCAAGCCGACGGCCTGAACGGCGGCGCGGCGGTTGCCCGACAGGGGTTTGAGACGCAGCGCTTGATGCATGTAGGCGGCGGCCAGGCGCCGCTGGACCCGGGGCCGTTGTTCCGCCGGAATCCGCCGCTTCTGGGACAGCAGCCGTTCCAGCGCCTTGGCGGCGTCCTGGTACCGTTCCTCCTGCAAATGCATGTCGGCCGCCTCCCACAGGACGCGGAAAAACTCCGGCTCAGACCCGGGCTGTCCGCCGGCGCCGTCTCCATCGGGAACCGACGGCACATCGACCTCCTGGACGTTCCCGTTCCGTTCCTCTTGATGTCTATTCAGGGCTTGCAAGGTGCCGTGTTCCACCGCATACGCCGCCCCCCGAGGCGGCTCCCCCCCTCCTGCTCGTTGCACCCGGTTTCAAATGTCGCGCCTCCAGTGTATGCGCCCGGCCGGACGGCGGTGCGGCGGGTCCGGGTTGCCGGCGTCTTGGGACGAATGCCGAACGGAAGGGGACATCCGCCCGTGGCCGGGCGTGAGCCTCTGCTCGATAATGAACCTAGACCGCGGTGAAAAGGGGGAGGGAGGATGATGCCCCAGGATGTGGCCTTGCCCGCGACAAACCGGGAAGGCTTCTTTGAGATTCGTCTTGAGTCCATCGGAGGTCTGGGCGCGAATGTGGCGGGCAAGATCCTGGCGGAGGCCGGGGTTTTGCACGTGGGGCTCAACGCCTCGCACTTTGCCTCGTACGGGTCGGAAAAGAAAGGCACGCCGGTCAAGAGTTTCATCCGCTTCGCCGGCGGCGATCGGGTCATCCGCAACGCGACGCCCGTGGAGCGCCCGCACGTTCTAGGGGTTTTCCACGAGGCCCTCATCCGGTCGAACCCCGGGGTGCTCGGCGGGCTGTATCCCGATTCCGTCGTCGTGGTCAATACCCGCCGGGAACCTGCGGACCTGGCCGAATGGATGGGGTTGTCCTCGGGCCGAATCGGAGCCGTGGCGGCGCTGGACATCGCGGTGGCCGCCGGCAGCCGGGTCAACATGGCGATGCTTGGGGCCGTAACCCGGGCTTGTTCGTTCCTGCCGCCGGAGGCGGTGGTGGAAGCCATCCGGGATTCTTTGGGCGCCCGGTATCCCCGGCTGTTAGAGGCCAATTTGCAGGCCTTCTGGCGGGGCTATCACGAGGTGCGGTGGGTCGAGCGGCGGACGGAAGCCGGCCGCGAGGACGCGCCCTTCACCCGTCCCGAGCCGCTTTGGGGCTATATCACCGCTTGTGCGGGCGGGGCCATCCTGCAGCCGGGAAATACGGCCAGCAAGGACATGTCCGCGTCCCGGCAAGGATTTTTGCCCCAGTTTCTCCGGGACAAGTGCATCGATTGCGCGCAGTGCGACCTTGTGTGCCCGGACTTTTGCTTCGTGTGGGAGATGGGACGGGACAAGCGGGGCCGCCCGGCCATGACGCTGGCCGGCATTGACTACCAGTACTGCAAGGGATGCCTGAAGTGCGTGGAAGCCTGCCCGGTGGACGCGCTGGTGAAGATCCCGGAAACCGACGGCTGGGCCGAGGGACACCGGGTGAAGCATGATTGGCAGCTTCAAGCCTCCCACTTCTAGCCGATAGCGGGGTGAGACCGATGGCCTTGCGGCAGGACGAACTGCAGGCGGCCGGTGGAGCCTTCCAGCGGGCGGGTTTTCTGAGCGGCAATGAAATGGCGTCGCTGGCGGCCCGCCAGATCAACTTCCACATCATGGGCTATTATCCCATTACGCCGTCCACCGAGATCGCGGAAAATTTGAGCGAAATGGCGGCGGCAGGAGAGCATAACATCGTCCTGATTCCGGGCGACGGGGAGCATGGGGCCGCTGGGATTTGCTACGGCGCCTCCACCGGGGGCGGGCGGGTGTTCAACGCCACCAGCGCCAACGGGCTCCTGTATTCGCTGGAGCAGCTGCCGGTGCAGTCGGGCACCCGGTTTCCCATGGTGTTGGACCTGGTGACCCGCTCGGTCAGCGGGCCGCTGGACATCCGGGGCGATCATTCGGATCTGTACTTCGCCATCCATACGGGCTGGATCGTGCTCTTGGCCCGGGATCCCCAGGCGGTCTACGATATGAACATCATGGCGGTGCGCATCGGGGAAGACCCCCGGGTGCAGCTGCCGGTCATCGTTGCCTACGACGGGTTTTTCACCAGCCACCAGAAGCGCCGGGTGCAGTACTTCGCTCACGACGAAACCGTGCAGTCGTTTCTTGGGCCGGTGCCGCCGCGGGTCACCGCACTGGACCCCCGCCGGCCGGTAACCATCGGGCCGTACATGAACGACCCGGACCTGATCAACAACAAGTACCAGCTGCACTTGGCGATGGAGGCCGCCCGGGAGGTCATCCCGGAAGTGTTCAACGCCTACGGGGAGCTTTCCGGGCGCCGCTACCCGGTGGTGGATCTCTACCGGATGGAAGACGCGGAAGTCGCGCTGTTTTTGCTCAACTCGGCCGCGGAAACCGCCAAGGACGTGGCCGACCGGCTGCGGGAGCAAGGATGGAAGGTGGGCGTCATCAGCCCCAACGTGTTGCGGCCGTTTCCGGCCCGGGAAATCCGGGAGGCGTGCCGGGGCCTGAAGGCGCTGCTCGTCGGCGAGCGGGGCGATTCGTACGGGTCGTCGGGCGGCCCCATGACCCATGAGGTCAAGGCGGCCCTTAAGGACGACCCGGACAACCGCACCCTCGTCCTGAGCCGCATCTACGGCCTAGGCGGCCGGGACTTTTACCCCGCCGACGCGGAGGCGTTTTTCCGGGCCGCGATGGACGCCGCCCGGGAAGGCCGGGTACAGGTGGCCTTTGACTACCACGGCGTCACGCCGGGCGATCCGGAGCGGCGGCCGCCGGCCGGGCTGGCGCCCATTTCCCGGGAGGAGGCCTCGGGCCTCGTATCGGTAAGGCCGGATCCGGAAACCGGCCGGCTCCAGGTCAAGGTCCCGCCGCCGCGGCAGCTCATGCAGCGCCCCAAGCGCATCGCCCCCGGTCACGGCGCCTGCCCCGGCTGCGGCATCTTCCCGGCGCTGAACCAGTTTCTGATGGGCCTTGAGGGCGATGTGGTCGTGCTCTACCAGACGGGGTGCGCGATGGTGGTCACGACGGGCTACCCGTTTACGTCCCACCGGATCACCTACGTGCACAACCTATTCCAAAACGGCGCCGCCACCTTGTCGGGGCTTGTGGAAATGTTTCACGAGCGCCGGCGCCGGGGTGAGATCGACGTGGGCGAAGACATCACCTTCGTCATGATCACCGGCGACGGCGGGATGGACATCGGCATGGGGCCCGCCATCGGCACCGCGCTGCGCAACCACCGGATGATCATCTTGGAGTACGACAATGAGGGCTACATGAACACCGGCAGCCAGCTGTCGTACTCGACGCCCCTGGGGCACGCGACGTCGACCTCTGCGGTGGGTCCGGCGGGCAAGGGCAAACCGTTCCACCACAAGGACACCCCGCAGATCATGGCGGCCACCAACATCCCGTACGTCTTCACCGGAGTGGAGGCGTTTCCGCAAGACCTGGTGCGCAAGGCCGCCAAGGCCCAATGGTACGCCAAGAACGAGGGGCTGGCCTACGGCAAGGTGCTCATCGCCTGTCCCCTCAACTGGCGAAGCGACGAAAGCCAGGGAACGGAGATCGTGCGGGCGGCGGTGGACAGCTGCTTCTTCCCGCTGTATGAGGTGGAGCGGGGCATCACCACCATCACCTACAATCCGGAGAGCAAGGGCAAGCGCATTCCGGTAGCCGAGTGGCTCAAGATGATGGGCAAGACCCGCCACCTGCTGGAGCCGGAAAACGAGCCGCTTTTGCGGGAATTCGAGGCCGAGGTGGAACGGCGCTGGCGGCGGCTTGTGGCCCGCCACGAGCATCCACTTCTGTGACCGCGGCCCCGGAGCGGATTTCGCAGCGGCGACAGGAGCGGGACGCGGTCCCGCTCCTGCCCGCGCGAGCCGGCCTACGCTGCGTCCGATGCGACCCGGGTCATCACAAGGTCGAACAAGAGCTTGGCAGCCAGGTTGGCCGTCATGCCCTGGAAATCGAAGACCGGGTTCACCTCGGCGATGTCGAAGGCGGCCACTTTCGGGGCCAAGAGGCGGAGCATGGTGGAAACGTCCTGGACCGAAAGACCGCCGAACTCAAGGTGACCCGCACCGGGGGCTACCGACGGGTCGAGGGCGTCGATGTCGAGGGTGACGTAGATGGCCGCGCCGTCCTTGCCGGCCCGTTCCAGGGCCTCCTGGGCTACCCGCTCCGCACCCAGGCGGGCGACGTCGGGCGCGCTGAACTGCGTGATCCCTTGGCTGCGGGCATACTCCGCGTATTCCGGGTAGTTGAACCCGCGCAGCCCGATCTGTACAAGGCGGGCCGGCGACACTTGCTCAAGCTCCAAGGCCCGCCGGATCTGGCTGCTTTGGGAATACCGCCCCTGCACCGGTGAGTCGTCGACCAGGTCCAGGTGGGCGTCGATCTGGATGATCCCCACGGGCCGGCCGGCCTCCTTGGCCAAGGCTTCGATGCCCGGCAGGGAGATGGAGTGATCGCCCCCAAGGACGATCGGGACCGAGCCGTCGCGGACGGCTTGGGCGATCATGTCGCGCGCCCGCTGAAACGTCTGGGCCCGGTCATGGGCGGCAATGGGCACGTCGCCCGCGTCGGTCAACTGAAGGCCGCTCAAGTCGATGACGCGCCCCCCCTCCAGGTCCCAGATCCGAGCGTCCCGGATCCGAGCGAGGTTCCAGCGGCAGGCGTCCCGGATCGCGCCGGGTCCGTAACGGGCGCCCGGGCGCCCCAGGGAGGCGCCGAAATCCCAAGGAAAACCGATGACGGTAAACCGGGTACGGGTTTCTCCGCCCCCGGAGTAGCGGATCCCGTGCATATAAACAAACCTCCTGCTGCGATCAAATTTGCCCGGCCATTCGCCAAGCGGGTGACGCCCGCTACAGTTCGAGATAGCGGTGGATACCCAGCTTGCGTTCGGCAACGATCAACAGCGCCGCGGAAACGATGACCATGGCACTGGCCAGGGCCGATACCGTCGGATCGACGTGAAGCGTAATGTACTGGAAGATCCGGATCGGCAAGGTGACCAGGCCGGGGCCGGTGAGAAAGACCGTGACGGTGTACTCATCCAGCGAGACCAAAAACGCGAACAGCCCACCCGCAACAAGCCCGGGGCGAATCTGCGGGAACACCACCGTCCGGAAGGCATACCACGGCTCGGCCCCGTGAACCCAGGCTGCTTCCTCCAATGCCGGATTCACAGCCGTCAGGCTTGCGAGGACGGTTCGCACCGCGTACGGCGTAGTCAACACGATGTGGGCGATGACGATGCCCCACGTAGAGCCTATCCAGCCAAGGGAGCTGAAAAACATGAGCATCGCCAGTCCGGTCAGGATGAGAGGCAGGACCAGCGGGCCGAGGAACAAGTTGAGCCAAACGCCTCGCGCAGGAATCCTCCCGCGCTCGATCCCGAGCGCCACGGCCGCCCCGAGCGCCACCGCCCCGGCCGCCGCGGCCAGCCCGATTCCTAGGCTCACCAGGAGGGAGCCGCCGAGCTGGGGATCGTGGATCAAGCGGGCATACCACGCGGTCGTAAAGCCGCGCGGGGGAAAGACGAACGCCGGCCCGTCCGCCAGCGACGCAGGGAGAATGACGAGGATCGGCGCTAGGATGAACGTGTACGCCAAGACCGCGAGGGCGGATGTCAAGATCCGGGTCGCTTTCACTTCGCCGCCTCCCACCGGGCCGCCAGCCGGTTCGCGCCGGCCAGCACCACGACGACCATGGCCAGCATGAGCACCGCGATGACGGCCGCGAATTCCCAGTCTCCCAACCGCTCGACGGCCAGGTGGACGTAATTGGAGAGCATTCGATCGCGGGGCCCGCCGATCATGAGCGGCACGACGAACGTGCTGGCGGACAGGGCGAAGGTGATGGACGTGCCGGCGATGACGCCGGGCATCGAGAGGGGAAGGACGATGGTGCGGAATGCGTACCAGCCGTCGGCGCCGAGGGTGGCGGCCGCTTCCCGAACGGCCGGATCGATGCGCCGCAAGGCGCTGTAAATCGTCAGCACCATGAACGGCAGGCAATAGTGGACGATGCCCACCACCACCGCGAGGCGGGAAAAGAGCAGAGGCAACGGGGCCGGCGAAACCCCCAGCGCGACCAAGATGCGGTTGACCGGTCCCTGCTCGCTGAGGAGGATCATCCACCCATAAAGACGGATCACGAGGCTCACCAGCATCGGAGCGACGGCCAACGTCAGCCAGACAGCCCGGCCCCGGGGCCGGGTCGCAGCGAACAGCGCCACGCCGTAGCCCAAGATCAAAGTGAGGGCGGTGCTCACGGCGGCGATGGAGATGGTCCGCCAGGTGGCCTGCAGGTAAAAGGAGTCGCTGAGAAACCGGACGTATCCGCTCAAAGTAAGGCCGTCGGACCCGGCCGGCCGCAGGCTGTTGACCAGGACGGCCCCCACCGGCCAAGCAAAGAACGCGAAGAAGAAGGCGAGCGCGACCAGTCCCGCGGCCGAGTAGACAAGCTGCTGCCGGCGCCGCCAGGCAGGTCCGCCTGAAGAGGAGGCCGCTCTGCCTGGCTGTTGGTGAGGGGCATCGAACATCGGATCAAGCCTCCGCTCCGAACAACGTACAAGCGGCCGCGGGGATGGCGACGGTGACCGCGTCGCCCGGAGCGCCGCTCGCCCGTTCGGTGGGCCCGAACGCCGCGACCCGCTCGCCCGAGGCGAGCCGGATCCGGTATTCCAGGCGATCTCCAAGGTAGAGCCTCTCTTCGATGATCCCGGAGAGCCGGACCCCATCTTCCGGCAGCTGTTCACCCGAGGAGACGTTTACCTTCAGCCGTTGCGGGCGCACGGACAGCCGGGCCGGCCCCCCGTCCGCGAGCCGCCCGACGAACCGCCCGGCTGGGATGACGCT
Organism: Bacillota bacterium; assembly: GCA_017656145.1. Lineage (GTDB taxonomy): Bacteria > Bacillota > Limnochordia > Limnochordales > ZCTH02-B6 > JACDOI01. Next base: position 101,750 of record JACDOI010000003.1, on the reverse strand, counting down.
GCCACCGGGCGTCTTGAACAGCCACCGGTCCCCTTGACGGACGGCAATTCCGTCCAGCAAGTTGGTTCTCCCAAGAAAATTGGCGATGAAGGGCGATGCGGGTTCCTCATACAGCTCCTCCGGGGTGCCCAGTTGCTCAAGCCGCCCGTTCTTTAGCACCGCCAGCCGGTCGGAAAGCAACAGGGCCTCCGTCTGATCGTGCGTCACGTAAAACGCGGTGAACCCAAGCTCCCGCTGCAGCTGCCGGATTTCGACCTGCATCTGCTCCCGGAGCTTGGCGTCCAGGTTGGACAGGGGCTCATCGAACAGGAGGACCACCGGTTCGATGGCCAGCGACCGGGCCAGCGCGACCCGCTGCTGCTGACCGCCGGAAAGCTCCCGGGGCCGCCGGTTTCCCATAGAACCCAATCCGACAAGGTCCAGGTATCGCTCGACCCGGGCCTTGATCTCGCTCTCGGGGAAGCGCCGGGCCCGAAGGCCGTAGGCGACGTTGTCCCACACGGTCATATGGGGGAAAAGGGCGTAGTTTTGAAAGACGAGACCGATGTTGCGCTTGTAAGGCGGCAACCCGGTGACGTCCGTCCCCTGGAGATAGACTCGTCCCTCATCCGGCTCGATGAGCCCGGCGATGATGCGCAAGGTGGTCGTCTTGCCGCAGCCGCTCGGACCCAGGAGAGAGAAGAACTCCCCCGGGCCCACTTCGAGGGAGAGGCCGTGGAGGGCGCCGACCGACTGATACCGCTTGGAGACCCGGTCGAGTCGAATCGCGGGTGCGCGCCCCTCCTCGGAGCGCGCACCGTTGCGTGCTATCGCCGTCATTGCCCGCACGACCTACCAGATGGTTGCTCGGGACCACCGGTCGGTCCAAGCGGAACGTTGAGTCAGGATGTAGGCCCAATCGGGCACCAAAAGCTGCGCCAGGTCGGCGTCGCCGTATACCACCTTTTCAGCCAAGTCCCCTTCGAGGGCGACCCGGCGGTTGGTCGGTCCATAGAAGAAGTTTTTGGCGAACGCCCGCTGCGCCTCGACCGACATGGCGAAGTCGATGAGCTTCTCCGCCAGCTCCCGGTTCCTGCTCCCCTTGACGACGCCCAGGCCGCCGCGGATCAGGATGCCCCCCTCCTTGGGGATGGCAAAATCGACCGGTACCCCGCTGGCCTGCAAGGCGTACGTGCGGCCGTCAAACCAGGAGGCCAGCCACACCTCCTCCGACTCCAGCAAAGGCTGGGGCGCGGAAAACGACGGGTAGAACTGTTTGACCCAGGGCGAGATGTCCGCGATGGCCCGCCAGGCGGGCTCCATGTCGCGCTCATCGCCGCCGAATGCCCGGGCGGCCATCAGCATGTCGGGAATCCAGTTGTCCATAAACGCCACCCGGTTGCGGTAAGCGGGGTCCCAAAACACCCGCCAGCTCTCCGGGCGATCGACGTGCCGCGTATTGTACGCGATGCCCCACGCGCCGAAGACGTTGGTCAGCCCGTAAACGTTGCCGTCGTTTCCCTTGAGGAACGCCTGGTCGTACAGGTCGTCCCAGCGGGAGATGTTCTCGGGCCGCAACACCTCGAGCAAACCGCGGTTGGCCGCGTCGATGATGTCAAAATCGTCCAGCTGCACCACGTCGAGAACCGGATTGGCCCGCTGGGCAGCCAAGTTCGTCACCGTGGCGTAAGGGGCGAGGACGACCCGCACCCCAGGGTTCTCCCGCTCGAACGGTTCCACAATGTACTCCTTGAACACCTCGTCGTACGCACCGCCGTACGATGAGACGACGAGCTGAACCTCCTGGGCGCGGGCAAAACCGGCCATTATCAGGAAGGCCAACAGCGCGACCGGGGCTGTAGTCGCCCACCGGCGCGAGACCGCCAACGTCCTCACGAATGTGCCACCTCCGCCAAAGACTACCCGGCTATATTCTCCGGTACCGGAGCAGAACTCCTGCTCTGACCGTTTTGACAGAATCCTCCCCCGACGCGCGAGCCGATTTTGGTTTTGCGATCCACTCCAACTAAGGATCCCGCTGCCCGCGGACGTCGTTCGCGGTGGTGGGCACCGGCTAGCCCAGGCCGTCGTCGCTTCGTGCGCTCCCTGTCGCGGGCCAAGGCCCCTTCCGGACTAAAACGCTTATACCCGGCCTTCGATTCCGCGATGGGTGGGAGGGGAACCAGAGCCCTATACTGGGTGTAGAGCCTGCGTCGAAAGGGGGAGATTCCGTGAAGCCACATGTGTTGATGGTCGTCACCAGCCACGGGGAGATGGGACCGGGCAAACAGACGGGGGTGTGGTTGTCCGAGTTTGCCGAGGCGTACGAGTTATTCCGGGAAGAGGGCTTCCGGATTACGGTCGCCAGCCCGCGCGGCGGCTCGGTGCCCATCGACCCGCGCAGCCTGACCGGCGAGACAAGGGATAAGTGGCCGGCGGCGCTGGAGGCGCTCCGGCAAACGGTGCCGATCGATGAAGTCGACGGGTCGGACGTGGACGCGCTCTTTTTGCCCGGGGGCCACGGGACGATGTTCGACTTTCCGGAAAACGCCGCATTGCAGGCGCTTCTCCGCAGCTTGGCCGAGCGGGGGCAGGTGATCGGGGCGGTCTGTCACGGCCCCGCGGGGCTTGCGGGGGTCACCCTTTCGGACGGACGGCCCCTTGTGGCCGGTCGGAAGGTGACCGGATTCACCAACGAGGAGGAGCGCTCCACCGGCTTGGATTCGCTCATGCCCTTCCTCCTGGAAAGCCGGCTGCGGGAGCTTGGGGCCGAGTTTGTGGTCGCCCCCAAGTGGGCGGACCACGTGGAAGTAGACGGGAATTTGATCACGGGTCAGAATCCGCAGTCCACCGTCAGCGCGGCCCGGGCGGTCATCTCGGCTCTAAAGGGCGCGGCGCGCGCTCAAGAATCCAGCGGACAAACGGCATGAGGCCCGGGTCGGCCCTCCGGCCGGTGCGGTAGGCGAGCCACAGGGCGTTCCGCACCGGCCGGGGCGGGATCCAAAGCTCCTTGAGCCGCCCTGCCTTCAATGGTTCATCCACCAGGTAAGCGGGCAGGACGCTGATGCCGGCGCCGGCCTGAACGAGCTCCCGGATGACGTGCAGGTCCGGGACGACCAGGTGGGCAGTGAAGGGCGGCCGCTCTTCAAAAGCCTCCCGCCAGAAACGGCGGATGACGGGCAGCTCTTCTCCGTAGCTGATCCAGCGCCGCTGCTCCAGCTCGATGCGCGCGGCCTTTGGGTCGCTCGTCCAGTCCGGCACGGGCTCGCCTGCGCCGCCCACCAAGCGGAACGTTTCGGTCTCCAAGGGAACGAACTGCAGCCCCGGGGCTTCTAGGTGCTGGGTGGCGATGACGACATCGAGCTCCCCGGCGCGCAGCGCTTCCACCAGCTGGGCGGATTCACCCAAGGAGACCGTCAAACGGCCGGGGTATTCGGCCAATGCCGGAACGAGGCGCTCGCGAAAGTACGCTGCGGGTGCGCCCAGGCGGTGATGGGCTTCCTTGGATCCGCCGCGAAGCTGGGATGTGATGCGTTCCAGCTGCTCCACCGCGGGGGCCACCGCCGAATACAGGGCGGCGCCCCGCTCGGTCGGCACCATCCCTCGCGGCCCTCGCTGGAAGAGGGGTTCGCCCACCTCCCGCTCCAGGGCCGCCAAGTGCTGCGAGATGGCCGGCTGCGTCATGTAGCGGGCCTGGGCCGCCGCCGAGACGGACCCTTCCCGGTAGATGGCGACGAAGGACCGGTACCATTCGAAATTGGCCATGGCGCATCCCTTTCCGCATGAATGATCAGAGCGTGTTTCGACGCCTTCCGGTAAGCTCCCGCGACGGCGGGTGACCCAGAATTCGATTCGACGTGGTCTGCAGAAAAGCCAGGACGCACATGAACTTCCCTGTGATGTTTGTCAAACGAAGATATTGACAACACGACGATAAGTTGACTATGATGTTCGCAAATACAAACGATGGTCGACCATCGATCATCGTTTGTCGGTCGAGACCGCCTGGGGCCCAAGGTCTGAATCTGCGCCTTAGGGCGGGTTTGGCCAGGAAACCACACCCCTAGGAAGGGGAGGGACACGGGTGAACGGGGCCCAGTTCATCGCCGAAATTCTGCGAAAGGAAGGCGTCGACAAAGTCTTCGGCCAGTGCGGTCACACCAACTACGCGCTCATCGACGCGCTGCAGAAGGTCGGTATCGATTTCGTGTCATTTCGGCATGAGCAAATGGCGGCTCACGCGGCGGATGGCTATTTCCGGGCGTCCCATCGGCTAGCGGTGGTCCTCGTACACCTCTCGCCCGGGCTGACCAACGCCTTGACCGGAGTGGTCACCGCGGCAGCCGACTGCACGCCCATGTTGGTCATATCCGGCAACACTCCCTCCTATCACCACCCCCGCGACGCGCACCAGTGCATCCGGTTCCACTCCGACGCCTCTCAAGGAGACATATACCGCCCGGTTTGCAAGCGGGTGTGGCGGGTGGACGACGCGCGGCATTTGCCCGACGTCATGTCTCGGGCATTGAATACGGCCCAGACCGGACGGCCCGGGGCCGTGCTGGTGGATGTCCCCATGGATGTGCTAGCCCAGCCCGTCGACGGCGTCGTTCCCGATCCGGCAGTTCGGCGAGCCGGGCACGCGCGCCCCCCGGCGGATGAGGCGGCCATCGAGCAGGCTGCGAAGCTGCTGGTTTCGGCCAAGCGCCCGGTCATTTTCGCCGGCGGAGGGGTGCTGTTGGCCGAAGCGTGGCAAGAGCTCCGGGACCTGGCCGAACTCTTGCAGATCCCTGTGGCCACCTCGCTGATGGGCAAAGGAGCGTTTCCTGAAGATCATCCGCTGTCGGTGGGAGTGACCGGCATTTGGGGGACGAAGGTTGCCAATGAGACGACCCGGGAAGCTGACGTGATCCTGGCTGTGGGCACCGGCTTCGCGGAGGCCGACTGCTCGTCGTGGCGGGTGGAGCACACGTTTGCGATTCCGCCGACCAGGCTCATTCAGATCGATCTCGACCCGCAAGAGATTGGCAAGATTTACCCTGCCGACGTCGGCATCGTGGCCGATGCGAGGCGGAGCCTCAGACAGCTTGTTGATGCCATCCGGGACCAGCGGGACCAGGCCCCGGATCCGGCCGAGCGCCTGGCCCTGCTGGCTGAGCGCAAAGCGCGTTGGCAGGCAGAGCTGGATCAGTCCCAGCTGGACGACGGCGTGCCGATCCATCCCGCCCGGGTGCTGCGGGAGCTCAGAAGTATCGCCCCGCCAGATGCCGTTTTCGTCACCGATGTCGGTTGGAACAAAAACGGGGCCGGACAACAGTTGCCGTCCCGCCAGCCGATGACCTTCATCACCAGCGGCGGCATGGCGACTATGGGATTCTCGCCTGCGGCGGCCATCGGCGCGAAGCTCGCGCGTCCTGACCGAAAGGTGCTCGGGCTGGTGGGAGACGGCGGTTTCACGTCGGTCCTTGGGGCGGTGGCCACGGCTGTCGAACTCGATGTGGCGGTCGTTTGGGTTCTCTTCAACAACTACTGCTTCTCCACCATCACGTGCATGGGCGAAACCTACTTCGCCAATCGCTACGGGACCGAATTCCGCCGCCGGGACGGAAGTCCCTACAATCCGGACTTTCAAGGGCTTGCCCGGGCATTCGGGATCGACGGGTATTTGGTGACTGAGCCGGACCAACTGGCTCCGGTCCTCAAAGAGGCGTTAGGACGGGACCGGTGCGCTCTGGTGGAGGTGCGCACGCGGGGCGATGTGCCCATGCCCCGTACGGGGTACTGGGACATCGCTGAGATTCTGTCGGCCGGATCTGGGACGTAATGATTTCGGCTGTTGAAGTACTTAGCTTTCGTTAGGGAGGGCGACGGGTATGCGAGCCCTGGTGAAAACGGCGCCCGGTGTAGGCAACGTGGCAGTGACGGATGTGCCCGACCCGGCGCCCGGGCGAGGCGAGGTTGTGGTCAAGGTCGTATGCACCACGGTGTGCGGCACCGACGTTCTGGTGCATGATGACAAGTACGTGGGAAAGCGGCCTTTGCCATTTCCGTTCGTTCTGGGCCACGAAGCGGCTGGCGAGGTGGCCGCGGTGGGGCCCGGCGTCACCGGTTTTCGTCCCGGCGATCGCGTCGGCATGGAGTCGATCATCGGATGCGGCCAGTGCCACCACTGTGCCCGGGGCGAATACAATCTGTGTCCCCGATGGCACCACATCGGCTTGACGATGGACGGCTCCTTTGCTGAGTACATCAAGGTGCCGGCTTCGCTTCTTATCCCCCTGCCCGAAGGTGTTTCGTTTGAAAGCGCGTCCATGCTTGAGCCCTTGTCCCTGGCGGTGCACTCCCTGAACAGCCTGCAAGCCCGGCCGGCGCAACCTACGGCCATCGTCGGGCCAGGGCCTATCGGCTTGCTTCACCTGCTGGTCGCCAAAGCCTGGGGCGTAGGGCCGATCCTCGTGTTGGGCCGGCCCGGGGACGAAGAGCGGTTGCGCATCTCTGAGGAGCTGGGCGCCGATCGGGTGTTGTCCGCCGCAAGCGGAGAGGAAGCCCTTGAAGCCGCCCGGGAGATGACTGACGGCGTCGGAATGGAGCTGGTTATCGAGGCCACCGGCGCGCCCGACGGCGTCCGTACCGCCCTGGAGCTTGTGGCCGGCAACGGTAAGCTGGTGACCACGGGCCTTGCGCGGGAAACCGAAGTCGACGTCCTGCAAATTATTCGCAAAAACATGGTCTGGATGGGGAGGGTGGCCAGCGTCCGGCGGCACTTTCTCGAGGCGCTCAGGCTCATCGCGACCGGACGGGTCGACCCGTCCCGCCTGATCACACACCGGATGCCGCTTGAGCAGGGCACCGAGATCTTCCCGCTGATGAAAAAGCGCGAGAGCCTGAAGATCGCTTTCGTGTCCTAGATTGGAGTTGCCCGATAGGAGCGGAAAAAGCCAATGGTCGACAATTATCGGCTGCTCATCGGTGGGCAGTGGGTTTCCTCGCCGGTCCAAGCGTCCATCGTCAATCCGTACGATGACACCGTCGTCGCCAGCGTTCCGGTGGCCGACCGCGAGCTGGTCGACCGGGCGCTTCAGGCGGCTTCGGATGCAGCTCGGGAGATGGCCGCGCTGCCGGCGCACCAGCGGTACGACATTTTAATGAACGCCGCCCGGCTGGTGGAAGCTCGCAAGGAGGAACTGGCTGTCTCCATCACCCGGGAAAGCGGAAAGACCATCCGGGCCAGCCGCCAGGAGATCGAGCGGTCCATATTCACCTTGCGGTTGTCCGCTGAGGAAGCGGGCCGGATCGGGGGCGAGGAAGTTCGCTTGGACCGGGTGCCCGGTTCGGAGAACCGCCTTGGCTTTACGTGGCGGGAGCCGGTGGGCGTCGTGGCGTGCATTACACCATTCAATTCACCGCTCAACCTTATCATTCACAAGGCCGGTCCGGCCATCGCCGCGGGCAACGCGGTCGTGGTTAAGCCGTCGCCCCAAGCGCCTCTGACGGGGCTGATGCTCGGCGAAATCTTGCTCGAAGCGGGGTTGCCTCCTCGAGCTCTCAATATCGTTTACGGGGGCGCGGAGGTGGGCCGCCAGATTGTCACAGACCCCCGCGTTCAATTCATCGCCTTCACGGGCAGCGCCCGGGTCGGCCGGGAGATCGCCAGCACGGCCGGGTTCAAAAAGTTGATGCTGGAACTCGGATCCAATGCCGGCGTGTACGTCCACCGGGACGTTTCCATCGAGAAGGTCGTCCCGCGGCTCGTCCAGGGAGCCTTTGCCACGACCGGGCAGGCGTGCATTTCCACCCAGCGGGTGTACGTTCACCGGGACGTGTACGAACCGCTCCTGCACCGGTTTCTCCAGGCGGTGGACCGGCTGGTGGTGGGGGACCCGATGAACCCGGAGACCGACATCGGGCCCATGATCGACAAGTCGGCTGCCCAGCGGGTGGAATCGTGGGTCAACGAGGCCCACGCGAGAGGTGCCCGGATCGCTTTCGGCGGCCGGCGCGAGGGCGCGGTCGTCTGGCCGACGGTGCTGGTCGACGTCCAACCGGACATGAAAGTGGTTTGCGAGGAAGTGTTCGGCCCTGTTGTATCGTTCATTCCCGTCGGATCCGTGGAAGAAGGTGTGGAGAGAATCAACGACTCCCCGTACGGCTTGCAGGCCGGGGTGTTCACTGAGGACATCAACGTTGCGTTCCGGGCTGCCAAAGCCTTGAAAGTCGGCGGGGTAATCGTAAACGACAGCTCCAAGTACCGGGCTGACAACATGCCGTTTGGAGGCGTCAAGGGAAGCGGCATGGGTCGGGAGTCGCCGGCGGAGTGCGTGCGGCGGATGACCGAGCAGAAGGTCGTTGTGCTCAACCTGGACTGATCTGGTTGCGGGAGGGCGCCATGGACTATCGTCCGGACGACGTCGGACCACTGAACGACATGCGCATTGTGGACGTGTCGCGGCTTGTGGCGGGAAACATGCTTACGTGCGTTCTCGGCGATCTGGGCGCCGACGTGATCAAGGTCGAGGAACCCGGCCGCGGCGATCCTTTGCGGGACTGGCGGGTAAAAGGGATCAGCGTGTACTGGAAGATCTACGGCCGCAACAAGCGCAGCATCACCCTCAACCTCCGGCGGCCGGAAGGGCGCGAGATTTTGCTCCAGCTCCTGGAAAGGGCGGACGTGTTCGTTGAAAACTTTCGCCCGGGGAAGCTGGAAAAGCTGGGACTGGCGCCTGAAATCCTCCTTGACCGCAATCCCGGCCTGGTCGTCGTCCGCATTTCGGGATGGGGCCAGAGCGGCCCCTATGCCCAGCGCCCGGGGTACGGCACCCTGGTAGAGGCGATGAGCGGGTTTGCAGCTCTAAACGGATACGACGACCGTCCGCCGGTCCTTCCGCCGCTGGCGCTGGCGGACATGGTGGCCGGGCTCTACGGGGCCGTTGCCGCGTTGACGGCCGTTCGATACCGGGACGCTTCGGGCGGCAAGGGACAAGTGATCGACCTGGCCCTATTTGATCCGCTCTTCTCCCTTCTATCGGTCGAAGCTGGCATTTACCAGTTGACCGGCAAGGTCAAGGCCCGGACCGGGAGCCGGTCCAATTCCAGTGCACCCCGCAACGTGTACAAGACCAGGGACGGGCGGTGGCTGGCCCTGTCTGCCTCCATGCAGATTATGGCCGAGCGGCTGTTTCGATCCATGGGCCGCGAGGATTTGATCGAGGATCCCCGGTTCCGGACCAACGCGGACCGGCTGGCCAACGTGGAAGAGCTTGACGCCATCGTCCAGTCGTTCATCGCCCAGCGGACGCTGGCGGAAAACCTCGATTTCTTCGAGCGGGCCGGCGTCACCGTTGCCCCTGTCTACGACATTTCCCAGATCCTCAAGGACCCGCATTTCCTATCGCGGCAAGTCATCGTCGAGATGCCGGACAAAGAGACGGGCCGGTTTCCGATGCACAACATCGTCCCCCGCTTTTCGGTCTCTCCCGGGGCGCTGAGGTTGCCTGCCCCCGTCTTGGGAGAGCACAACCGGCAGGTGCTGGGCGCGCTGGGGTTTGAGGCGGCTGAAATCGATCGGCTCGCCAGGGAGGGCGTCATATGAAGGAAGTGGCGATGAAGTCGAGCGGCCTACCCGCGTGGCGCTCGCTTCTCTACGTTCCAGCCCATGTGGACCGGTTCGTCGAGAAAGCGTCTGCCCGGGGCGCCGACGCTGTCATCCTGGACCTTGAGGACAGCGTACCCGCCACGGAAAAGGAACGGGCCCGGGAGAAGGCCCGGCATGCTGCCGCGATGCTGGCGAACGATGGAGTCGACGTCCTGGTGCGCATCAACCGGCCCTGGCGGTGGGCGATCCGGGATCTGGAGGCGGTCGTCGGTCCTGGCGTGCGGGCGGTGGTCGTCCCCAAGGCAGACAGCGCCGCCCACATCAAGCTCCTCGGTGAAGTCGTTGGAGAGCTGGAACGGGAACGGGATGTGCCGTGGGGTTCGACTGGGGTTGTTGCCCTCATCGAGTCGGCGGAAGCGCTACGGGACGCGCATGCCATTGCCGGCGCCGATCCCCGGGTCGTCGCGCTGATGCTGGGGAGCGAAGACTTCGCAGCCGCGACGGGAATGGACCCGGACGGAGAAGGCGTCCTGTACGCGAAGCTGCAGATCGTGCTGGCTGCCCGGGCCTGCGGAATCGTGCCGCTGGGGTTGGCCGGTTCGATTGCGAACTACAAGAACGCCGAGCAACTACGCTCCATCGCTCGAAAGTCCCGCTCGCTCGGTTTCGAAGGGTCTCCGTGCGTTCATCCCGCGCAGATCCCGATCCTCAATGAGGCGTTTTCTCCGAGCGCTGAAGAAGTCGCGCACGCGCAAAACGTTGTCCAGGCCTACGAGCGGGCGTCCGCTCAAGGAATCGGGGCCTTGGAGGTTGACGGGCGGATGGTGGACGTGCCGGTGGTGGAGCGGGCGCGGCGGGTGCTTGAGCGCGCTCGCCGCCTTGGCATCCCCTCCGGTCGCGTTTAGCCGACGATCCTTAAGCGATCAGACCGGAGGGAGGTGAGCAAGAGCCGGGAAGCGACTGGAAGCCGGTAGGCGTTGGAGGATGGCACGCTGGCGGTCGACAGTCTAACGAATCGACGGCAGGGATAAGGAAAGGGGGACGAATCACCGGTGGGAAAGACAAGGACTTTGCGACTGGTGTGGGGTCTTGTGGCCGTGTTCCTGGCTGTGGCGCTGGCAAGCGGCAGCGCGGCTCTGGCACAAGGCAAGATCACGATTCGATTTGCGCACGCCGACCCGGCTGATCCGTATGTCGCGCAAAAACATGCGCAGGCGCTCACTTTCAAGGCCTTGGTGGAGTCCGAGTCGGGCGGGCGGATTACCGTGGAAGTTTATCCTGCGGGTCAATTGGGCGGCGAGCGGGAGTACCTGGAAGCCATCAATCTGGGAACCGTCGAGATGGGCGTAGCGTCCGGGGCGATGGCCGGTTTCTTCCCCGAGGCCATGGTGTTTGACATTCCTTACTTGTTCTCGAGCGAGGCCGTGGCCTGGAAAGTCCTGGACGGGCCGATGGGCGAAAAGATCTCCGCACTGTTGGCTGAGAAGACCAACATGATCAATCTCGGTTACGGAGAGGTCGGTTTCCGGCACTTTACCAACAACGAACGGCCCATTCACACGCCGGCGGACATGCGGGGACTGAACATCCGCGTTCAGGAGACGCCCATATACGTGCGCTTGGTGCAGTCGTTGGGCGCAAGCCCCACGCCGATTCCTTGGCCCGAGGTGTACAGCGCCCTCGACCAGGGTGTGGTTGACGGGCAGGAAAACCCGGTGAGCACCATCGACTACGCCAAGCTGTACGAGGTGCAGCGGTACCTGACGCTGGACGGTCATACATTCGGCGTCGACTTCACCGTGATCAACAAGCGGTTTTTCAACAGCCTCTCGCCGGAGGACCAGGAGCTGTTGCGCCGGGCGGCCTATACGTCGGCCCGGGTGAACCGGGGAATCAAGGCGCTCAACGAAGCTTTGGCCTTGAGCAAGCTTCAGCAGGAGATGGAGGTTTACGCGCCCGCACCGGAGGAACTGGCCCAATTTCGGGAGCTCGCCCAAGCACCGGTCATCGAATGGCTGTCGACGCAAATCGATCCGGCGCTTATCGATGAGGTGCTCCAGGCAGTAGCGGAGGCTGAGGCATCATTCGCCTCCGGACAGTAGTCAATGGACAAGCGTCCGATGGCCGGTCCACGGCCGGCCCATCGGACGCTTCCTTTGAGGGCCCGGGCGCCCGCGCCGCGATGAGACCGGAAAGCCTGTTGACGGGGAGGGGTTCCGTCTGAACACTGTCGCTCGGCTGACGGGGTGGGTGCTTGCCGCCGCGGCGGGGCTATGCATCGCCACCCTTATCGCGGTGGTCTTTGCCAACGTGTTCTTCCGATACGTACTGCATGCCCCGATCCCATGGGCGGAAGAGGTGGCCCGCTACACAATGGTCTACATGGCCTACCTGGCTGCTCCCCTGGCGCTGCGGGAAGGACGTCACATCCGCATCACCATCGTGACGGACCGCCTGCGGGGGAAGTGGGCTGTTGCGGCCGACGTTATCGCGCACGCGGCTATCTTGGTGTTGAGTGTGGTCGTGGTCGCAAACGGCATGGATCTCATTCAACTGGTAAGTTTCCAGCGATCCCCGTCGTTGCGTATGTCGATGTCGATTCCATACTTTTCTGTTGTTATTGGTGCAGCCTTCCTCGCCGTGGAAGCCGCTTTGCTCCTCATATCCAGTGTGGCGCGGCTTTTTGGCGTTTCCGCCGGCCGCGGGATGCTCTCCGGCCCGGGTGGCGAGGAGGTGAAGCCGTGACGGTCGCCGTCGTCGGCATCGCGTTTTTCGTCCTGTTGGTCATCGGAGTGCCGATCGCTTTTGCCGTCGGTTGGGCTGCCCTGTCGGGACTGCTCCATTCGGGGGTGGGCAGCCTGATCGTCGTTCCCCAGCGGCTGTTTACCGGGCTCGACAGCTTCCCGATCATGGCCATCCCATTTTTCGTCGCCGCCGGGTATATCATGAACGATTGCGACCTGACCGATCAGATCGTCCAATTCTCCAAAAGCCTTGTCGGCCACATTACCGGGGGCTTGGCCCATGTAAACATCGCCGCCAGCATGTTCTTCGCCGGCATCAGCGGCTCCGCGGTAGCCGACACAGCCGCCATCGGCGGCATGTTGATCCCCAGCATGGTAAAACAGGGATATGACCGGGACTTCTCGGCGGCGGTAACCGCTACCTCGTCGGTTATGGCGCCCATCATCCCGCCCAGCATTCCCGCAGTGATCCTGGCGGTCATGACGGGGGTCTCGGTGGGAGCCGTCTTCGCTGCGGGTGTGCTGCCCGGGTTGCTCATCGGCATGCTACAGATGGGAGTAGCTTACCTTTTTTCCCGCAAGCACCACTATCGTCCCAATAACCGGTGGGAAGGTTGGGGCAACGTCGGACGGCAATTCCTTAAGGCGGCACCAGCCTTAGTTATGCCGTTCATTATCCTCGGGGGGGTGCTGAGCGGCGTTTTCACCGCCACCGAGGCCGGGGCAGTGGCGGTTGTGTACGGGCTGGCCATCGGCCTCGCAACCCGCAAGATTACCGCCCGAAGCCTCTGGAAGATCCTCGTTCGCAGTGCGGTGACATCATCGGTCATTCTGGTGGTGATCGGCGCCGCGAACCTTTTGAATTGGGTCATCGCGACGCAGCAAGTCCCCGCGATGGTGCGCAACTACCTGGACAGCGCGGTGACCAGCCGGGCCATGATGCTGGCGCTCCTAAACGTGGTGTTTCTGGTCGCCGGCATGTTGCTTGAGGGAATCGCCGCTATGACGCTCCTGGTGCCCATCCTCCTGCCTGCGGCCGTAGCGTGGGGCATCGACCCGCTTTTGTTCACCGTTATGGCCCTTATCAACTTGAACCTCGGGCTGGTCACGCCCCCAGTGGCTCTCTGCCTGTATCTGGCGGCGGACATCGCCGAGCGCCGGGCTGAGACCGTGTTCGTCAAGGCGCTGCCGTTCATCGGTGCCTTGGTGGTGGTCATGCTACTCGTCACCTATGTACCGGGATTCACGCTATATTTGCCGAGGTTGCTCGGGCTCTGACGCTGGAAAGGAGCGGGACGGAAGGAATTGGCGTCCGAGGACCGGTGGCTCATTCACTGCGGAGCTGTTTGGGACGGTGCCGACCCGGAGCCGGTGCTGGAAGCCGATATCCTGGTGGAAGGAGAGAGGATTACAGGCATCTATTCCCGCCGCGCCCTGGGCGAGCTGCCCGGGATCGCCCAGGGCGCCAAGGTCATCGATCTGGGCGACCTTTCGGTCATTCCAGGGCTCATCGACGCCCATCTGCACCTGTTCGGCCTGGATGGGTCGGTTGCGGGCGCGCAGATGACGTGGCCTCTGCCCTACCGGGCGCTTCGGGCCGCGGCGGACCTGAGCCGCCTCTTGGATGCGGGCTTCACCAGCGTGCGGTGCATGGGCAGTCCCGTAGGGCCATCGCTGGCCCGGGCGGTGAACGAAGGGATCATTGAAGGTCCCCGCATCGTCGCGGCGGGCGAGTACATCTGCCAGCGGGGAGGAACGTGGGATCCTATCGGCTATCCCCAATGGTGGGCCGAGTCGTTAGGCATGTTCGCCGACGGCCTGGACGAATGCCGGCGGCGGGTCAGGGAGCGGGTCCGCAGCGGCTCCGCGTTCATCAAGATCGGAGCGTCGTCCGGTCGACCGTTCCACGACCGGGTTCATCCATGGGCCGATGGGCCCGACGAGAGCCGGCCCAATTACACCGTGGAGGAAATGCGGGTGATGGTGGACGAGGCCCACCGGGCCGGTCTCAAAGTGGCCGCCCACGCGATCGGCGATGCGGCAGTTCGGAATGCGGTGCTCGCCGGCGTCGACACGATTGAGCACGGCCACGGAGCCTCAAATGAGACATTTGAGCTCATGGCCGACCGCGGGGTGGTCCTGGTTCCCACTTTGTCCTTGCCGGCCATGCGGGCGCGCCGCGGCCCGGCTGGGGGGTTGCCTCCCGAGCAAGCGGCCGTTTGGCAACGACATCTGGATCGGCAGTTGGACTCGGTAGCCCGCGCCCGGCGGTGCGGGGTGTTGATCGCCGCGGGCACCGACTTCGTCGGTCCGCCGCACACGCCGTTCGGTGAAAACGCCGTGGAATTCCAGCTTCTTGTGGAGGCAGGCATGACGGCCCGGGAGGCACTTCTTGCGGGGACCGTCACGGGTGCCCGGGCTCTGGGAATGGAGTCATTCGTCGGGACGCTTCAAGCGGGAAAACTGGCCGACCTAATCGCTGTGCGGGGCCGTCCGTGGGAAGACATCGCAGCAGTGCGGGACGTCCGCTTCGTGATGAAGGGCGGGCGGATCGTTTGCCGGCGGACGTGAACGTTTCTGTGCCCGCGAGTCATGGTACTGTGTACTTGACCGTCCGTTTGCGAGAAGGGAACAGCGCACAATGCGGCAGGTGATGCGGCGTGGGTATTGAGAATTTGATGGCCCCCCGGCCCCTTGGTTCCTTGGCGGACCAAATCCACGACCAATTGGAGCGGGCTATTCTAGAAGGTCAACTTGACTTTGGCGAGCGTCTGGTTGAAGGCCAACTCGCCCGGCTGTTCGGAACGAGTCGCTCACCGATCCGGGAAGCCTTGCGCCGGCTTGAGGCGGAAGGCCTGGTGCAGATTGATGCTCGCCGCAGCGTATCGGTCATCACCCTGTCTCCGGAGGACATCGTGGGCACCTTCGAGGTGCGCGAAGTTCTCGAAGGCATGGCGGCCCGGTTTGCTGCCCAGCGAGCCACCGATGAGGATCTTGCGCTCATGGAGACGTACCTGAACCGCCGCTTGGATGAAGTGGCCGACCGCAAGACCGCGTCGCGGATTGACAAAGACGGCAGAGACTTTCACGACTTGCTGATTCAGGCAAGCCACCATAAACAGTTGATCGAAGCCTTGCAGTCATTCGTTAAAGTGTCCCGGCTGCTCAAACACCGCGCCGCGGCCATCGAGGGCCGTCCCCAGGAAGCTTTGGAAGAGCACAGGGCCATCTTCGAAGCAGTTCGGGCTCGAGACGCGGAGCGAGCCGAAGCCTTGACCCGGGCGCATGTGGCCCGGGTCAAGGATCGGCTCATGTCTATCGGGCTCAAGCGTTGACCGCCGCGATAGCTCTCTTAGGCTACCGGCTCACGTAGCCGCCGTCCACCGTCAGCGTGTGGCCGGTGACGAACGACGCGGCGTCCGAGCAGAGCCACAGCACCGCTTGGGCGATTTCCTCCGGCTTGCCCAGGCGGTTCATCGGATGCAGGGAGGCGATCTGATCGTAGGCCGCTCGGTCCTTGCCGGCCTGTACGCCCCGCTCCATCACCATGGGCGTCTCGATGAAGCCGGGACAGACCGCGTTGACCCGGATTCCTTTGGTGGCGTACTCCTGGGCGGCGGCCTTGGTCAAGCCGACGACCCCGTGCTTGGCTGCGGTGTACGCGGGCGCGTTGGCAAAGCCCACCAGGCCCAAAATCGACGCGGTGTTGACGATCACGCCGCCCCCCCGCCCCAGCATCGCGGGAATCTCGTGGCGCATGCACCGCCAGACGCCGGTCAAATTGATGGCGATGACCTTGTTCCAGACGTCCTCGGGGTAATCTCCGGTAGGTGCCAGGACACCTTCGATGCCTGCGTTGTTAAACGCGAAATCCAGGCCGCCGAATTGTTCCACGGCCTGGCGCACCATCGCGGCCACATCTTCGGTCCGGGACACGTCGGCAAGGGCGAACTCCGCGGTGCCGCCGGTATCTCGGATGAGCCGGACAGTTTCCTGGCCGGCCGCTTCGTTGACGTCGGCTACGAGCACTTTGGCGCCTGCCCGGGCAAACGCCAGCGCGGTGGCCCGGCCGATGCCGGTGGCCGCGCCGGTGACCAGCGCCACTTTGCCGTCCGCCCAGCGGGTTTCCATACGATTGGAACCTCCTTGTCAAAGAATACTCGCGGAACCTGTTCCCGGCTGCACTTTTTGGGCTTGCCTGGCGACAACCCCCCTCTCTTATTATCTGACGCAGGTCAAAAAAGGCACACGGACATCTGTCACCCAATAAGCAGGGCAATGATCACGGCTGTGCACCGGCGGCCGCTCTCGCCGGCCGTCCGCGGACGGCGTGCCAAACCGGAAAGGCGGCTGCCACCAGCCCCGAGAATCCCGCCATGGCCAAAGCGGACGGAAGGGTAAGGGTCAACCAGGCGGCGAAGAGCCTTTCACCTCCCCCGCTCGGCCGGATCATTTGACGCGGATGCGGGCATCGAGCACCAGCGCGCCCTGGCCGGCCGGCAAAAGCCGCACGGGATTGAGTTCCACCTCGGCGATGCCGGGAATTTCTTCGATCATGCGGGACAAGCGCAAAAGCACCTCGCAGGCGGCCCGCACGTCGGACGCCGGCCGGCCGCGAAATGCATCCAAGAGCTGCCGGCCCCGGATCCCCTCGACCATCTCCGTGGCGTCCCGGTCCGTGAGAGGTGTGATGCGAAATGCGACGTCTCCCAATGCCTCCACCGCGGTGCCCGCGAGGCCGAAGGCGAGGATCGGGCCAAACGTCTCGTCTTGTACGACGCCGGCCAGCGTGTCGATTCCTTCCGGCGCCATGGCCTGGACCAGCGCGAGGGCAGGGCGGGCGGTTCCGCCGTCCGGACGCGCAGCGCCGGTGTGCACCGCGGCCTTGCGGACGGAAGCCACCGCCGCGCGAACGCGGCCCGCATCCCGAATGTTGAGATGGACACCGTTCCATTCCGCCTTCTGGGCGGGCTCGGCAAGCGCCGGCTTGACGGCCACCGGATAGCCGATCTGTTCAGCCAGCCGCACCGCCTCGTCCTCGTCACAGGCCAGGCCCGAGGCCGGCCGGGGCAAGCCGAACGCGTCCAAAAGTTCATGGACGAGCGAGGGCGGGAGCCATCCGCCTCCCCGGCTGGCCGCGGCCCGCGCGATGGTGCGGCCCCGGGCGCCGTCGATCCCGGGAAGCTCGGGGATTTGGCCGGCCGGCGCCTGACGCCACTCGGCGTAGCGGGCTATCCGGCTCAACGCCATCGCGGCCGCCTCGGGAAACCGGTAGACCGGAAACGGCAACTCCGAAAGCTGCTTAGAGCTCAGGGGCCGGGAAGTCATGAAACACGCCAAAACAGGCTTTTCGGGCGCCGCCCGGCACGCGCCGGCGATGGCTTGCGCGACCGCTTCCGCGGTCTGGCCGCCGCCTGGCGCAAAGATGGCGATAACCGCATCCCAAGCGTCGGATGCCGCAAGCACCTCCAAGCTGCGGCGGTAATCGTCCGCGGAGGCGGAAGGGGACATGTCCACTGGGTTGGCCACCTCGGCGCCGGGCGGCAGGAAAGCGGCCAGAGCGGCCCGGACGTCGTCGGGGGACGGCGAAAGCGTCAAGCCCTCTTGTTCCAGCGTGCCCGCGCACAGCACCGCCGGGCCTCGGGCGTTGCCCAGCACCGCCACTCGGCGGCCCCGGGGCAACGGCTGGCGGGCCAGCAACGCAGCGATGTCGAACATTTCGCTGAGCGTTCTGGTGCGGATGACGCCGGCCTGGCGAAACAAGGCGTCCACCACCCGGTCCTCGGCCGCCAGCGCCGCAATGTTGGACCGGCCCGGCCCGGCGCCGTGACGCTCTGAAACCTTGCGACTCCGCCCGCCTTTGAGAGCGACGATGGGCTTGCGGCGGCTTACCCGGCGGGCGAGGCGCGCGAACCGCCGGGGGTTGCCGAAGGACTCCAGGTAGAGCAAAATCGCTGCGGTGTTGTCGTCCTCCTCCCACCACTGCAAAAGGTCGTTGCCGGATACGTCGGCCTTGTTGCCCACGCTGACGAAAGCCGAAAATCCAAGGCCCAATTCGGCACCGTACTCCAGCGCGGCCGATCCAAGCGCCGCACTCTGCGAGGACAAGGCGATCCGCCCTGCCGGCGGGGCCGGGACGGGCGACGCGTGGAGCCGGACGGCGGGATCAGTATGGATAAGGCCGAGGCTGTTGGGGCCGATGAGCCGCATACCGGAGCCCCGAACGAACTCAACGAGCTTTCGTTCGAGGGCCGCTCCCTCGGGCCCGGTTTCTCCGAAGCCCGCTGTTGCGACGAGAAGCGCCCGGACGCCCGTTTCGGCGCACTGCCGGGCCACATCCATCACCTCGGTGGCGGGGACGGATACCATCGCGAGGTCTACCGGCCCGGGGACGTCGAGCACCGACGGGTAAGCGGGCACCGACGAGCCCGATAGGAAGCCGGAGCCGACGGGGTACACCGCACGGTGGAATCCGGACGGGTTCAGGTTGGTGCCGATCCGATGGCCCCAGCTGCTTGGGGTGTCGAAGGAACCGACGACGGCCACCGCCCGCGGGTGGAAAAACGGGTAGAGCGACGCCCGGGTGGCCAACCGGTCTCGGACCTCCATTTGCCGAACTCCGGCTTCCGTGACCGCAAGGGGCAAGACGATGTGCCATCCCTCGGCGGCGAACTTCCGTCGCACGGTGAACCCGCTTGCGGCAAACACCGCCAACATCTCCCGGTTTTCGCCCATGACAAACGCCTCAAGGGCGTCCAGCCCTTGCTCAAGCGCATGCATGGCCAGGCGTTCCAAAAGAAGCGTTCCCATGCCCCGGCCGTGGTGGGCGTCGGCCACTAGAAACGCCACCTCAGCCGTACCCGATCGGGTGGGGCTGTAGCTTGCGACCGCCGCGATCTCCGGGTCCGGCGGCGGCCCGACGGTGATCACCAGCGTCAGACCGGGCTGCTCGTTGCCCGCGGCGATGAGCCGCCCGGCTGCCTCCGGATTATCAGCTGCGACCCCGTGGAAAAATCGGAACAGCCGGGCCGTATCGGAGGTGCGCTCGAGGAGCTTTTGCACTGCCGGGAGGTCGCTCATCCGGGCCCTGCGCAAGTAGGCAGGGCGACCGTCTTTCAATAGCACGGGCCCGTCCAGACACGGCGCTTGGGGAACGGGCAGGGGATGGCGGAAGCTGCTCATCTTGACCGGATGTGTCCCCAAGGTGTCCCAAGCCACGGCAACAGCCACCGATCCAGGCCGTAGTATCCCGCGACTTTCCAGGCGAGCATGAGGAGGATCGAGATGGTATAAAGCAGCGGATTGGTGCTGGCGGTGCCGGCCATCATGAAGTTGAAGTTCATAAAGCCGCCCCAGAACGCGGCGATGCCGGTGAACGCGCCCAGGATGAGGGCGATGCCGACAAGGATTTCGCCGATGACCACCAGTTTCGCGAACCAGCCGTAGTGACCGCCCTCAAGGAGAAATTCGATGAAGCTCCGGTACCAGTCGTACGCGATGGGAGCCCGGGGCTCCACTTGAATGGCGCTGGTCCAATAGCCCCGGAGCGCCTGGCCGGTTTCCATCCACGCCGGGTTGCCGACCTTGCCCCATCCCGACCGGAACCACACCCATCCGAGGTAGATCCGCAGGACCGTCCAGAGCCATGCGAAGCGGGTGGTGGCAAACAGTCCATGCGCCAGCGGATTCTCCGGAACTTCGATTTGCCTTGCCAAACGTCATCCCCCCATGACTGCGCCGCGGAAGACGAGCGCGGCAGCGGTTTTTTAACCAGATCATCGAATGGCCTCAAGCAAATCTGAAGAGCGCCGCGCGGTCGTCGCGGCCAGTTTTTCCTCTATGCGCCGGAGCCGGTGAACAACCGCCGCCAATTCCCCTTCGGATCTTTCCGGGCTGGGACCGCCGCATCCGGCAACGCCGAAGCCCTGAAGCAACCGCCGCCGGCGGATGAGGTCAAGGGCCCGCAGCGTCCACGTCCGGGCTGCTTCCAAGTCCCGGGCGCGGTGTTCGTAATGTTTGGCCAGCTCGATGCAGGGCCCCGGGGAGAGCGGGTCTTCCCGGGCCCAGGAAAGCAGCACCGCCTCAGCCCGCCGATCCTGGGCCTCCCGGCGCAAGGTGCGGGCCAGCGTCCGGTAGCCGTCCCGGCGCAAGTCCGGGGGAAGTCCCCGGGCGATGGCCTCCTCCAAGCACGCGATGCCGACATCCAGCGGTCCTTGCCGCACGAAAAGCCGTCCCAGCGCATATAGCTCGGGGCCGAGAAGAGGTTCGCCTCCCGGGCGGGCCGCGAGGGGATCGGCTGCCGCATGGCCCAGGTATCCGGCCAGTGCCGCCATGGCCAAAATATCCAGCCGGTTGTGCTCCGCCACGCCGGCAAGGTGCCCCAGATCGCCGGTGCGAACGGCGCGGAAATACAGCTGCGGGATGAGCCAACCAGGCACGTCGGCTTCCCGCCCGGCCCGCAGCACTGTCTTTTCCAGCTGCGCCAGCCGGCAGCCGGCGTTGAGCGGCCGCCACACCTTGCGGGCGGGGTACAACAAATCCAAATGGGGCAAGGACGGCAACTCCATGCGGTTCAAAATGGCCCGGTTCTCCAGCAGGGGCCAGTCGAAACTGCGGCCGTTGAAGGTCACAAGCGCCCGAGCCCTTGCCAGTTCTTCCCGCACCGCGGCCAGGACGGCCGGCTCCTCGCGGTAATCCCGCATGAGATACTGGCGAACGACGAAACCGTCGGGCGTAAACCGGCCGATGCCGATAAGAAAGGCGTACGTCCCCGTACCCCGGCCCAGGCCTGTCGTCTCCAAGTCGAGAAAGACGGCATCGGGGGCCGGAAAGCCGGACCACGAAGGGTTTGACAGCAACCGGGCCCATCCATGGGGCGGCACCGCGAGATATGCGTCAAGCGGGATCCGGCCGTGCCGGTAGGTCCGGGGATACGCTTCTTCCAAGCAAAATGCCTCTCCCAGCGGTGTCGCGACGGGGCGGCCCGCTAGATCGCCGCGGTGGGCACGTTCCGGTAGGAAAGGAGGGCCCGGCAAGCCTGGCAAAGCCGAAACGGTGCCCGGTGAAACGCTCCCCGGTGGAGCGGACCGGGGCGTGGTCCCCGGGCGCAACAGGCGCAGCCGGTCACGCAGATTCACGCCGGTCCGTCTCCTTCGCGATGGGCGTTCTTTGCGCTCGCGTCCCCAGCGCCATCGACAGCAGGCGTACCGTCGGGGTTCGCCCGCCGGCGTCGGGGCCGACGCAGGCGGGGCAGCCGTTTTCGCATCCGCAGCGCGACACCTGCCGCAAACACGCGGCGAGCATCGCGTCAAAGAGGTCGTACGCCTTGTCGGCCAGGCCGATGCCGCCTGGATACGCGTCGTACAAGTACACCGTGGGCCGCTGGCTATGAGGGGCCCGCACGTGCACCGTGGCCCGCAAATCCCGCGGGTCGCACATGAGAAACACCGGTGCCAGCGACTCAAGCAGGTGCGCGGTGCCTACGAGGGCTGACTGCAATTCGTCCGGGGCAAACTGGTTCGCAACGTCGTCCGGCACCTCAAGCCAGCACGCCGCGGTATGCATTTCTTCCTCAGGCAAGTGGATTTCGCCCCAGCCGACGTTCTCGTGGGTGTGGAGCTTCACCTTTTTGAACACGGTAGCCTTGCAAACGGTCATCACTTCGCCGAACCGCTGTTCCAAGCGGCCCACGGTCCCTTGCCGCATCACGTCGAGCACTCGGACGGCGACGGCCAGGTTCGCGTCCGTGTAATAATCGACGTTGACCTTGTGCACGTGGGCCCGTCGTTCGTCCCAGTCCAGCCGATCCACCAGGTACTGTTGGCCTTCGTGGATGTAGATAGCGTGCGTGTGCAGCATGGTCATGGCCGCGAGGCGGTCGGTTTCGCCGATGACCTGGTGCTTTGGCCCGGTCGTGTCGACGATGACGAAGTTTTCGCTGCTCGCACTGCGCAGCGAGACCTCCTGGGCCGGGAAGCTTTCGCTCATCCAATGCCATTGGTTACCGGCCCGGTGGACGACCCGCTCATCTTGCAGGTAGCTGAGAATTTCTTCCGTTCCGGCCGGATCGACGCCGAACGCTTCCCCTTCCCGGAACGGCAGTTCGAACGCGGCGCACTTGATGTGGCTCACCAGGATCATCAAGTTGTCAGGATTGATCAGGGCGTGCTCCGGCGAACCCGCAGTGATGTACTCGGGATGCGCGGCGATGTACTGGTCCAACGGTCCGTTGGAGGCGACGAGGACCGCCACCGACGTGCCCCGGCGCCGGCCGGCTCTTCCCGCCTGCTGCCGCGCGCTGGCGATGGTGCCCGGATATCCGGCCATGACGCACGCCTCAAGCTGTCCCACGTCGATGCCGAGCTCCAGCGCGTTGGTGCTCACCACGCCCCGCACCCGGCCGCTGCGCAGTCCCTGCTCGATCTCCCGCCGCTCCCGGGGCAGATACCCCCCACGGTAGCCGCGGACCGCGCCGTCGTGCCGGGGCGTGCCGCCCAAGGCTCCCCGGGCCAGATCTTCCTTCAAGTAGGTGAGCAGCACTTCGGTCGCCAGGCGCGAGCGGGCAAACACGATGGTCTGGATCCCGTGGCGCAAAAACAGGCCGGCCACCCGGCGGGCCGCTTTGAGCAATGGTTCCCGCAGGCCGTTGCGGGAAATCGCCGGCGGGTTGTAGACAATGAAGTGCTTTTCGCCCTGGGGCGCACCGTTGTCGTCGACGAGGCGCACCGGTTCGCCGATGAGCTTCTCTGCGAGCTCCTTGGGGTTGGCGATGGTGGCGCTCGCACACAAAAATCTCGGATCGCTGCCGTAAAATCGGCATATGCGGCGCAGCCGGCGCAATACGTTGGCCACGTGGGAGCCGAACACGCCCCGGTAGGTGTGCAGCTCGTCGATGACGACGTACTTGAGATTTTCAAACAGGCGGACCCAGCGGGTGTGGTGGGGCAAAATCCCGGTGTGCAGCATGTCCGGATTGGTGATCACGATGTGCCCCGCTTGGCGGATGTGGGGCCTTAAAGTGGCCGGCGTGTCGCCGTCGTAGACGTATGGGCGGATGTCGGCCCCAAGTTGTCCGCACAGCTCCTCAAGTTCGCCGAGCTGATCTTGGGCCAAAGCCTTGGTCGGAAACAAGTACAGCGCCCGGGAAGCGGGTTCCTTCAGGATCGCGTCCAAGACAGGCAAGTTGTAGCAGAGCGTCTTGCCTGACGCGGTGGGCGTCACCACTGCGACGGAATGGCCACTGAGCGCGGCCGCCACGGCTTCCGTCTGGTGGACGTACAAGTTGTCCACACCCCGTTCCCGCAACGCGGCGACGAGCCGGGGCTCCAGGCCCGCTGGAAACCCGCCGTAGCGGGCCGGCCGGGGTGGCTGCACCTCCCAGCGGGTCACTCCGGCCATGAACCCAGGGTCCTGCTTCAGCCATTCCAACGCCTGCTCCAGGTTCATCCCGCGGACCTCCTGGCGGCACGTGCCGTTTCGGCCGATCAATTCCCCCGGGGGCCGGTCGGATCCTGCCGCGGGCGAAGCTGTGTTCGGCGCTTGATGCGAACGGTCCATGAGGTGATGGGGTAAACGATCCCCGCACAGCGAGGGCACATAGGAGCAGGCGCGGGTGGGGACATTACCCAAGGAACAATTCTTGGGGCAAAGGGGTGACCGTAGGTTGGAGTTTCAGATGCAGGACTGGTCCCAATGGCGGCAGACGCTGGCCCAGGCCGTTGACGTGGGGCGTCACATGGGAATGAGCGACCGGGACATCGCCCAGAAGGCTGAGGCCATCGGCGATTTTCTTGCCAACAACGTCGACCCGCAAAATCCTGAGCAGCGCATCCTCAAGGAGCTTTGGGAAGTGGCCGACGAGCGGCAGCAACAGGAGCTGGCGCGCTTGATCATCGACGTGGTGAGCAAGGGCCATTGACTTCGCGCTCCGGGCGGCACCGGCCGTTTGCCAGACGCCGGGGCCGGGGCCGCCCGGAGCGTTTGGCCGATGCGGTCGCCGGTTTTCGCTTTCCGCCGGCGGTTGAGCCGTTTCCCCGTCAATTCTCCTCCTCGTTGGCGTCGGGATCTTCAATCGTCACGCGGTAGCGGAGCTCAGCCGCGGGCCGGAGCATTCCCGCTACGGAGCAGTACTTTTCCTGCGAGAGCCGGACAGCTTCTTCCACCCGGGCCCGCTTGGCGGCCAAGCCGCGTCCTCGGACGACGTACTCGAGGTCGATGCCGGTAAAAATGCGGGGGTGCTCGTCGCGGCGAGCCGCGTCGATCCGGATCTCGAGCCCGTCAAAGGGGATCCGCATTTTCCGCAGGATGTGGACAACGTCGATGCCGCTGCAGCTGCCCAAAGCCGCCAGCAGAGCCTCCATGGGCCGGGCGGCCGAATCGGCCCCGCCGGCCTCGGCGGCGGCGTCCAGCAAGATCGCGTGGCCTGACGGGCCGCGGCTTTCAAATGCCATGCCGCCCCGGAATCCGACGGTGACCGACATGCCTCGTTGAGCCATTGATTGGTCCGCTCCTTTTCCCGGATTTCAGTATGGCTGCTTTCGGCGGCCGCTTTGCGGGGTCCTCTCGGGCCGGACGTCCTCCGGATTGGAGAGTCAAATGTCCCGACGGGCCAGGGGACAAAGGAAACTTGCCCTTGGGGGGCTGTTCCGGGGATGATCACGGTGGGATCTGGTCTCGACCGCCCCCGGGAAGGGGGAGCCCCGGGCGTGGCAGGGCCGATCACGACAGCGATCTCGGACGGGGGTGAGTCGGATTTGAAGCGAGCAGCCCGAAAGTGGCTGGGGCTTGTCGCGGTAGCGATTCTGGCGGCCGTGGGCGCACTGGGCTGGACGTATTGGCAAGCGCGGCAGACCGTAGGAGCCGACGCGTTCCACGGATTCGTACTTGAACCGCCACAGCAGGCGCCGGAGCTGGTTTTGACCGATCAGTACGGACGCCGGTTCGACCTCGCAGAGCAAAAGGGTCGAGCGGTCGTTCTGTTTTTCGGGTACACCAACTGCCCCGACGTTTGCCCGGCGACACTCATCTACTATACGCAGGTCAAGCGGGAGCTCGGTCCACTGGCGGATCGAGTCCGTTTCGCGTTCGTCACCGTGGACCCGGAGTACGATACGCCGGAGCGGCTCCGGGAGTACGTGGCGCGATTCGATTCCTCGTTCTACGGCCTGTGGGGCAGCCAAGAAGAGCTCGCGCCGATCCTCGAAGAGTACGGCGTGCATGTGGAAGTGGTGGAAGATGACAACTCGCCCGTGGGATACTGGGTCAACCACACGGCGCTGAGCTACGTGGTGGACCCCAAGGGACGGCTGCGGCTGGCCCACCCGTTTGGCGTGGAGCCGAAAGACATCGCCGCCGACTTGCGGCTCCTGCTGTAGCCGCGGCGGCCGGCGCTCGTGAGGGTTTTGCGACAACTCGTTTTCTCTAATTCGCTGGGGAGGAGCATGCCCATGAAACCGGTGAGGGGACGCATCGCCAGGGCCGCAGCGGCCGTGTTGGCGTTGGCTGTTTGGGGGGCGCTCGGCGCCCTGACCGGTCCGGGCGCGAGCCTGGCGGCCGCCGGTACCGGTAGCAACCATACCGATGGTTCAGAAGTCCATCTGCACCTGGAAGGCGCGTGGGCCAGGCCCGCACGAGCCGGGGAAAACACCGCCATCTACTTCACCGTCACCAACACCGGGGAGGATGACGTGACCATCACAGGTAGCTCCTCGGACGCGGCGACGATGGCGCAAATCCACGAGACGGTAATGGAAATGGCGGTCGTGGACGGCAAACCGGTGCAGACCGTGCGGATGCAGCACATTCCCGGGCTGACGGTGCCCGCAGGTGAAACCGTCGTCTTGCGGCCCGGCGGCCTGCACGTCATGTTGTTGAGCCTTACAAGGGACTTGAACGAAGGCGATCACGTAGAGTTGCGGCTGGAACTGGCCCGCGGCGGGGCGCTGACGCTGGCCGTGCCGGTGCGGCTGGCGGCGCCAGGGATGGAAGCGGCCGGTCCGGAAGGCCACGGGCACTGAGCGCCCAGGCCGGCGGACCGGCCGCTTGCTTTAGAACGCAGTGAATCGCGCCTGGGGGGTACCGGAACGTGCAAGGCCATGCGGCGGTAGCCGGGACGAATCCAGAGACGACAAGAGCGAGGCGGCTTTCCGCACCGCTGGCCGTCGGGCTGGTGCTGGCCGGCGCCCTCGTCGCCGGGGTGCTGTACTTTGCGCTGGCCCGGCCCGTGCAAGTGTTGCCCCGCATGAACGCTGTCCCGCCGTTTCAAATGGCAGATCAGCGGGGCGGTGAGTACCGGTTTCCCGACCGGGCCCGGCCGGTGAACGTGTTCGTCGTCGCCGCTTCGTGGGACGAGCGGGCCATTCACCCCGCGGCGCATCTGCTGGAAGGGATCTGGCAGGAGGCGGACGCCCGGGGGTGGCTGGACCGGATGCAGCTGGCGTGGATAACGCCGGATCCGGAAAACGAAGATCCGCAATCCTTAGCTTCCCTGGCCGGCCGGGTTCCGGTCCTGTCCCGAGCCGGCGTCCCGGTGCTCTTGGGAGCGCCAGTGGCGGTGCGCATGGCCGTTGGCGCGGGGTTCGGGATCTATGTAGGAGCTTCCGAAGACGGCCGCGCCGTCTATGAACCCGCGGTGGTGCTGGTGGACGATCGCGGCATTCTTCGGGGCCGCTACAGCGTTCGTAGCGTGACCAGCGACCGGCTGACCCGAGACATCGGCCTGCTGATCAACGAGTACGAAGCCGAAGGGGCCGGTCGGGTTTTGTTCGAGGCAGCTCATCTGTTCGTGTGCTACCCCCGCTGACTCCAGATGCGGAGCTCGGCGGTACGTCTATCGCCAAGTCGATCAAAGGGGGTGAGCCGATGGCGCGCGGGACCTCGCCGTCATCCAAGAACACGATGGAGGCACCCAAGGGCACCTGGACGATCTTGCTGCTGTATGCAGGCGTGATCGTGGCCTTGTGGGTCTACTCCTACATGAGTCTGCTGTTGCGGAGGTAACGGCTATGCACATCGATCGCTACGAACGCTGGTGGATTTACCTCGCGGCGGGCCTGTTGGGCGTGTTCGGCATCGCCTTGGCATTCAGTTCGGCGGTGCTCGGAATCCGGCTGCCCGGGATCGAAGAGCAGTTTTTGCCCACAGCGGCCGCCGGGGACTACGACGTTGAGCAGGGGTGGGTTCGCGAACTGGCTCCCGGCCGATACGAGGTCAACATGCGGGCCAGGGTCTGGAGTTTCGAACCCAATGAAATCCGGGTTCCGGTCGGTTCTACGGTGACGTTTTATGTGCACAGCGACGACGTCATTCACGGGATGAAAATTCAAAACACGACTGTCAGCATGATGGTCTTGCCGGGCGAGGTTGCCCGGGCGACCTACACATTCACCGAGCCCGGCGAGTACTTGTTCATGTGCCATGAGTACTGCGGCGCCGGCCACCACTTCATGAGCGGCCGGGTCATCGTGGAGGCGTTGTGATATGACGATGGGAGCGCAAGCGTCTATCGCCCGCGGGGACGGAACGGCCCAAGAACTGTACCGGCCGCCCGAGACGGAGCGCCGGTTGTCCCTGGCGTTCATCACCGTAGGCTTCGCCCACCTGGCGGTGGGCATCCTGCTGGGCCTGTTGCAGGGGTTGCAGCACGCAGGCATCGACCTGTACGCGTACGTGCCCTTCGTCCGCCACTACTATCAGGGCCTGGCCATGCACGGCGTATTCAACGTGCTGGTGTTCACGACGTTCTTCATCGGAGGGTTCTTGTTCTTTGTGGCCGGATACGGGTTCCGCCGGCCGCTGGTGACCTCAGGCCTTGCCTGGACGACGTTCTGGCTCATGACCGCAGGCCTGCTGCTCGTCGACTGGGCGCTGTTGACCAACCAGGCGTCGGTGCTGTACACGTCCTACGCGCCGCTGCAAGCCCATCCCGCGTATTACTTGGGCTTGGTGCTGGTCGTCGTGGGGACTTGGTTGCAGCTCGTCATTTTGCTGCGAACCTTCTTCGCCTGGCGGCGGGAAAATCCCGGTAAGCGGACGCCCCTCATCGCCTTCGGCGCCCTGGTGACGCTCATCATGTGGACGATGGCGTCGGCCGGCATCGCGGTGCAGTTCGTCGGATTCCTCCTGCCGTGGTCGCTCGGCTGGATGCAGGGCATCGATCCCCTGCTTAGCCGGACGCTGTTTTGGTTCACCGGCCACCCCATCGTGTACTTCTGGCTCTTGCCCGCGTACATCTCATGGTACTTCATGCTCCCGCGGCAGGTGGGCGGCCGCCTGTTCAGCGAGTCCCTGGCGAGGCTGGCGTTCCTGCTCTTCATCCCGCTGTCCTTGCCGGTCGGATTCCACCACCAGTACCTGGACCCCGGGGTTTCCGAAGGGTACAAGGCGATCCATGCGTTCCTTACCTTCGCAGTATTCATGCCCAGCGCAATGACGGCGTTTACGGTCCTTGCCTCCATCGAAACCGGCGGCCGGGCCCGCGGCGGCCAGGGTCGGCTCGGCTGGCTGTTGCGGCTGCCGTGGCGGGATCCCTCGGTGGCGGCCCAGCTGCTGGCGATGGTGCTGTTCGCCTTCGGCGGCATCAGCGGCCTGATTAACGCGTCGTTCACCGTCAACCTGGTCGTCCACAACACACTGTTTGTTCCCGGCCATTTCCACCTGACCGTCGGCACTGCGTCGGCCTTGACCTTTATGGGAATCGTGTACTGGCTTGTGCCGTACTTGTCGGGCCGGCGGCTGTTTAGCCCCCGCATGGGAGTCTGGCAGGCGTGGCTGTGGTTTGTCGGGATGACGATCATGTCCCGGGGCATGAGCTGGGCCGGGGTCCTGGGCGCGCCGCGGCGCACGGCCCTGGGTACCGCACCGTACTTCGCAGCGGAATGGACGGTGCCCACGTGGCTCACGGCTATCGGGGGCGCGGTGCTGACCATCAGCGGCCTGCTGTTCTTCATCAACCTCATCGGCACGCTCACCGCCTCGCCCAGGGCGGAGAAGCTGGAGGTGCCGGTGGTCGAGTCGGCGCCCGATGGGCAAGATCCGGTTCCCGGGTGGCTGGACCGGTTCGCGCCGTGGGTGACGGCCACGGCGGTGCTCGTTCTTATCAGTTACGGGCCGACGCTGTACCGGCTGTTTGGGGAGATGAGCCTAACAATCCCCGGATTGCGGCCGTACTGAGCCGTACCGGAGCCCCGTCCGAAAGGAGGACGGGGCTCCGGCCTTTTGGAAGGAAAGCGCATGGCCATCGTGGAAAGTCGTGCACAATACGGCGTGACTGAGGCAAGTGCGGCGGATGTTCGCCGCGGCAGGAGGATGATGCACGGATGGCACACGCGGCCCTGAACCCGGAGCATCGACCCATCGGTTCGCCGACGCTGGCGTTCACCATCGCCGGGGAACCGCCCAGCGAAGCCATGTCGTGGCTGTTGTCAGGATTGCGCCGGCAGCTGGAGGCCCGGGGTCACGAGTACCGGGAGACCCCCGACGAAGGCGTGGGACTCGTCATCCACGTGGTCGACGCAGCCAAGCCCCGGTCGTTTCGCCGGCGCAGCCAGGCGGTGTTCGTCCTGGGCGTCACAGAGGTGAACCGGCGCCCCGACAACGTGTTGTCGGCCGGCTACCCGATTCTCATCCGCAGCTTGAGCAACCTTCTGCTCTACGTCGTCAACGACGGCCAGCGGGTGGAACCCCATTTTGTCACCTTGGAGCAGGGGGCGTACCCGGTCTCCGCGGACTTGCCGGAGGAGAAGCTGTTTGAGGCGCTCTACGAGCGGGTCGCGCCGCTGGCCACAAGCCGCTTGGTCATCAACAACATCTTCGAGCCGGACTTGCCCGAGGAGCTGTGGAACGGGGACGAACTCACCGAACAGCTGCGGTGGGCTGGGAAGAAGCTGGATGAGATGAACTTGTTGCCCGCGCCGTTCCCCATTCAGGAGCTTTTGTCGGAGGACGAGTGGCGGCACGTCCAGCGCTTGTACTCGTTGGGCGGCTTGAGCTACGGCAACTTGAGCATCCGCAAGGACGCGACCCGGTTTTGGATGAGCGGCAGCGGTGTCAACAAAGCCGACTTGCGGGTCATCGGCCGGGACATCTTGCTCGTCAAAGATTACGATGAAAAGCAGGGTGCCATGGTGCTCAGCGTCCCGCCCCATGTCAAGCCCAACCGGGTTTCGGTGGACGCGATCGAGCACTGGATGATCTATCGGGAGCATCCCAACGTGGGCGCCATCGTGCACGTGCACGCCTGGATGGAGAACATTCCCTCCACGGAGATCAACTACCCGTGCGGCACGTACGAACTGGCACACTCGGTCGCCCAAAAGGTGCGGGAAGCTCCGGACCCGTCCCGGGCTGTGGTTGGCTTGCGCAACCACGGGCTGACGATCACCGGGCACAGCCTGGAGGACATCTTCGCCCGCATCGAAGGGCGGATTATCCCCCAGGTGCCCATGACGTAACGTCAAGGCGGGCGGTCCGGTGATGGAAGCCATCCAATTTCGGTTCAGCCCCGGCCGCTACGTGCTGGCCAAGGCCCTCGGCCGGGTCTACCCGGGCGTTTTTACGAGCAGGCTCGGTTGCGTCGCGTACGGGGACGTTCCCGAGCCGCGGCTGCCCGGTCCCGATTGGATCAAGGTGCGCACCCGTCTCGCCGGCATTTGCGGCAGCGATTTGAACCTTATCGCCCTGCGGGACAGCCCGTCGGTCTCGCCGTTTGCCAGCTTTCCGTTCGTTATCGGCCATGAAAACGTCGGCATCGTGAGCGAGGTCGGGAGCGCGGTGACCGAGGTGCGGCCGGGCCAGCGGGTCGTCGTCGATCCGCTTTTGCCTTGTGCGGTGCGCGGGTGCGAGCCGTGCGATAACTGCCGGGCCGGGATGCCCAACCGGTGCTTGCGGTTTGCCGAAGGGGCGCTTTCGCCCGGCCTGTTGCTGGGCAGCTGCCGGGACACGGGGGGCAGCTGGGGGCAATCGTTCGTCGCTCACCGCTCCCAGGTGATTCCTGTTCCCGATGAGGTCAGCGATGAAAACGCGGTGCTGGCCGAGCCGTTCGGTTGCGCCTTGCACGCGGTCGACGTGGCCGGACCGCCCCGGGGCCAGGTCATCGTCATCGGCGGCGGCGTCATCGGGTTGTGCGTTGTAGCGGCGCTGAAGCTCATGGCTCCGGACTGCCGCATCGTTGCCCTAGTGCGCCATCCTTTTCAAGCCGAGATGGCCCGGCGGCTGGGCGCCGATGAAGTTTTGACTCCAAGGGGCAAGCAGGTGTACCCGGCGGTGGCGGAAGCGCTGGGAGCACGGCTGTTGCGTCCCGTCCTGGGACCGCCTGTGTTTTCGGGCGGCGCGGACGCGGTGTATGAGTGCGCGGGAAGTGACCGGGCGCTCAACGACGCGCTGCGCTTCGCCGGCCCCGGCGGTCAGGTGGTGCTTTTGGGCTTGGCGGCTATCCCGAAGGCTATCGACTGGAGCTTCGTCTGGCTCAAGGAGCTTGAGGTGCAGGGCGTGTTTGCCGCCGGGCCTGTCAAGACGCCGGCAGGTCCTGTGTCCGCGGTGCGCCGGGCCGTCGAATTGTTCGCCGGCGGAGCGGTCGACCTTTCGCCGCTGGTCACCCACCGGTTCGCCCTGCGGGATTTTCGGAAGGCTCTCGCCGCGGTCACGTCCAAGGGCAGCTCCGGCTGCATCAAGGCGGTATTCGTCGTGGACGAACCGGGCGGCGGTGCCAGGGCGTCCGCAAGCAGGCAAGCTGCCGCAAGTTCGGCGTGAACAGCGGCTTTTGGCAATCCTTATGACCGCAGACGGCCGCGGGCCGCTCGACCCGCGGGCGACGGGTAACGAAGGAGGCCCATTGTCAATGGAAAAAGTCATCATCATCGGTTCAGGCCCTGCGGGCCACACGGCCGCGTTGTACACTGCCCGGGCCAACCTCGAGCCGCTGGTCTTCGAAGGACATGAGCCGGGCGGCCAGCTGACGTTGACGACTCTGGTGGAAAACTTCCCCGGCTTCCCGGAAGGGGTCATGGGGCCCGATTTGATGGAACAGATGAAGCAGCAGGCCGTTCGCTTCGGCGCCCGGTACGAGCCCGAGCGGGTGGAGCGGGTCGACTTGAGCCGGCGCCCGTTTGTGGTCGTCGCGGCCGGCGGGAAGACGTATGAGACCCGGACGCTCATTGTGGCTACGGGGGCGTCCGCCCGCTGGTTGGGCGTGCCCGGCGAGAAGGAGCTGGTCGGCCGCGGCGTGTCTTCTTGCGCCACGTGCGACGGGTTCTTCTTCAAAGACCGGGAGGTCATCGTCGTCGGCGGGGGCGACTCGGCCATGGAGGAGGCCATCTTCCTCACCAAATTCGCGAGCAAGGTGACCGTCGTCCACCGCCGGGACGAATTGCGGGCGTCCAAGATCATGCAGCGGCGGGCCATGGAAAATCCCAAGATCGAGTTTGTGTGGAACAGTGTGGTGGAGCGCATCCACGACCCTGCCGAAGGAAAGGTGACCGGCGTCACCCTCAAGGACGTTCGCTCCGGCCAGACCCGGGAGTTTGCTTGCGACGGCGTGTTCATCGCCATCGGCCACGAGCCCAATACGGCCTTCCTCGGAGGTCAGGTGGAGCTGAATCCGGCGGGTTACATCATTACCCGGGACGGCACCCGCACGAGCGTCCCGGGAGTGTTCGCCTGTGGGGATGTGCAAGACCCCGTATACCGTCAGGCCATCACCGCCGCGGGCAGCGGCTGCATGGCCGCGATCGACGCGGAACGGTTTCTGGAGGCCGAGGAAGACCAATAAGCCCGTGGCTGCGCCTTGCACAGGCGGGACCGCGGGCCGTGCTCAAGCTACAAGCAGCGCCTCCCGCTGCGGGAGGCGCTGCTTGATGCCCGCGTGCCGGTGGCGTTATTGGGCCGGCGGGACCTGTACCTGGAACGGATTCGGGGTCTGCCCGGTCTGGGGCGTTTGTTGCGCGAGCTGCTGCTGCTGTTGCAACCCCTGGCGGAAGCCGGCCTGAACCTGAGCAGCCGTTTGCTGGATCAAGGCCTGCTCCGCCGCCGCGATCATCCGCCGGACCATGTTGCCGCCGACGGCGCCGTTGAGGCGGGCGGGGACGTCGCCTAGGTACCCTTGGTAGTTCTGGATCCCCAGTTCCGAGGCGACCTCCTGCTTGAGCTGCTGCAACGCCTGCTGCGCCTGGGGCACCAGTGCTACGTTCCGCTTCTGGCCTGCGGCCATGTCGATCTTCACCTCCTCGGTGAGTAGTGTGCTCGCCGCTTTGCCGCTCGAGACGAACGGAAATGTGGCAGGCCTGGGAGGCGAACACCGGTGGAGAAAGCCCCTTGAAGCGGGCCCTTCTCCACCGGCGCCGACCGGTTACTGCTCGTCGAAGGTCTGCTCTGCCTGCTGCTGCCGCTGCTCGCGTTCCTGTTTCCTGGACTGTTGCTGCTGCTGGAAGCCCGGCTCGGCCGCGTACTCAACGTCCTCGGCTTTCCGGTTCTGCTGCTGGTACCGGCCTTTCTGGAACCGCTGCTGATTGCGCGTGTTCTGGTCGCGCCCGGCCAACCCGTTCACCTCCTTTGCCCGTCCGGCACCGCGTAGTGTTTACCGTTCACCCGGGGGACAAAAGGGCTGTTGTGAGGGACAAATGTCCCAGGCTGGCTGTGGCAACCGTCGCTTACGAAAGCTGGCCCCCTGCCGCGAAAATACAAGAGAAAAGACGAACAACTCCCTGGGCGGTGGCGAAGATGCAAACTTGCCGGCTTTGCGGAAAACCTCTTGAGCTCGACTCGCCTGCCCGCGCGCTGTCTTTGTGCGAGGACTGCGAGGAGCGCATCCTTGAGCGGGCGGAAGACTTGCTGGAAACCCGGGCTCCCATCCACATCGATCCCGACTGGGAGTCGCACCTGGAGCGATCGGTCCCCAAGAGCCGCTGGGAGGAGTTCTAAGCGACATTCAGCGGTTCCGGCGAAAAACACGCCGGCATGCGGCCGGCATTCCCGGCCCAGCCAGCAGGATTCGCCGATCGACGAGGCGCATATCTTGCATAGGTCTTCCCGAAACACGCAACAACGAACCCATAAGCGAACGCTCGACGGCAGGGGGCAACCGGTCTGACGCGCCTTTTACTGGCCCGGCACGGCGAGACCGACTGGAATGCGTCTGGCCGCGTGCAAGGCTGGAGCGATGTTCCGCTGAACGAAACGGGGCGGAAGCAAGCCCGCCGGCTGGGAGAGCGCCTGGCCGGGACGCCGGTGACGGCCGTGTACTCCAGTGACCTCAGCCGCTCGCTTTGGACGGCGGACGCGGTCGCCAGCTTTTGCCGCGCGCCGATCTTGGTGACTCCCGCGTTGCGGGAAGTGCGATACGGTGACCTGGAAGGCCGGACCCGGGACGAGATTTTGGCCATGGGCTACGGGCCGTGGTGGCGCGACTGGAACGCCGGCATCGATGTGCCGGCGCCGGGTGGGGAAACGTTGGCGTCGGCCGCTGCCCGGGCAGACGCTGTCTTGAGCTGCGTGATTCCCCGCCATGCCGGTGAAACCGTCGTCCTTGTGGCCCACGGGGGGACGCTCAGGCTTATGATTTGCCGGCTTATGGGTTGGCCCACCGGGGAATGGGGTCGGGTGCGGATCGCCAACACCGGCCTCGTTGAGGCGGTGGTCGTTCCCGGGCGGCCGGCTCGCTTTGTTCGCGTCAACGACACGGCGCACCTCGGTTGATCGCCCGGCAAACTAGCCATCACACAAAGAACTACCCCGGTCTAAAAGCCGCTCCCATCACGTAGGGTTACGAACGGGGGCGATGGGAGCGTGCGGGCCGTGTATAGTCTCACAGGTCGCTGGGCGATGCTAGCGCTAGTTCTCCTTTTGGGAGGCGCGTTCGGCGGCGGGTGGCTCGCCAGCGGCCTGTGGGCCGGTGCCGTGCCTGTGACGCTGCAGCTTCCGGTATCCCGGGGTCTAGACATGCCGATCTTCTACGTCCGCACCGAGCAGCCGCTGGTGGCTCTTACGTTTGACATCAGTTGGGGAAGGCAGACTGCAGGACCCGTATTGGACATCCTCAAGGACAAGGACGTGCGGGCTACGTTTTTCCTCACCGGTTTTTGGGCTAAGCGGCAACGGGACATTGCCCAGCGCATCGTAGACGACGGTCACGAGGTGGCCAGTCACGGCGACGAGCACGTGAACTTGAGCCGCAAGAGCGGCGATGCCATTGCGGAAAACATCCTGACGGCCCACCGGGACCTGGAGGAAGCTACCGGGCGGCAGGCCCGCCTGTTCCGGCCGCCCAACGGCGACTACGACGACTTGGTCGTAGCCACGGCCCGGCAGCTGGGCTATGAAACGGTGATCTGGTCGCTAGACACCCTCGACTGGAAAAACCCCGGCCCAGACTACATGGTCCGCCGGGTGTTGGACAACGTTCGCCCCGGCGACATCATCCTGATGCACGCGAGCGATTCGTCCCGCCAGATTCACCTGGCGCTTCCCCGGATCATCGACAGCCTGCGCCAACAAGGGTTTCAGATGGTCACGCTCGGGGAGCTTTTGACTGCGGGGACTCCGGCCCGGGACGACCCGCGCGGCCGCCCGCGCTAGACCCGTGCCGGGATTCGCCCTTCACTTCGATCGGCCTTGGATCAGGCTGCCAAAGAGCGCCCGGCGCTCTTCCGCCGTCAAGCCGACGGCGCGCTCGGGGCGCTTGCGGCGAAACACGGCCAGCACCGCGCGCAACAATCGACCCATCGTTGCGGTCCATCCTTTCCAGCAACCCAACCATCTGGACGAACCCGTCCAGACTTGCGGCTTTGCGTCCCAGGGTCGCCCCTGGTTTGCCTTTATGGGAAGGTGTACTCCTTTACATCCGATGCGAGCAGCAGAGAATCCTGCATCGTTCGACAGAACGGGACTTGGGTCCCACGATAATCTGCCTTGGGACCTAGTTGACGGGCGAGGGAAGTCCCAAAAAAACCAAAAGCTCGGCGAGGTCGGCCGGCAAAGGGCTTTCAAACCGCATCCGGCGCCCGTCCGCGGGATGCGGGAATTCGACGCGGGCCGCGTGCAGCGCTTGCCGTTCGGCAACGCCTGGAATCGTCTTTCCGTACAGCCCGTCGCCCAAGAGCGGGTGGCCCAAGTGCGCCAGGTGCACTCGTATCTGATGCGTGCGACCTGTTTCCAAGTTCACCTCCAGGATGGTTGCGGCCAATCCCGTTTCACGGGAATCGGGTTCGAGGGGCTCGCTGCCCCGGCGGCCAGGCCGGGTGCGGGCGAGAACCCGGTAGCGGGTAACGGCTGGCTGGCCGCCGGGCCCCACTTCCCGCCGGGACGTTTCACCGGGTACCCGGCGGATGGGCGCATCGACGACTCCGTTGTCGTTTTTGACGACGCCTTCTACGACGGCGAGATACGTGCGCCGCAAAAGGCCGCGGGCAAGCTGCGTGGACAGCATATGGTGGGCGTGGGGATGGCGGGCGAACACAACAAGGCCCGACGTGTTCCGATCCAGCCGGTTGACCGGCGCGACAAAGGGGGGATCGCCCCGGGAAACCAGGTATTGGGCCACGCCGTTGGCCAGCGTCCCGCTCACCTCCGCCCGGGCCGGATGGGTTAACAGGCCGGCCGGCTTGTCCAGTACCAGAACGTGAGCGTCTTCGTACACAACAGACAGCGGCACCGGTTCCGCCCGCACCCGGCTGGCCAATCCCTCGGGCAAAAACACGGCCACCCGGTCGCCGGACCGAACCGGCTCCCGAAGCGGCACCGGCCGACCGTTGAGGTGGACAGCGCCGTCCCGCTTCAGCCGGCGCAAGAGGGTGCGCGACAGGTGCCACCGCTGGCGGAGGATGCGAGCCAAGGCACGGCCGTCGTCGTTGGGCTCGACGAAAAACTCGAGAAACGGCGGGTGCGCGGACAAGAGCTCGCCTCCTTGGGAAGAGAAGTTCCAGGTTTCGGTCCCGGTCCCTGCCTGCCGGCATGCGGTGGGTCACCGGTCGCCGTTGCCGGCTGCCGGCCGGTTTGCCGCCCTGGACGGAACCGCCCTGAAGCGGCAGGATGGGGCTGCGCCGCGCGAGAAGAATCCTGGAAAGAAAAGGAGGCCGATGGGCGGTGGACCCGGTATCCCGACGGGCTTATGATCTGCGGCCGTTTCTTGTGATGGATGTGCTGGAGCGGGCTCAGGCCTTGGAAGGGCAGGGCCGGTCCGTTGTCCACCTGGAAATCGGCGAGCCCGATTTTGCCACGCCGGCGCCTATCGTCCAGGCCGCGCAGCGGGCGATGGCCGCCGGAATGACGCATTACACATCCAGCCTCGGTATCTTGCCCCTTCGGGAGGCCATTGCCCGGCATTACGAGAGCGCGTACGGGGTACCGGTTTCGCCGGGCCAGGTGGTCGTCACCTCCGGCACCTCGCCCGCCTTGCTGCTCGTTCTGCTCGCTTTGCTTGATCCGGGCGACGAGGTGATCATGCCCAATCCCCGTTACCCGTGCTATCCCAACTTTGTGGCTGCCGCGGGCGGCCGCCCGGTGGACGTGCCCGTAGAAGAAGGTTGCGACTTCGCGCTCGATCCCGCGCAGGTGCGAGCCCGCTGGACCCCGAGAACCAAGGCGGTGCTGTTGGCCTCGCCCGGCAATCCGACGGGCACCGTAATGTCGGCTGGGGCGTTGGGGGAGCTGGCGGAAACCGTCGCGGAGCGGGGCGGATATCTCATCGTGGATGAAATTTACCACGGCCTGACCTACGAAGGCCGCGCCCGGTCGGCGCTGGAAGTGACGGACCGGGCGTTCGTCATCGACGGGTTCTCCAAGCGGTATGCGATGACCGGCTGGCGGCTCGGATACGCCGTGGTGCCCCCGGACTTTGTTCGCCCCATACAAAAGCTCCAGCAAAACCTATTTATCTGCGCCAACGCCTTCGTGCAGCACGCGGGCGTCGCCGCCCTGGAAGAGTGCGGTGAGCACGTGGCTCAAATGGCTGCCGAGTACAACCGGCGGAGGCTGCATCTGCTTCAGCGGCTAAACGACGTCGGGCTGCCGGTCCGATCCCGGCCGACCGGGGCCTTCTACGTTTTCGTGGACGCTTCCCGCATCGACCGCAACTCCCACCGATTGGCCTTTGACCTGTTGAACAAGGCGGGCGTTGCTGTGGCGCCCGGCATCGACTTCGGCTCGCGCGGGGAAGGGTTTTTGCGCCTCTCGTATGCGGCGTCCATCGATGCCATCGATGAGGGGATGGAGCGGCTTGCCGCATACTTGGCCGAGCGCTGATCCGGGACCGGAGCGGAAAGCGAGGACGGTACGGCTCGCCCGGCCTTCATGAGTCCGCGAGCACCACCAGCGCCGCGATGAACAAGAGGAAAAGAAGCGCGGGACTGGTTTCGGACCGGACGGGAACGGGTTCGGCCGGGCAGCGGAAGGCGAAGGCCGGTTCGGTGCCGTCCCGAAACGCCGTGCCGTACGCCAAAACCCGGCGCACATGCTCTTGGACCGCCGCGGGCAGGTGCGGGCGAACCGCGTCGTAGCTCATCCCGTACCGGGCGGCAAGCCGGCCTACATATCCCGGTCCGGCGTTGTAGGCGGCCACCGCGAGCCGCACGTCGCGGAATTGGGAAACCATCTGCGAGAAATACCGCGTTCCCAGATCGATGTTGGTCGCCGGGTCCAAAAGCCCTTCAGACCCGCCCCGATATCCCATGTCCCGGGCAGTCGAAAGCAAAATCTGCATCAGCCCGTGGCCCGCGTCGCCGATGTGGGGCTCGGCCCGCAGCGCGCCGGCCCAAAAGCCCGACTCGGCCGCGATGAGCCCTTTGACAAGCCACCAGGGAACGCGGTAGCGATCGGCAGCCTGACGGATGAGCCCATCGTATGCATCGCAAGCCAAAGCGGTTGGGACAAGGACGGCGGTGATCAATATCCACGTCGCCAGTGCAACGACCGCCCGCGACATGCCGGATCCTCCTCAAACGACGATGCTGCACCCGTCGTCGACGACGATGAACTGCCCCGCCGGCCGGCGAGCAGAGGGTACATACCGGTTCGCTCCTTCGTCGCAGGGATGGTTTTTGGTACATTCTGACATTCCCTTCTGACCGGCGAATCCCTTTTCTGAGCGGGTAACGGGTTTTTGGCACTGCCAGCCCCGGAGCAAAGTGCCAGGCTAAGCCAGGCACCTGTGTTCCACATTACAAGCAGGAGGTGAAACAAAATGGCTGAAGGCCAAAAGAGCAATCGCGCTCTGGTACCTCAGGCCCGGCAGGCGTTAGAGCAGTTGAAGAACGAGGTTTCCAGCGAGATCGCCGCGGGCCCGGATCCGCAGGCGAAGGCGCTCCAGAGCTGGTACCAGTCGGGCTACGGCGGCGAAGTGCCGTCCCGGGTATGGGGCGCGGTCGGCGGCAACATGGTGCGCCGGATGATCGCCGCCGCGGAGCAGTCTCTGATCCAAGGGGCGGCGCTGCAGACGCAAGCCGCATTCCGTCAGGCGCTGGGGCAGGCCTCGGCTCAGACGGCCACGCAGCATCAACAGTATCAGCCGTCGCCGCAGGCCACGGCGGCCGCGCAGCCCGAGCCGCCGCAGGCCCGGTTCTCCACGAATCCGTTCCAGGTGCAAGTCCCGCACGAGCAGTAGTAACTTGCCGGGGCGGTACGGCTGCCCGTCCCGCCCCGGTTCCGTGCATCCAAAGTAGGTCTTCAAAGCAGGTCAGCCCTCACTTAACGCCCCGTTCAGGGCATCCACTCGTTTCCTCAGTTAGATCGCATGAGGAACGGCGACCAATAACTCCCATTCTCTTACATATCTGTAAGCAATTGTAATTTGAAACCGGCTTCGTTACGATTTAACTGGATCCGCAAATCTGGCCAGAAGCGGGAGTGACCGGGGGTCATCCCGGGGGTTGGGAACGGGGAAAGCCGGCGTTCCCCGATTCCAAATGAAAGGGAGACGAGAATGTCAGTGAAACGGTTTCCGCTCGCGGTCGGCTTTTTGCTGGCCGCCGTGCTCCTTGCCGGTTGCGGCTTTTTTCCTGCGAACTCGACGCCTCCCGCCCAGGTAGACACCGGCTCGGTCACGTTTGTCGTTGATCTCACGGAACTGCAACGTGAATTGATCACCGTCGGGTCGGCCGCCGCAGCAATGGTCAAAGGCGATCGCGTCATCGAGCAAGATCTTGTGCTGTCTGCGTCGGAGGCATCCGGGCTGGTCTCGGATGTGCCGGTGGGCGACTGGCAGGCAACGGTTCGGCTTTACGACGAGCTTGGGGACGAGCTGGCCGCGGTCCAGCGAACCGTGACCGTGGAGAAAGACTCGACGGTTGAAGTTGTGTTGGTCGCCAAGTTTCAAGACGGTCGGGTGACGCTGGAGCCGCCGGGCATGGAGCCGGATCCGCCCGGAGACGGCGACCCCGGTGATGGCGAGCCCGGCGACGGGGAACCTGGAGACGGGGAGGAACCCGGCGATCCCGGCACCGAGCCCGAGCCTCCCGAGGTCAGCCGGGATGTGCGGTACATCCAATCCGGCAACCGCACCGAAACCCGCACAGAAGTCTACATCATCCGTTCGTCGAATCCCGGCCCGACCGCGTTTCTTGTCGGAGGCGTTCACGGTTCGGAGACGTCCGGGTGGATCGTCGCCGGCGAGGTGGCCAAGACGTGGGACATCGATCGCGGTACGCTCGTCGTCATCCCGGAGGCGAATAAGGACGCGGTCCGGCGGGACCGCCGCACCGGCCGGGACGGTAGGGACTTGAACCGCCATTTCCCCATCGCAAGCAGCCTCAACAGCTCCAGCGACTGGCTTTTGGCCCGGGAAATCTGGAACGTGGTGCTGGAATTCCAGCCTGTGGCGCTGCTCGACCTGCACGAAGGATGGGGACTGCGAGAGGCCGGCGACCGGTTCCCCGGAGGCACCTTGTCCGTAGGCCAGACCATCATCGTCTATGACGCCGGCGATGCTATGGATTTCGCAGAGCACGTGGTCAACGTACTCAACACCGAACACAACCCGTTTTACGGAACCGCGGGGCTGACGTACAACTTCCGCATCATCGGCCCGCCCATAAAAGGCTCGCTGGCCCGCAAGGCCGGTGCCGACATGGGAATTCCGGCGTTCATCTTTGAACCTACGCAGGGCCGGTCCGGACGCCATCAGACGACCGTGGCCCAGCGGGCCCAGTGGTCCCGGGTGGTCGTGGAGGAATTCCTCCGCTGGTATGGGCTGATCGACTGAAGTGCAGGCCGACCCAAAAGCGCGAAACGCTTGAATTGAACCTCCCCCGGAAACCGCGCCCCGGCCAGGAGCCCGCTTCGGCCCCGGCCGGGGCGCCCGCGTGCAGCGGGCCGGAGCAGTCCCAGCTTGAGTTTTCCGAGACGGTCCTGGCTGCCTTTTTCGTCTCGGTCGATACCTGACGACTACTTCCATGTCGCTGCACGGCCATATCCACGAGGCGCCACGCCTTTCCGGCCGCTGGGCGGAGCGCATCGGGCCCCGGCGTCCTTTGACGCCGCTCGGCCAAAGGCTTACGATCGTTCCAGAGATGAAAAACGACGCTCTCCTCCGATTCGACAACCTAGTCGTGGAACCGGCGCCCGGCCACCGGGTGTGCGCCGCGGGAGCGGTGGCCCCGAACGGGGTGCTGGTGGTGCGAGGCCCGTCAGGGGCCGGCAAGTCCACGCTGCTGCGGGCTCTGGCCCGCCTGGTGCCCTGGACGTCGGGACGCATCTGGCTGAAGGGCAGTCCGGCCGAGCGGTATCCCGCCACCGTCTGGCGCCGGCGAGTGCATTACCTAGCCCAAAGGCCGGTGGCCTTCGACGGCACGGTGCGCGATAACGTTTTGTTTCCGTTCCGCCTCAAAGTGTTGGCCAAGGAGGCGCGCCCGGATGAGGAGCGGTTGCGCGCCGCCATGGAGGCGGTAGGGCTCAAGGATCCGGATCAAGACGCCCGCACCCTCTCCGGGGGAGAGCTGGCCCGGGTCGCTCTCCTGAGGGCTGTCCTGGCCGAACCGTGGGTGCTGCTCTTGGATGAACCTACTGCGGCCCTGGACGCGGTGAGCCGGCAGCGGGTACTGGAGTTTCTGAACCGCTGGCTCCGGGCCAGCCCGGACCGGGGCCTGGTGCTGGTTTCCCATCTGCCGGAGGATCACCGCGCCTTGGGCCCGGCCGCCTTGGTCGATCTGGATGGAGAGGGACCGGGGACTACCGCAGGCCAGGAGGAGGTGACTCCATCGTGGAGCCCGGAGTGATCCCCATCAGCGACGGGCAGCTTGCACTCTCCGTCATCTTGGTGCTGGTGACGGGAGGGGTTTCGGCGGCGCTGCAGCTTGGGCTGTTGCGATCCCTTGTGGTGGGTACGGTGCGGACCTTTGTCCAGCTGATGATGATCGGTACCGTGCTCGCGTTCATCTTCCAGGTGAATGAGCCGTGGCTTGTGGGCCTGGTCGTTCTGGGCATGACGGCGGTGGCCACGCAGGCAGCCACGCGGCGGGTGGGCGGCGCGCCGTACCCCAGGCTCCTGGCCTTCCTGGCGCTGTTTGCCAGCTCGGTCTTGGTGGGGCTGGTGGTGGTGGGGCTCATCATCCGGCCCGAGCCCTGGTACACAGCCCGGGTGGCCATCCCGATCTTCGGGATGATCCTGGGGAACGCGATGAACGGAGTCGCCCTGGTTCTCCAGACCCTATACAGCTCGGCCCGGGCGAGGC
Organism: Bacillota bacterium; assembly: GCA_017656145.1. Classification (GTDB taxonomy): domain Bacteria; phylum Bacillota; class Limnochordia; order Limnochordales; family ZCTH02-B6; genus JACDOI01. Next base: position 58,785 of record JACDOI010000003.1, on the reverse strand, counting down.
TCGATGAGATCGAAGAGCTCCTCGCCTTCGGCGCCACCCCCTGGGAGGCGATCCGGGATTCGGTGCGGGAGGCGCTGCGGACGGGGATGACGCCCACCATCAACGCGATGATGGTGGTGGGCCTGGTCAGCCTGCCGGGCATGATGACGGGCCAGATCCTGGGCGGGGTCGACCCCCGGGACGCGGTGCGGTATCAAATCGTCGTCATGCTCATGATCGCGGCAGCGGTCGCCCTCGCGTGCCTCATCCTGGTCCTTGCGGTCTACCGGCGCCTCTTTACCCGGGACGGAGCGCTTGTGCCCGAGTTGCAGCGAAGCAAGCCCGGTACGCCCTGAGCCGGGAGTCGAGGGGGCCCCGGGGCAATACCCCGGGGCCGCTCCCGTTCTGTTAAGAGGCCTCCGGCAATTGCTCCTCCTGAGCGGCACTCGCCTTTTGACTCGCGGCCAGATCGAACCGGTCGAGGTTCATGACCTTGCACCAAGCCTTAATGAAGTCGTGCACGAACTTCTCTTGGGCATCGTCGCAGGCGTAAACTTCCGCCAAGGCCCGAAGTTGCGAGTTCGAGCCGAAGATGAGGTCGACGCGGGTGGCCGTCCACTTGAGCTCGCCAGTTTTGCGATCGCGGCCCTCGAATACGTCCGGGTCTTCCGCGGTCGGCTTCCACTCCGTGCTCATGTCGAGCAGGTTCACGAAGAAATCGTTGGTGAGCGTCTCGGGCCGCTTGGTGAAGACGCCGTGCTGCGACTGCCCGTAGTTCGCATTCAGCACCCGCATGCCGCCGACGAGGACGGTCATCTCCGGAGCGGTCAGCGTGAGCAGCTGCGCGCGATCGACCAGCAGCGCCTCGGCCGGTATGGCGGATTTTGCCTTTTGATAGTTGCGGAACCCGTCGGCGAACGGTTCGAGTACCGCGAAGGACTCCACGTCGGTCTGCTCTTGCGATGCGTCCGTCCGCCCCGGCGTAAACGGAACGGTCACGTCGTAGCCGGCCTTCCTGGCAGCTTGCTCCACCGCGGCGCAGCCGCCCAGGACAATCAGGTCGGCCAGCGACACCCTCTTGCCGCCGGTCTGCGCCTCGTTGAACTCCTTTTGAATCCGCTCCAGGGTCTCCAGCACACGCTTCAGTTTGGGCGGCTCGTTGACTTCCCAATCCTTTTGCGGTGCGAGCCGAATGCGCGCCCCGTTGGCGCCGCCGCGCTTGTCGGAGCCCCGGAAAGTGGAGGCCGACGCCCACGCGGTGGAGACCAGTTCCGAGATCGACAGCCCCGAAGCGAGAATCTTGGCCTTGAGCTCCTTGATGTCCGCCTCGTCGATCAGCTCGTGATCGACAGGGGGAAGGGGATCCTGCCAAATGAACTCTTCTTCGGGGACCTCCGGCCCGAGATAGCGCGAGCGCGGGCCCATGTCGCGGTGCGTCAGCTTGAACCACGCCCGGGCGAACGCCTTTTCGAACTCATCCGGGTTCTCGTAAAAACGCCTCGCGATCTTCTCGTACACCGGGTCAAACCGAAGGGCCAAGTCCGTGGTGAGCATGCCCGGAGCGTGACGCTTGGACGGGTCGTGCGCATCGGGCACCAGGCCGGCGCCTTCGCCGTTCTTTGGTATCCACTGCCACGCCCCGGCGGGGCTTTTGGTCAGCTCCCAGTCGTAGCGGAACAAGTTCTCGAGGAAATTGTTGCTCCACTTCGTCGGCGTCTTGGTCCAGGTGACTTCCAGGCCGCTGGTGATCGTGTCGGCCCCCTTGCCCGTTCCGAACTTGCTCTTCCAGCCGAGGCCTTGCTCCTCGATGGGGGCCGCTTCCGGCTCCGGGCCCACCAGCGACGCATCGCCCGCACCGTGGGTCTTGCCGAAGGTGTGGCCGCCGGCAATTAGCGCGACCGTTTCCTCATCGTTCATCCCCATGCGCTTGAAGGTCTCGCGGACGTCCCTGGCCGCGGCGATCGGATCCGGTTTGCCGTTCGGGCCTTCCGGGTTCACGTAGATGAGGCCCATCTGCACCGCCGCGAGGGGATTTTCCAGTTCCCGATCGCCGCTGTAGCGCTCATCGCCAAGCCACTCTTTCTCTTTGCCCCAGTAAATGTCTTCTTCCGGTTCCCAGACGTCCTCGCGCCCGCCCGCGAAGCCGATGGTCTTGACGCCCATTGACTCCAGGGCGACGTTGCCGGCGAGGATCATCAAGTCGGCCCAGGAGATTTTCCGGCCGTACTTCTTTTTGATCGGCCAAAGCAACCGCCGCGCCTTGTCGAGATTGGCGTTGTCGGGCCAGCTGTTGAGGGGCGCAAAGCGTTGGGCACCGCCCTCCGCGCCGCCGCGGCCGTCCCCGGTGCGGTACGTGCCCGCGCTGTGCCACGCCATCCGAATGAAGAGCGGACCGTAGTGACCGAAGTCGGCTGGCCACCAGTCCTGGGAGTTGGTCATCAGGTCGCGGAGGTCCTTTTTCAGGGCCCAGTAGTCGAGTTTCTTGAATTCCTCGGCGTAATTGAACCCTTCCTCCATGGGGTTGGACAGCGAAGAGTGCTGGTGGAGGATCCGAAGGTTCAGCTGGTTCGGCCACCAGTCCTGGTTCGTCGTGCCTTTGCCGACGGTGTGAATGCTGCCCGTCACCGGGCTCTTGCCGTTCTCGCTCATGATCCGACTCCTTTCGTCCGGTAATGTATCTGTCTTCTATTCCCGGGTTTTTTCCGCACAGGCCGAGCAGATGCCGCCGAACTCCAGCCGAACCTGATCGACCCTCGCAAACTCGCTGGCTCGCCGGATCGACTCGAGCATGTCGTCCGGCAGTTGCACCGGGGGAACGTCCTCAATGCGACCGCAACTGCGGCAGCGGATGTGGAAATGGTCCTCGGTGTTGGGGTCGTAGAGGGAAGGGCCGTCAGCGCGGCGATATTCCCTGATCAACCCCTCGGCGCTGAGGGCAGCAAGCGCTCGGTAGACGGTTCCCAGGCTGATGTTCGGAATCTCCCGGCTGACTTTCTCGTATACCCACTTCGCGTCGGGATGATGTTTTGCCATCTTGACCGCGGCGAGCACCGCAGCTTTTTGCCTCGTGTTTCTGGACCTGCTCATGTCTCACATCCTTTCGGGAACGAGCGGTGTCTCTCCTGCCCTGCACGTCCTCGTTATTGATAACCGTTACTATTATCATTGCCGTAATTGACGCCTTTGTCAAGGCTTGCCAAGCCCCCGACAGCGGCCGGTGCCGGAGTTGCCCCGGTGCAGCCCGGCCGCAGGGGAAGGGCGTCGGCTCGTTGCCGTAGATGAACCCGGAGATGACCAAGTGCGGATGAACGCGGGGGGTGCGGCCGGAGGAGTATGGTAGATGACGGAGTGGAACTGCTGGTTGCCTCGGAAGCTCGGTCAATTCGTGAAATAAATGTGCAAGAAAGTGCTTGGCGATCTGGTTGACGCTCGAGGAGGCCTGTGTTACAGTTTGGGCACGCAGTTCTATTCGAATGGATACAGATGACACGAGGGGAATTCGCATGGCGCTGGTCGTCGCAATGCTCGGCTTGGGCGAGGCGGGGTCGGCCATCGCTCAGGACCTGGTAGCCCGATCGGTGACCGTGCGCGGGTGGGACCCGGTCAAGGCACCGCCCGGGGAAGTCGTGCAGGCCGGAAACGCGCAAGACGCAGTCAGCGGGGCCGACGTCGTGTTGAGCGTCAACACGGCCGCGGTCGCCCTGGAAGTGGCCTCGTCGGTCGCCGATCACTTGAGTCCCGGCACGCTCTACGCCGACCTCAATACCGGCGCTCCCGAGTTGAAGCGGGCCGTGGCGCGGGCGGTGGAGGCGGCTGGAGCTCTCTTCGTCGATGTCGCCCTGATGGCTCCGGTGCCGGGGCGCGGCATCGCCACGCCGGTCCTCGTTTCCGGGCAAGGCGCGGCCCGGTTTGCCGAGCTGTTTGCTCCTCTGGGAATGTCCGTGGAAGTCGTGGACGGCCGTCCGGGCAGCGCCGCCTCCCGGAAGCTGTTGCGCAGTGTCGTGATGAAGGGTATGGCGGCAGCCGTCATTGAAGGGCTGCGAGCTGCCCAGCGGTTCGGCTGCGAGGATTGGTACATGAGCGAGGTCAGGTCAATCTTCGCGGGCGCCGACGAGGCGCTGGTCGAACGCCTGATCAGCGGCAGCCGGCGGCACGCGGTGCGGCGTTCCCACGAGATGCGGATCGTGTCCGAGATGTTACTGTCAGCAGGTGTTCATCCTCGAATTTCTATGGCAGCGGCCGAGTGGCTCAAGGAGTTGTCGGTACCAGGTCAAGACGGGCGATGACCCCCCATAACCACCACCGGTGCCACTCCTCGCCGGGGTCGCTGCTCCCGGAGGACGCCACAGAGGAGGTGGCGCCTGGAACACGAAGAATGCTTGAAAGCCGGTTAATCGACGGGTAGCCGGTGAAAACGGGCCAACGCCCGCCGCGGTTAGCGGGTCGGTTGAGCAGTAGGGGTGCCTCTATTGTCAACGTGGGTGGGTATTGTTACGGTGGCTTTGGTCACTGTGGCGGCGCAGATGCTGGGGCGGATCGTGCCCGTGCTGGGACCCGCGATCAGCGGGATGATCCTCGGTCTTATCCTGCGAAACGTGTTTGCCGTCGGTGCAGGAATGGAGACCGTCACCGGGTTTTGCAGCAAGCGGTTGCTAAAGTTCGCGGTTGTCCTTGTTGGGGCTACCTTTACGTTGCAGGAAGTCGCGGCGGTCGGGGGGGCGTATCTTATCGTCATCCTTTCGACCATCGCGATCACGCTCGGGGTCGCGTTCTTGGCCGGGCGGTTCCTTGGCGTGCCGCGGGACCTGGCCCGCCTCATCGGCGTCGGGACGGCCATCTGCGGAGCAACGGCCATCCTAACCGTTGGACCGGTGGTGCGGGCGAAAGACGAGGAGATCGCCTACGCGATCAGCACCGTGTTCCTGTTCAACGTGACGGCGATGGTCCTTTACCCGGTCATTGGCCAGGCTGTCGGGATGGACCAAGCGGCGTTTGGAGCGTGGGCTGGGGCATCCATTCACGACACGAGTTCGGTGCTGGCGGCCGCCTTCGGGTACGGCGACGGCGCGGGAGCCGTCGCGACAGTGGTCAAGTTGACGCGCACTTTGTTCCTGATTCCGCTCGTTGCCCTCTTTACCGTAATGTCCACTCGGAGCCGCACGGAATCTCATCGCGGCGTGCGGGCGACCGTCAAGGCGTTTCCCACGTTTATCCTCGGGTTTCTTGCGATGAGCTTTTTGAGCAGCGTGGGCGTAATCAGCGCCGGCGCTGCGGCGTTTTTGGGAACGGCGGCCAAGTTCCTGGTTGTCGTCGTCCTGGCGGCCGTCGGCTTATCTACCGATCTTTCTAAACTGCGCCGTCTGGGAGCGCGGCCGCTTTTTATCGGTCTTGCGGCGTCGCTGGTGGTCGCCGCCTTCAGCGGATTCCTTCTCACCGCGGTCGCGGGAGGAACCCGCCCATGAGCGTCTAGCTCCGAAAATTCAATGGATAACCAGTCCGTGACCGCCGTGCCCATCGCCGGCGCGGGCTCCGCATCCGGCTCTTAGCCGGATGCTTGTTTCCCCTCGACCAAAGCCCGCAGGCCGTGTAGATCGTAAGACAGCGCGCCCTGCTCGAGTTTCGCCCGGAGCTTCGCTTCCCGGTCGACCCGGGCCTGCGATGCGGACAGCACTTCGGTGACCCGGGCCGCGGCCACGACGACCGCCCCGTCGTCGTCCATGATGACGATGTCCCCAGGTGAGATGGACGTTCCTCCGACCGTCACGGGTTCATTGATCGCGCCCAGCTTGGTCTTGGTCGCACCCAGCACCCTCACGTAGCGGGTCCAGATGGGAAGGCCCATCTTGCGCAGCACGTCCACGTCCCGCACGGCCGCGTCAACGAGAATGCCGGCCGCTCCCCGCACCTTGGCTTGGGTCACGAGCAGCTCGCCGATGAGGGCCACGGGTGCGGGCTCCGGCATCGTCATGACGATGATGTCGCCGGGCTTTACGTGGGCCATGGCGGCGTGGACCATCAGGTTGTCGCCTTGCCCGCAAAGGACCGTCAGGGCCGGACCGGCCACTGTTCGGCCGGGGATGACGGGGATGAGGGGGATGTTCACCAGTCCCTGTCGTCCTGATGCCTCGTAGACCGTGGCCACGCCGTATTCTGCGAACCGGGCGTAGATGTCCGCCTCGTTGATCAGCTTGTCGGTCATCGCCATGCACCTCTTTTACGAAGAGCTGTAGTACGCTGCCTCATCCGGACAAGGTCGTTACAGGTGGCTGAGCACTTCGGGCACGACCCGCTGGAAAGCTTCCGCATACCGGACCTCACTGTTGCCCGAGATGCGCCGGGCGTGGTTGCCCCGCCGTTCGGCCAGTTCCGTGTAGTAGCGCTGAAGGTATTTCTGGGCAGCCATGGCCGCCATGGCGGCCTGCTTGCGCTCAAATACCGGGGTGATGTCCACGAAGGTGGTGGGCACAAAGCCACACAGCTCAGGCTGGTGGGGTTCAAAAAGATAGAGCCTTGGCGGCTTGATGGTCTTGAAGCCGCTCGCGACGCCGGCGCCAGACGCGAGCTGGCGCGCCTTCAAGACCGCAGAGTGGGCCACAGGATGGTCCGGATTAAACGGATCCTTCTCGGTGTGCGTAAGGATCACGTCGGGTTCCAGCTCGCGGACGATATCGGTAAGCTGCTCGAGTGCTTCTCGGCCGATCTCGAGAGGGTAGTCACCCAGGTCCAGACAGCGGAATTCGGCACCGATGGCGGCGGCCGCCTGCTCACCCTGCTGGTGACGGATGCGCTTGACGTTTTCCACGGTTTGGTTCGGTTCTTTCCACAGCTCTCCCGATTCGCCCCGCTCCCCGTACGAGAGGCAGAGGACCGTCGCACGGGCGCCGCGGGCCGTGGCTACTGCCACCGCGCCAGCCGCCCGCCAGACAAAATCCGCCGCATGAGCGCCGACGACGAGAATGCTCTTGGCTTCGCTCACCGTTCCGTTCCCTCCGCCAGCCTGACGGTGTTCTGAACAGCCATGACGCGCACTTCTTCCTCCGAGAAGCCCGCCTCCAGGAGCTTGTCGGCCATCAGCGCAAGGCCGTCCTCGACCGGCGGGTTGGTGGGCTGGCCGAGATCTGTGCTCAACACGTTGGCTTCCACGCCGGTGGCCCGGATGTTGGCGAACATTCGCTCCCATGAGACCTTGCCGGTGTATGCCGTGGTGAAGCACCGTTCAAGATAAGCCCCGCGCTCTGCGAGAGCCTTTTGATCGTCGACCGATAGGTTTTGGGTTGGGAAGTCCGGGTGAGTGATGATGATATGCTTGACGCCTTCCTCGATGCTTGCGTCGACGACGGCAAAGATCTCGTCCCTGCTCAGATGCCCCGTTGCCAGGACGAGATTGTGGTGGGCGATGCGGCGCAGCACTTGCCGGGTCTCGGGTAGGACTGAACCCGTTTCGTCCACCACGTGTACAGGCGGCGATTCAACTCCCAGATCCCGGAGTTCATCCTGCAACTTGGCCCAGAAAGGGGGCTTTTGCGGGTTGCCACCCCGCAGGCGGCGCTCGTTGACCGAGTCTACGGTGGGCATCCATACCAGGCGAGCGCCTTCCCGGGCGGCGATCTCGATGGTCATCGGATTCATCCCGCCAAGCAGGGCGTTGAGGACCACCGAACCGAGAACCCGCACGCCGTCCACGGCCGCGCTGGCCAGAAAGGCCCGCCCCGCAGTGGCTGTGTAATGGGACTTGATGACGTATCCGCGCAAGCCGACCTCTTTGCAGCGGCGGGCTAGGTCGAGATCGTGTATGCGACGCCTCAAAACGTCCGGTCCGCTATGGACGTGCAGATCGTACGCGCCCCGCACCAATTCCCGGGCCCGCTTCGAGGGTTGAGGCGCGGGGGATTGCGGTAAGGACATCGGTAGCAGCTCCTTTCGCATGTGTTCGGCGGCGTTTTGCAAGCGGGGTAGAGGCCGAAGATGAACGGGCGTTTCACCAGACCAAATGTAGCATGTGGAAACAATATGGTCAAGGAAAAAGACGAAGTGAACTCGAACGAAATTGTTGACAAGATATCGTTACCCGTGGTACCGTTCAGCCAGATAAGCTTCATAAGGGGGCGGGCTTGGCCTTGCGGAAAACGATTTCACTCAGGTTGGGCGTACTTGCGCTGGGAGTGGCACTGCTGCTCGCCGCCGCGACACCTGCGGTTTTCGCCTATTCATTTCCCTTTGTCACCATCGGGACGGCTTCTCCAGCGGGTGCGTACTATCCCATAGGCGTCGCCATGGCGGACATCTGGAACCGGTCCATCCCCCGGGTGCGGTTCAGCGCGCGGGAAACCGGCGGCGGGGTGGCCAATCTCAACCTGCTGGCCGGTGGCGAAATTGAAGTGGGCATTGCCAACGAAAACATCGCGTACGACGCTTTGAAGGGACATGCCCCCTTTAACCGCTCCATCGATCTGGTGGGCGGCTGGGTGATGAATCAGAGCATGGGTGTTTTTGTAGCTCTTCGGGACAGCGGGTTGCGGTCGGTGGAAGACTTGCGCGGCCGGCGCATCTCCCTGGGAAGCCCCGGTTCGTCGGCCAACGTGCTGGGACAGCTGATACTGGAGGCGCACGGCCTCACCCCCGACGAGTACAACGTTGTCTACCTGGGTTGGCAGGAGTCGGCGGACGCGCTGAACGACGGCCTGATAGACGCGGCATTCATGGTGGGCGGCCAGCCTTTCCCGGCCATCGAATCGCTGGCCCTGCGCAATCCGATCACCCTGCTGTCCTTCGACGGGGACCGCTTCCGCGCCGTCTCCAGCTATCCGTATGCTACCGGGACGATCCCGGCGGAGATGTACGACCTGGAGGAGGACGGGGATGCGGTCATTGTCCGCTCCATCATTTACTTGCGGCCGGATCTCCCTGAGGATTTGGTGTATGAGATGATGAAGCAGGTGTTTGCCAACATACCCGCTCTAAAGGCGGCGCACCCGTCGGGCGATCAGGCTGCAGTGCTCTCGCAGGCGGAAGCTGAGGCCATCGAGCTGCCCATGCACCCGGGCGCGATCCGCTACGCGAACGAGGTTGGTGAATGGTGAGCGTGCTGGCGGGTATCCGCCGGGGTCTCAGCGTCGTCTGCTGGGCCTCGGCGGTGCTCTTGGTCGTGATCGTCCAGCCGTTGTACTTGATGCCCATCGAGCAGCAGCTGCCCATCGTACTGGCACTCTCGCTGATGGGACTGTTCGCCCGCACGCCTCTCTTCCGGAGGGAGGGGAAGCCCGCCGCCCTCGCGGCGGGCCTCGCGGATCTCGTCCTGGTTCTGGCCGCAGCGGTCACGGGCTACTATGTGGCCGCCCATTATCAGGAGATTATCGGGCGCCAGGGGGCCTTCACCGCGGCAGACGTCCGGGTGTCCCTCGTCGCACTGGTGTTGGTTATTGAGGCCGTGAGGCGCGGCGTGGGCTGGCCGTTGACATTGGTCTGTTTGGTGTTCATCGCGTACGCCCTTTACGGCAGGCAAATGCCTGAACTGCTCATGCACCGGGGCTATTCCATCGAGCGCACCGCCAGCCACCTGTTGCTCAGCTACGCAGGAATTTATGGAACCCCCCTGAAGATCATGATCCGGTACGTGATCATCTTCATTCTCTTCGGTACGCTGTTGCAAGCGGTGGGCGCATCCGACGCGCTGGTGCGGTTCGCTCGGGCCGTGGCCGGCCGCTACACCGGCGGGCTGGGCAAGGTGGCCACCATCGCCAGCGCCCTGGTGGGCAGCGTTTCCGGCAGTGCCGCGGGAAATGTGGCCACGACCGGGTCTGTGACCATTCCTGCGATGAAGCGCGGCGGATATCCGGCCCACGTGGCGGGGGCGATCGAGTCGGTCGCCTCGACGGGAGGCCAGATCATGCCCCCGATCATGGGCGCGGCGGCCTTTCTAATCGCCGACTACCTGGGCCTTCCTTACGGGCGCATTGCACTGGCGGCCACGATGCCGGCGGTGCTCTACTTTCTGGCAACGGGGGTGGCCGTCGACCTGTATGCCCGCGCGCACGGGCTGCGAGGTGTCGCGCGCAGCGAGCTGGAACCGCTGCCCAAGGTGCTGCGGGAGGGATGGATGTACCTGTTGCCCATCGCGGTCATCTACGTGTTGCTGGTTGCCGGCTATACCCCGACGCTGTCGGCCTTGTTAGGTCTGGGCATGGCTGTCGTGCTGCTTTTGGTGCGGCGGGTTCGCCTCCGGGAGGTTTTGGGCGCCCTGGAACAGGCCGGCGCCAGCGCGGCCACGTTGTGCGTGGTGGCCGCGGGAGCCGGGATCGTCGTGGGCGTCATGCAGCTCACGGGGCTGGGGGCGCGCCTGGCCAGCATCCTGGTGGACCTGTCGATGGGTTCGAGTATGGTGCTGCTGTTGCTGTCCATGGTTACCTCCATCATTCTGGGCATGGGCATGCCGACGACGGTCGTGTACGTGCTTCTGGTGTCTCTTGTGGTGCCGGCCCTGGTGCGCATGGGGATCGAGCCCATCGCGGCTCATTTCTTCATCTTCTATTTTGGCGTGCTGGCGGCCATCACGCCCCCTGTCGCCTTGGCGTCCTACGCCGCGGCTTCCATCGCCGGGAGCTCGCCGGACCGGACGGGGTGGATGGCGCTGAAGATAGCCTTGCCGGCCTTTATTGTGCCCTTTTTCTTCGCCCGCAACCCGGCGCTGTTGCTGCAGGGCCCCTGGATCACCGTTGTGTTGAGCGGTGTTTCGGCCGCACTGGGAGTGTGCTTCCTGGCGGTGGCCATCATGAACTATTTGCACGGACCGCTCCCGTGGTGGGCCCGGCTTGCCGCGGCCATCGCCGCGTTGATGCTGATCCGGCAAGGAATCACCACGGACTTGTTGGGCTTGGCCCTGTTTGGTCTTGTGTGGTATCAGCGGCGTCGCGACCGCAAGCAGCCCGTTCAACACATCGCACCGTCATCGTTTTAGCATGGGAGGTCCCACCGGGGCCCCTGGGAGGTTGGCCGTTGAGAAACCGGATCGATTCCGTATACAACAAGATTCGGGAGGGGATTCTGGCGGGAAAGTATGCGCCCTCCCAACATTTGGTAGAAGCGCAGCTGGCCCAGGAGTACGGGGTCGGACGACATATCGTGCGCCTGGCCCTGGAGCGGCTGGACGCGACGGGCCTTGTGACCATCGAACCTAACCGCGGGGCCATCGTCGCCCGGCTGACCCTGGAGGAGGCCATCGACATCCTTCTGGCCCGGGAAGTGCTGGAAGGGGCGGCCGCCCGCCTAGCCGCGGACCGGATTAGCGATGAGGCGCTCGACCGCCTCGCGGAGCTGATCGCGCAGATGCGTGCAGCGCTCGACAACCGCGACTACGACTGCTATACCGAAACCAACGTTCAATTCCACAAAGTCATCTACGACGCGTGCGGCAGCCGTAAGATACCGGAGTTGATCGCATCGCTGCGCGCCCGGGTTGTGCGCTATCAGTTTCGCACGGCGCTCATCCCCGGGCGAGCGGAGCAGTCCCTGGCCGAGCATGGAGCGATCTATGAGAGCCTGCGGGTCCGGGACGGGCGCAAGGCCGAAGAGGCGATGCGCACCCATATCGCGATGTTGCGCCAGACCCTTCAGGAGGCGTGGGAACTGCTGGGGGTGTGAACCGGCGGGAAGGGACCGCCCGGCCGGGGCGCCGCGGAGCCGCGTGTCAACCGCCGGCGCCCGGTCCGGCCGTCCGTTCCACGCGAGCCGCTTACGCGCCGACGACTTCGTAGCCGGCCTCCTCCACAGCTTCCCGCATGGCCGCCTCCGAGGCACGGGTCGGATCGTAGCGGACGGTGGCCTTCCCGCCGGCCAGGTCCACCTCAACGGACTCGACGCCGGCCACGCCTTTCAGCGCGTCGGCAACCGCCTTCTTGCAATGCTCGCAGCTCATCCCGGCGATGGTCAATACCTTGGTGTCCATGCCTGTTCCCTCCTGTCCAAGGGGTTGTACCGCTTCAAAAGCGTCGAGTTGGTCACCACCGAAACCGAACTGAGGGCCATGGCGGCGCCGGCCAGGATCGGGCTCAAAAAGCCGAGGGCAGCCAGCGGAATGCCGAGTGTATTGTACACTAGCGCCCAGAACAGGTTTTGCCGGATCTTGCCCATGGTGGCCCGGCTGAGGCGGATGGCCGCGGCAATGCCCTGCAAGTCGCCCCTCATAAGGGTGATGTCCGCGGTCTCGATGGCCACGTCGGTCCCCGTTCCGATGGCGATGCCGACGTCGGCTGCCGCCAGCGCCGGGGCGTCGTTGATCCCGTCGCCGACCATCGCGATCCGCAGGCCCTGCGACTTGAGGCGCTGCACTTGGGCGGCCTTGTCCTCGGGGAGCACTTCAGCTAAGACGTCTTGCTCGTCAATGTTCACCTGCCGGGCGATGGCCCGAGCGGTGCGGCGGTTGTCGCCCGTGATCATCACGACCCGCAGGCCCATCCGGCGAAGGGCCGCCACGGCCTCGGCCGCCCCTTCCTTGACCGTGTCGGCCACGGCCACGATGCCGGCCGGCTGGCCGCCGGCCGCCACGAGGACGGCGGTTTTGCCGTCCGCCTCAAGGCGCAACAGCTCCTCTTCGAACGGCGCGGGATCGATTCCCGACTCCCGCATGAGCCGGCGGTTGCCGATCAAGACGGTCTGGCCATTGACCTCCGCCCGAACGCCATAGCCAGGGACGGCTTCAAATCGACTGGCCTCCGGTACTGAAAGCCCTCGGGCGCGGGCGGCCTCCACGATGGCCTGGGCGAGCGGGTGCTCTGAAGTTTGCTCGGCTGCGGCGGCGATGGCCAAAAGCGTCGCTTCGTCCCGGCCGCCGAGGGCGATACAGTCGGTCAGCTCCGGTTGGCCTTTGGTGATGGTGCCCGTTTTGTCGAGAACGACGGCATCGATCTTGTGGGCTTTCTCAAGATGCTCGCCGCCCTTAAAGAGAATTCCGTGTTCGGCTCCCCGCCCGGTGCCGACCATAATCGCGGTGGGGGTCGCCAGGCCCAGCGCACACGGGCAGGCGATGACGAGCACGGCCGTCATGTTGAGCAGTGCCCGGGTGATGTCGCCCGTCACGACGTACCACCCGGCAAACGTGACCAGCGCCACGGTCACCACCGCCGGGACGAAGTAGGCCGAAACCCGGTCTGCGAGCCGCTGGATGGGCGCCTTGTTGCCCTGGGCTTCTTCGACGGCCCGGATGATCTGGGCGAGAACCGTGTCTTTGCCGACCCGGGTCGCCTCAAAGCGGAAGGTGCCGTGACGGTTGATGGTCGCGCCCGCCACCGCATCGCCGGGACGTTTGTCGACGGGAAGGCTTTCGCCGGTGAGCATTGATTCATCTACCGTCGAGTAGCCTTCACGCACGATACCGTCCACGGGGATCTTCTCACCCGGCCGGACGACGACCAAATCGCCCACCCGCACTTCTTCGACGGGGATGTCGACTTCCGCGCCATCCCGGATGACCCGGGCCGTCTTGGGCTTTAGCTCCATCAGCTTCCGGATGGCCTCTGACGTGCGTCCCTTGGCCAATGCCTCAAGGAGTTTGCCAAGGAGAATCAAGGTGATGAGCACCGCGCTGGTTTCAAAGTACAGGCCGGGGATTCCCAGCTCCGGCCACAACAGCGCCGCCAGGCTGTAGAGATACGCGGCGGACGTGCCCAGGACGACCAGGACCGACATGTTGGCGGAGCGGCTTCTCAAGTTGTGATAGGCGTCCACGTAAAACGGCCAGCCGGCGTAAAATTGCACCGGTGTTGCGAGTGCGAGCTGCACCCAGCCGTTGGAGAACATGCGGACGACCGCGTTGTCGACATGAACGACGTGCCCCAACATGGCCAATAGCAACGGCAGAGAGAGCCCGGCGGCTACGCCGAACAACCGCTTTTGCCGGCCGATTTCCCGTTCCCGGGCAGCCTGTACCACCGCATCCGCCGCTTCGTCCCCGGCGGGAATGAACGCCTCATACCCCAGGGCGTTGACTTTGCGGGCCATGTCCTCCGGGGTCACTTGGGTAGGATCGAACGTCACCGACGCCTGCTCCGTGGCCAGGTTGACATTGGCCGCGAGCACGCCGGGGAGTTTGGATAACCCCCGCTCGACTCGGGTTGCGCAGGCCGCGCACGTCATGCCGCGAATGGCCAACGATACCTTCTCACCGGACCGGTCGGTCCGAGGTGCACTTGCTGTGCCGGCAGACACGGTATCGGCTCACCTCCTCGGCAGATGTCCGGCAGTGGCGGGAACGGAATGCCCGCGGCCGGTGCCTAGGTTCGGACGGCCCGGGAACGGCGGCCGGTCAACGGACGAACCGCTTGAGCACGTCGGAAAGCTCGGCGATGGCTTCCTCGCCGCCGTCGCCGCCTTGCCGGAGGGCCCTAGCGACGCACCCGCGCGTATGGTTCTCCAAGAGGATGAGGCCGACCCGATCCATCGCTGATCGAACCGCGGCGATCTGAACCAGGATGTCAACGCAGTATTTATCGTCCTCGATCATGCGCTGGATGCCCCGCACCTGGCCTTCGATTCGCCGCAGTCGCTTCAGCAAAGCATCTTTATCGTCGGCATAGGAGCTCATCACCGTCACCCTTTTGGCGATCGCTGGGCCACCAGCTGTTGTGCCCGGATGCAGGAGCCGCTTTTTTCGTGCGGATACCCGGTGTGGGTATCCGATTCGAATATATCTTATCCGTCAAGCCGTGTCAACGCGACGCCCCGTCGGCCGCCGCAGGCAGGTATTCCGACAAACGGGGAGTAGTTTCGCCACGCGGGGGCCAGCGCGCGGCAAGTGGACGGGAGGCTCGGCAAGGAGGCGATGGCGGCGCGTGTGGGGGCTCGGGCGGCCGGCGGGCGGTAAACGAGCAGGAGGGAAAAACGGATCAACGAGCGAGCCGGGAACCGTCGAGCAAACAGGGCCCCGTCGCGGGGCCCCAAGTTGCTCGAAGGGCTTCGCCAAGCTTAACGGGCGGCAGCTGCGCCGTTTTTGATGGCTCTCACGTACTCCCGCCGCATCCGGGCGATGTTGGTGATCGAGATCCCTTTCGGGCAAGCCGCTTCGCACTCGCCGTGGTTGGAGCAGGCTCCGAAACCTTCGAGGTCCATCTGCTCGACCATCTTGATGACCCGGCGCTCCCGCTCCGGATGACCTTGGGGCAACAGCGCAAGCTGCGAGATCTTCGCCGCGGTGAACAGCGATGCGGACGCATTGGGACATGCTGCGACGCATGCGCCGCAACCGATGCAGGCAGCCGCGTCCATGGCCTCCTCCGCCACGTGCTTGGGTACGGGGACGGAGTTGGCGTCCGGAGCGGAGCCGGTGTTGACCGAAATGTACCCTCCGGCGGCGATGATGCGATCCAAAGCGCTCCGGTCGACGACGAGATCTTTGATGACGGGGAACGCGTCGGCCCGGAACGGCTCGACGGTGATGGTCGCGCCGTCGGGGAAATGCCGCATTCTGAGTTCGCACGTGGTGCAGCCGAGCTTGGGCCCGTGGGCCATGCCGTTGATCACGAGGCCGCACGTGCCGCAAATGCCTTCCCGGCAGTCGCTGTCAAACGCAATGGGGTCCTGGTTCTCCTTGACGAGCTGCTCGTTGAGCTGATCCAGCATCTCAAGGAACGACATATCCGGAGAGATGTCGTCTACGGTGTAATCCACAAAGCGGCCCGGCTGATCGGGTCCTGCCTGCCGCCAGATCTTCAGGTGAAACTTCATCGCGCCATCGCCCTTTCCGGCCGACTACTTGTAGCTCCGCTGCGTCGGCTTGGCATACTCGAACACAAGCGGTTCCTTGTGCCGCCGGGCGGCGTTGTCCTCACCTAGATACTCCCAGACCGAGACGTGGCAAAATTCGTCGTCCCGCCTAAGCGCCTCGCCGTCGGGCGTCTGGTATTCCTCCCGGAAGTGACCGCCGCACGACTCGGCCCGGTCCAGCGCGTCCATGGCCATCAGCTCACCGAGCTCCAGGAAGTCCGCCACCCGGCCGGCGAACTCGAGACTCTTGTTGAAGTCGTCGGCGGAACCGGTAACCTTGACGTCTTTCCAGAACTCCTCCCGCAAGGCTCGGATGTCGGAGATGGCTTGCTTGAGCCCCTTCTCGTTGCGGGACATGCCGACGTTGTCCCACATGATGCGGCCGAGCTCCCAGTGGAACTCCCGCACCGTCCGCTTGCCGTTGATGCTCAGCAAGCGCCTCACCTGGTCCTGTATGGCCCGCACGCTCTCATCGAACGCCGGATGGTCGGTAGTCAGCCCGTCCGGCCGGTGATCGGCCAAAAAGTCGCCAATGGTCACCGGGATGATGAAATACCCGTCCGCAAGCCCTTGCATGAGGGCGCTCGCGCCGAGCCGGTTGGCGCCGTGGTCCGAAAAGTTTGCCTCGCCCAGCGCGTACAAACCCGGGATGGTGGTCATCAGATTGTAGTCCACCCACAAGCCGCCCATCGTGTAGTGGGGGGCGGGGTAGATGCGCATGGGAACCTTATACGGGTCCTCACCGGTGATCTCGTAGTACATCTGGAACAAATTCCCGTACCGCTCCCGGATGACATCGACGCCCAAGCGCCGGATGGCGTCGGAGAAGTCCAAGTACACCGCCCGGCCTGTCGCGCCGACGCCGTAACCCTCGTCGCAGACGGCCTTCGCGGCCCGCGAGGCGATGTCCCGGGGAACCAGGTTCCCGAATGCTGGGTAGCGGCGTTCAAGGAAATAGTCCCGCTCCGACTCGGGGATCTGATCGGGCGGGCGAGTATCGCCCTTCTTCTTCGGAACCCAAACCCGGCCGTCGTTGCGCAGGCTCTCGCTCATCAAGGTCAGCTTGGACTGCCCGGCACCCGCCTGCGGCAAGCACGTCGGATGGATCTGGGTAAAGCACGGGTTGGCGAAAAACGCGCCTTTCTTGTAGCATCTCCACGCCGCGGTTGCATTCGAGTTGACGGCGTTGGTCGACAAGAAGAATACCGTCGAGTATCCGCCCGTCGCCAGGCATACCGCGTCGCCCGCGTACTTCTCGATTTCGCCGGTGACCAGGTTGCGGCAGACGATGCCCCGGGCCCGCCCGTCGATGACAACCAGGTCCAGCATCTCCCGGCGAGGGTACAACTTGACCTTGCCGGCCTGAACCTGGCGCATGAGGGCGCTGTACGCCCCGAGCAGAAGCTGCTGGCCGGTTTGGCCCCGGGCGTAAAACGTCCGGGACACCTGGGCGCCGCCGAAGGAGCGGTTGGCCAACAGCCCCCCGTATTCGCGGGCGAAGGGCACCCCTTGGGCTACGGCCTGGTCGATGATGTTGACGGAAAGCTCGGCCAGGCGATAGACGTTGGCCTCCCGGGCCCGGTAGTCGCCGCCCTTAATGGTGTCGTAAAACAGCCGGTAGACGCTGTCGCCGTCGTTCTGGTAATTTTTTGCCGCGTTGATCCCGCCCTGGGCCGCCACGCTGTGGGCCCGGCGGGGCGAATCCTGGATGCAGAAGTTGAGCACATTGTAGCCCAGTTCCGCCAAGCTCGCGGCCGCCGACGCCCCCGCGAGCCCCGTGCCCACTACGATGATGGTGTACTTCCGCTTGTTCGCGGGGCTCACGAGCTTGACGGATGCCTTGTGGTTGGACCACTTGTCCTCTATCGGTCCCTTGGGGATCTTCGCATCCAACACGACGGTGGTTGAAGCATTCGCGCTCAACGGTCCATCCTCCCACCTACTGCCTTTTCGGGCCTACGGCAGAGGAATGAAGAAATACGTGTACAGCGGCAGGATGAAAAACCCGCCCGCCAGCAATATCGAGAGCACCACGCCGAACGTATAGGCGAATGGAGTCCAGCGGCGGTTCATCGCGCCCAGCGATTGCAGGGCGCTCCAGAAGCCGTGGCTGAGGTGCAGGCAAAGAAACAGCATGACGGCGGCGTAGGAGAACGCGACCTGCGGTTCCTTGAAACGCTCCACCACCAGCCGGTACAGATCCCGCATGGGTTGGCCGTCAATCACCGTCTCGTAATGCGGACCCAAACTGAACATGTTGACGTGCAGCGGTACGAACACCATCAAAATCAGCCCGGTGACGATCATCCACCGCGAGGCCGGGGTCATTTTGCTGGGCCCGCCCTTGGAGGCATACTGGGCGTACCCCCGGGTCCGGCCCCGGCGGTTTTGCAGCGTCACCCGGATGCCTGAGACGATGTGAAAGAGAAACAGGGCCGCCAAGAGAATGCGGGCCACGACGAGAAGCGGCCCTGTCTGGTGCAGCGTATGAGCGTACAGGTTGAGCAGCCGCCCGCCGTCTCCGGCGAACACAAGCAGGTTGGCCGTCAGATGGATGATCAAATAGCCGATCAGCAGCAGCCCGGTCAGCCCCATGATCAGCTTTTTGCCCACGGTTGAAGACCAGTGTCGCGTTGCCATGCTCACCATCGCCCCAACCGCGCTCGGTTTCGCCCGCAGCGCGCAAAAATTCTAACAACGTCAGACGATAGCGGGATTGTACATGAACAGGATAACACGGGTTAGTAATAGGGTCCAATATGTTGTGTCCATGAGTGTGATAGAATATAACGATGAGAGGGGGGTAACGGTGGAACTCCGGCAACTCCGGTACTTCTTGGCCCTCGCCCAGCACCTGCATTTCGCCCGGGCGGCAGAAAGCCTGCACATCGCCCAACCGTCCCTCAGCCAACAGATCCGGGCGCTCGAGGATGAACTGGGCGTTACCCTGTTTGAACGGTCAAAGCGCCATGTGGCGCTGACCGCGGACGGCGAGGCGCTCTTGCCCTACGCCCGCCAGATGGTGGCGCTCGCCGAGGACGCGCGGGCCGAACTCGCCGAGCGGGGCCGCCTGCGGCGGGGCCGGGTGCGATTGGGCACGACGCCGACGCTGGGCGGGCATTTGCTCCCGCGGCTCATCAGCGGTTTCTTCGAACTGTACCCCGGCCTCGAACTCACCATTACCGAGGACGGTTCGGACCGCCTGGCCCGGGGACTTGAGGAAGGCCGTCTGGACCTGGCGCTGTTGGTGGAGGAGCCCCATGGGAGCGTCATCGGCTTGGAACCTTTGTTTGAGGAACCGATCGTGGCCGTTCTCCCCGGCGGTCACCCGCTGGCCGGGCAGGAGGCGATACGGCTCGAGGACTTGCGGCACGACGGCTTCATCCTTTGCCGGGAAGGGTATCATTTGCGCAGCCTGACGCTGGACGCTTGCCGGCGGGCCGGTTTTACGCCCCGCGTGGCGGTGAGCGGCACAGACGTGGACACCGCGTTGCGCTTCGTCCAGTCGGGGCTGGGGGTGGCGCTTGTGCCGGAGATGGCCGCTGCGGATTGGCCGGGTGTTTGCCGGGCCGTGTTGCGGGACCCGCCCTTGTTCCGCACTATCGCCCTTGCCTGGAATTCCCGCCGCTATCTTTCGCGCGCGGCCGCGGCGCTGCAGGAATACTTGCGGCGAAACCTTCCTTCCGCAAGCGACGGTTGGGGCAAGCCCCGAGACCTCGACCGAATCCAGGAAGACATCCCAGGCCGGGGGGCCGCCCAGACGGGCTCCACGCGGCTGTCCACGGGGTCGCTCATGCCTAAGGCGCCATCGAGCTGCTGCGGCACGCAACATGACTAGGAAGAGGGCTCGCCCCCGGCAACGGCACGCGGGACCGGCCCTTGGGCCGTGACGTCGTTGCGGTGTTGCACCAGTTGGTGGGCGGGCCGACGCCAATACACGGGCTGTCACCGAAGGGGCTGAGTTCGGCTCTGCTGAGCGCTATGGGGGAGCCCGGACAGGTGATGCCGGAAATGTCGGTCTTGTCTCCGCTGGAGGCAGGCGGTGGGGCTACGCGCATGTCGAAAACGCGCCTGATTGAAACCGGCAGGGTGGTCGACGGGTCTAACCGATGGAAGCGGCCGTCGGAGGTCGGAATCTCGGGTGGCCCCTTGGTACCCGGGTCAGCGAGGGGGAACGGATGCGCGCACACGAGGAAGACTTGCTGGTCCGGGCCCGGCGGGGGGATGCCGAGGCTTTCGGCCAGCTCATCCGCCCATGCTTGGACCGAGCGTATCGCCTCGCGTTGCGGCTGTTGGGGCAGGCCGAGGATGCGGAGGATGCCGTACAGGACGCCTTGTACAAGGCGTGGCGGGGGCTTGCCGGGTTTCAAGGCCGGGCCCGGTTTTCGACGTGGTTGTACCGGATCGTCTGGCGGGAGTGCCTCGATCGCTCTCGACGGCGAGATGAGGTGCGGCTTGCAGCGGATGTGCTGGATCCCGGCCCGGATCCTCACGAGCGTTTGGCCCGGACGGAGTCCCGGCAGGAGGTGCAGGCGGCACTGCTCCGGCTGCCGCCGCCGTACCGGGCGGTGTTGGTGCTATTCTACCTGGAGGACATGCCGGTGAAAGACATCGCGAACATCCTCGACCTACCCGAGGGGACCGTGAAGACGCACCTGTACCGCGCCCGGAGAGCCTTGCGGGCGGAACTGGACCTGAATGGCGACCGGATGGCAGGAGGTGGCCGGGAACGATGAATGACATCCCGCTGTCGTGCCGGCTCGCCCGGCGATGGGGAACGCCTCCGCGGCCAACTTCGGCGACGGGCCGGCAAGCGCTGGGCGAGGCCATGGCCGGAGCACCGGCTGAATCTCCGGGCGAGGAACCGGCTCGAGATCCGGCCGGCATGCCGAGCCGAGCTGGACTCAGAGCCTGGTGGGCCGCCCGCCACATGCAACGCTGTTCCCGCTGCCGGGAGGAGGAAGCCGCGTGGGAGCCGGTGCAGCGCCGGTTGGTCGAGCTTGGGTGCCCGGCGGCCCCGCCGGATCTTTTCCCGTCGTTCATGACTCGCATTACCCGAGAGCCGCGGTCGGGCGAGGCTACCCCGTTCGACCCGGCTGATCGAGCGGCACAGAACCTCTGGCGAGCAAGCCCGGCGCGAGGCCCGGCGCTGGCCGCGCTGATCGTCATCGCTGTTGCCGTCGGCAGCTGGATGGCCCTCATTGCAGCGATTCCAGCGTTGGACGACTTGCCCATCCCGGTCCCCGCAACCCGTGATTCCTGGGGCCCATGGTGGAAGGCGTGGACTGACATCAGCGGCCGGGTTTTCCGGGAGGAGTCCACTGGAGACCTCGGAGGCCCGTGGGTCCAACCGTACCTGATTACGGTCGTGTCGACCGGACTGGGGCTCTTGGCGACCATCACCACCCTGGTGCTAGCTCGCGAGATATCGTAACGGGCGTTCCGTCTGCCCGGGCGGTCGGGACGCGCAGGAGGTGCTCCTGATGGACAGCTGGATGAGCGATCACGCCATCGCGGTTGTCGGTATCGTTTTCGGGATGCCGGCGTTGGTAGTCGCCCTGGCCATCGGCTACGCGATGGTGCATCGGTACCTGAGACACAAAGAGAGGCTGGCCCTGATCGAAAAGGGCATCGTTCCCGACGAGCTCAAGCCGGGAACGGCGAACAGCATGCCGGGGGCGGGATTCACCTCCGGGCTCATCCTGGCTGCGGTCGGCTTGGCGTTGACCGTGGGCCTGGCCACCATCGGCATCGGTCCGTGGCTGATTGCAGGGCTTATTCCGCTGGCCGTCGGCGGTGCGCTCGTTGTGGCGGCCCGGCAAGGGGTGCGGGACAACCGCGGCGAGGAGAGTGATGAGGGATGACGGCGGTCCGGAGGTCCCTGCACCCGGCGCTGCAGGCCGTTATTCTCGTCTCGATCATCGGCGGCATCGTCATCGCCGCCGCTCCGATGGGTTCCAGCAGCACTCGGGTGGATCAGGTCGAAGCTGCGTTTCCCTTGAACCCCGGTGAGACGTTGACGGTCTTGAGCAGGAACGGAACGATCACCGTAGAGACGTGGGACGGGAACGAGGTGGTGATTCGGGCTGCCAAGCGGATCTGGGCGCTCTTGCCTGGCCTGTCCAACTATGTCGCCGAACGGATCCAGATCGACATGGCGCGGGACGAGGGGGGCGTGCGGGCGGAATTCGGTACCCGGTCGCCTTTTGACTGGCTGTTTGCCAACGCGGCGGTCGACTTTCACGTTCGGGTCCCAAACCGCTGGTCCGGCCGCGCCGAGCTGGTGACTTCCAACGGGAACATCGCCTCATCGGGCAGCCGCGGCGATTTCCGCCTGCATACGTCCAACGGAACCATCACCGTTGAAAGCCACCAGGGCGCTCTCTCGGTCCGGACCAGCAACGGTCGGATCCGGATCAACGGCGTGGAAGGTGCCGTCAACGCCGAAACGTCCAACGGTGAGGTGCGCATCGAAGGCGCGCGGCTTTCAGGGGCAGGCACGGTGCAGACGTCCAACGGTCCCATTCGCCTGGATGGACGGATCTTAGCGGGGGCCGACTACTCTGTGCGGACATCCAACGGCTCGGTGACTCTCGTCATCTCGCAGCCTGACGTCTCCCTGGACTTGTCCGCAAGCAACGGCTCTATCAACGTCCACGCCGAAGTGACCGCCTCCCGGGTTGACCGGGGCCGACTGGTCGGGCGAATCGGTTCGGGCGCGGCGCGCCTTGTGGCGAACACGTCCAACGGCAGCATCGAGCTCCACACGGGGGAGGTAGGCCGGTGAAGCGACTGTGGTGCGGCGGGCGGCGCGTGGCCCGGGCACTCCATGCGGTCGTGTCGTGGGGGCTTGTGGGAATAGTGGCGCTCCAGACGTTTTATGTCGGGTGGGCGGTCCTGGTCCAGCCGGGCGACTGGCGGTTTCACACGAATCTGGGCCATGCGATCGGGGGCGCGATCGTGGTAGCCATGCTGTTCTGCGCGATAGGCTGGATGCCCGCCCGGTTTTGGCTTGCGGGACTGGGCCTTTACGCCTTGTACTCCATGCAGTACTTGTACCTCTATTGGCCGTCCGAGGCGTTTCGCTTCCTGCGGGCATTCCACGCGCCCAACGCGCTGCTCATCTTCGGGGGGGCGCTGTATCTGGCGAGAGCGTCGTGGCGGCTCTTCGCCCAGGCGGGCCCCCCCCGGGCGGCCCGCCTGGCGGTGATCCTTGGCGCCGGTTGTCTCGTCATCGCCTCTGGGCGACTCGCAGGTGCGGGAGTTGAGCAAGGTTCCGGGACAGCGCGTCCGGTGGTGCTTGCTGAAGCGACCGAGGCGGACGTGCCGACCGCGTACCGCACGATGACGAGTCCCTTTCCCCTCGGCGATGCACGGGCCCGGGAAGTCGGGCGCGACCTGGTCGTGAGCCGGTGCACGGTCTGTCACGGAACGGACTTGACCGGTCAAACCGTCGGCCGGGTGGAGGCTGCCAGTCTTGTAGAGTCAGCCCGCACCCGCAGCGCCGCGTTCTTGATGTGGGCCGTGAGCGAAGGATCGCGCCGGGGGATGCCCGCGTGGAAAGCCCAGCTCACCGAAGAAGAGCGGTGGCAAGTGGTTGCCTTCCTGAAGAGTCTCGCCGGCGGCGCCCGTCCGGGCGGGACGGCGCCCTAGCCTGGTTAACCCAGCGTACCATCCGGAATGGACTTGAAGCCTTTGCGGACGTCACAACGGTCCCGGCTGCGGCCCATGCATAGGCCGTTGCCCTTGCGGTTTCTTGCTGGTTAGACGTCCGCCACCCGGCTCGTGGCGTGGTATACTGAAACTATCGGCTGCACAGGGGCCGGTCTCAAAATCTCGGCTCGATGAGGAGTTCGACGGATCCATGGCGGAGAGCGACCCGCGTCCAAGCCCCAGCGGCGGGGGACACATGAGGGACTTCACTACCGGAAGTATTTGGCAGCATATTCTCGTGTTTTCCTGGCCGATGTTCGTCGGCAACTTGTTTCAGGCGCTGTACAACACCGTCGACAGCTTCTGGGTCGGCCGCTATATCGGTCCCGAGGCCCTGGGGGCGGTGTCCATCAGTTTTCCCGTCATCTTCGCCCTAGTCGCTTTGATCATGGGCCTAACCATGGCGACGACGACATTGGTTGCTCAGTACCGCGGCGCCCGGGACGACGTCCAGGTGAGGCGCACAGTGGCCAACTCGTTGATTCTCATTGCGGCATCGGGGCTCGTTTCATCTGTCGCGGGGATCGTCTGGCGGGTGCCAATCTTGCGCCTGATGCGAACGCCCGAGGAAATTCTGGAACCCGCGGCGCTGTACCTGGGCATTTTCCTGTTGGGGCTTTTGCCGATGTTCGTGTTCAATGTGCTGGGCGCCATCCTGCGGGGACTGGGCGACTCCCGCACGCCGTTGCGGTATCTCATCTACGCGACGGTGATCAACATCATCCTTGATCCGTTCTTCATTATCGGCTCGGGTCCCATTCCGGCCATGGGCATCGCCGGGGTTGCATGGGCTACGGTCATCTCCCAAGGGCTGTCGGCAGTCCTAGCATTCATCCATATCATGCGCGCTACCGACCTCGTCCCGCGGCGGCGGGACGAGTGGCAGATGGATTGGGCCCTGGCGGGCAAATTGTTTACCATCGGCCTTCCCGCGGGGCTGCAATCGACCATCGTCTCCTTTAGCATGGTGGTCGTCGCGGCTTTGGTCAACACGTTCGGAGCGCAGGTGGTGGCGGCGTTCGGCGCGGCCGGGCGGCTGGACCAGTTTGCTTTCTTGCCGGCCATGTCCATCAGCTTGGCGGTGACCGCCCTCGTCGGTCAAAACTTGGGCGCCGGGCGGCAGGACCGGGTGCGGGAAATTGTCCGGCGCGCGAGCGTGCTGACGGTCCTGATCACCGGAGCCATCAGCGTTCTCGCAATTTCGTGGCCGACCGTTCTCATGCGGCTGTTTACAGAGGACTCCACGGTTCTGGCGGAGGGGGCGCGCTATTTGCGCATCGTCGGCCTGAACTATGTTCCGCTCGCACTCATGTTCATCCTCACCGGGGTGCTTCGGGGGGCGGGCGACACCGTCGCCTCGATGGCGATCAGCTTTGTCACCTTGTGGATCGTGCGGCTTCCGGTGGCCTGGCTTCTTTCGTACGGTCTCGGTTGGGGCGTAACGGGCACATGGTGGGCCATTGTGATCAGCACCATCCTCAGCCTGTTGCTCCACTGGTGGTACTACCGGACAGGCAACTGGCAGCGCAAAGTTGTGGTTCGGCCCCGGCTGTCGCCGGCGTAACAGGCCTGCCAATGCCCACCGGAGCAGCCAGGCCATGGCGGCGGCCGGGCTCGAAGTTCTTTGCCCGCCTTTGCCGCGCCCTCGCTCTATCCTGCAGTTCCTGTCAGTCTTCTGCTCTCGCGCCTTTCCCGACAACCTCCCGCGGTTAACGAGACTTCTGTAAGGAATGCCGGGGAAGCCATTCAGCCGAGGTTCAGGGCTCACCTATGCAGAACAATCGGTCAGAACAGGATAGTGAATTCTGTGAATTAATCCTATAGGTTTTCCCCGGGTCATGCAAACAAAAAACTTACATCTTTGAGAAGGAATTTATTGTAACCAGTAGAACCATGTCGCTGAAAATGTGAGAATGAATTTCATACAGTGAAAACAATGCGAGCAGAAGAGACCTCAATTTCCGTTAACCGCAGTGTGGAGCGGGCCATCCAAGTGTTGGAGGCTCTGGCCTTTGAGATGCCAAACGGTGAGGGCACCCTGACCGCACTGGCTACACAGCTGGGTCTCCCGGTGCCGACCGTATTCCGGCTGCTCAAGACCCTCGAGCGCCACCGGCTGGTCCAGAAGGATGAGAGCCGCAAGACGTACCGGCTCGGCTCGCACCTGCTGACCCTTGGGCTGCAAGTGAGCGCTGCGGCTGACCTAAGGCGAGAGGCCGTCCCGATCATGTCCCGCCTCGTTGAGCAGACCACCGAAGATTGTTATCTGACCGTTCCGGACGGTTACGACGGTGTGTTCCTGGAGATCGTCGGGGGGTCCCAACACCTGCGCATCGTCGAGCGCCTGGGGGCGCGGGTACCCCTTCACTGCGGCGCTACCCGTAAAGCCATTTTGGCCTTCATGCCCCGGGCATTCATCGAGGAGTACGTGCGGCGACCTCTCAAGCGGTTTACCGAGCATACCACGACCGATCCTCAGGCGCTTCTTCAGCAGCTCCGCAACATTTCGGAGCAAGGATACGCCGTCACCTACGGCGAGTACATCGCGGAATCGCGAGGGATTTCTGCTCCGGTCTTTCGCGCCGGGGGTCAGGTGGTCGCTTCGATCGGAGTCATCTTCCCGGCGTTGCGCGCGGATCCGGAGAGGATGCCGGGGCTCATTAGAGCCGTCCGAAAAGCTGCCGACGAGCTCTCGTCCCGTCTGGGTTTCCGCGGGCACGTGCCGGCATCTTGGCCGGGCTCAACCGACTCGTCCGGTGCCGAGTGCAACTGAAATACCTCGCCGGTGCACGGCCTAAGGGAGGCGATGGTGGATGCCGCAGAATTATACGATTACGTTTGCTGACGGCCGGGTCACCACCGCGTACGCGCCCCGTTCGTGGACTATGGGAGATGGTGCGAGCGCCGAGATTGGCCGCATTCTCCGGTCCTGGGGCCTTGAGCCCGGGGCGCGCGTCGTTCTCGTCACCGATCGGCAGATTTCCCGGATCGGCTTGACGGCGCCCGCCGTGGATGCCCTGGACGGCGAAGGGTTCCGGGTAGAGATTTTCTCAGACATCGCCGGCGAGCCCGATCTTGAAATTGCCCGCCGCGTCGTGGATTTTGCCAGGAACCACAAGCCTGCGGCGGTGGTCGGCCTTGGCGGCGGTAGCGCCCTGGACACCGCCAAGCTGGCCGCGGGCATGCTCACCCACTCCGGGGACGTAACGGACTACCTCGGAACAAAGCAGTTCATCCGCCCCTGCGCCCCCTTGCTGCTCATTCCTACCACCGCCGGGACCGGGGCTGAGGCGACTCGCACGGTGATGCTCATCGTCGAAGGGCGCAAGGTCTTCATAAACAGCCCGTTTCTCGTCCCCGGAGGAGCCGTGCTGGACCCCTTGCTCACCCGAACGTTGCCGCCCGCCGTCACGGCAGCCACCGGCCTCGACGCCTTGAGCCATGCGGTGGAATCGCTGCTGTCCACCGGTTCGAACCCGTTTACCCAGCACGCGGCCGTGATGGCCGTGGACATTATCGCGCACTGGCTTCCAAGGGCGTACGAGCAGCCCGATGACCTGGAGGCGCGGCGGGCCATGTTGTTCGCCGCTTATCTTGGCGGCCTCAGCTTGAACGCGGGGGCGATCCTCGGGCATTCCATCGCCTACACCATCGCGAACCGTACCCGCCTGCCGCACGGAGTTACTTGCGCCATGGCGCTGCCCTACTGCATTGCATACAGTTTGCCCGACGCGTCGGACCGCCTGTTGCCTGCAGTTGAGGCGGCGGGGATCGGCCCAGAAAAGGGGAGTACGGGCCTGGCCCGTTGGGTCAGCGACCTTGCGGCGGGACTAGGCCTCCCGGTTTCGCTTGAGGCCGTGGGCATCCAGGAGCGCGACCTCGAAGGCATGGTGGCCGAGTGCCTTGCCGCCTACCCGCGGCCCAACAATCCCCGGCCCATGGAACGGGAGCGGCTATTGAGACTGTACCGCGCATTGTGGCGCGGCAATCTTGACGACGTTTTGCCGTAGCCCGGCGGTGCGCGTGAGCGAAACGGCCCGCAAACCGGCGAAGGTCGATGGGCAGCCCAAAGGGGCCAGGCCCATAGAGGGAGGGACGCAGAGGTGAGCGAGACCGAGAAGTACCTTGCCTGGATCGGGGGCACCTTGACCGCGGGCGCAAGCGAGGATTGGATGGAAGACCGCAACCCTGCCGATGTAGGCGATGTTGTGGCACTATTTCCCGCAATGCAGCGGAGCGACGTCGAGAACGCCGTGAACGCCGCGGCCAGGGCTTTCCCGGCCTGGCGGGCGGCCGACTGGGTCAAGAGGGGCGAGTTTCTGAAGCGCACGGCTCAACTGCTGAGAGAGCGGGCCGAGTCCATCGCCCGGGACCTTGCGCGCGAGATGGGCAAAACGCTTCGCGAGGCGCGGACCGAAGTCGTCAAAGCCGCCGATTTCTTTGAGTATTACGGCAGCCTGGGTCGCCTGCCCGTGGGGAATCTCTTGCCGGACGCCCGGGCGGGAGTGACGACCATCTCGACCCGGGAACCCCTCGGCGTGGTTGTAGCCATTACACCGTGGAACGATCCTCTCCTCACACCGGCTCGGAAGCTGGCCCCGGCACTGGTGGCGGGGAACACCGTGATTCTGAAGCCTTCCTCGCTGACTCCGCTCTCCGCGTGGCATTTGATCAAAGCGCTTCACGACGCGGGCGTTTCGGACGGCGTGGCCAATCTGGTCACCGGATCCGGCTCGTCCCTGGTAGAGACTCTGGTGGGCCATCCCGAGGTGCGCGCGGTTACGTTCACCGGATCTACTGAGGTCGGGCTCCAGCTACAGAAGATGGCGGCCGGCCGGAACATTCGGGTCCAGACCGAGATGGGCGGGAAAAACGCGCTGGTCGTCCTGCGGGACGCGAATCTGGACCTGGCGGCGGATCTCGCCGTGACGGGCGCCTTTGCCCAGGCTGGGCAGCGGTGTACGGCCACCAGCCGCATTATTGTGGAGGATGCGGTTCATGACCCGTTCCTCGAGAAGATGGCAGAACGAACGAAGGCTATGCGCATCGGGCCCGGCCTTGATGAACGGACCGATATGGGCCCGGTGGTGGATCAGGGCCAACTCGACACGGTGCTGGAGTTCGTGGAGGGGGCTTGCCGGGAAGGCGCGTCCCTCGCGGTCGGCGGGCGGCGCTTAACAGGCGAACCGTACGACCGGGGATACTTTGTCGAGCCCACGATTTTTACCGATGTGCAGCCGTCGATGACCATCGCCCAAAAGGAGGTATTCGGTCCGGTCGTCGCGGTCATGCGGGTCGGAAGCTTCGATGAGGCCGTTGAGGTCGTCAACGGCACCCGTTACGGCCTCTCCGCTTCGGTGGTGACCCGCAGCCTCGAATCGGCTCACCGGTTCGCCGCGGAAGTCGACGTCGGCTGTGTAGGCGTCAACGTGCCGACCGCGGGCTGGGACGTCCACATTTCCTTCGGCGGATTCAAAGACTCCGGTTCCGCGTTTAGGGAACAAGGCCTTGAAGCCCTTCAGTTTTACACCCGGGTCAAAAGCGTCGCCATGCAGGTGATGGGAATTTGAGGCGGCGGTTTGCAGACACAATCGGGGGTGTTGGCAAGTGCACACCGGAGACGTCATCGTAGAGCTCCTCAAAGCCTTAGATGTCAGGCACATCTTCGGCGTTCCCGGGGAACAAACGCTGCCCCTCTACGACGCGGTCGCACGCCGTGAGGCCATCCAGCACATCGTGATGCGCGATGAGAGAAACTTGCCCTATGCCGCCCTCGCCTACTCCCGCCTGTCGGGAAAGATCGGGGTTCTTGACGCCACTGTTGGTCCCGGGGCGGCCCTGCTGACGCTAGGCCTGTTGGAGGCGCTGCATTCGACTACCCCGCTTTTGGCCATTATCAGCGATCTCCAAACGGATGTGCATCCGATGACCTACATGGGGGCCGCTTCCCAGGGCACGGATCAGCCCCTGTTGCTCAGACCCGCGGTCAAGTGGGTCGGAAAAGCTCTCGCCCGGGATCACGTTCCGATCCTGGTGAGGCAGGCAATGCTCCACGCGGCGAGCGGCCGCCCCGGGCCGAGCGCCGTCATCGTTCCCCGGGACGTTTTCTTCGCCGACTGGCCTGATCCGGCGCAAGCGCACGAGCTTGCCCGGGGAGTTCAGCCGCATCACGGGCGATATCCCCGGCAGCGGTCCATTCCTCATCCGGACGCGGTGGAGGCCGCTCTGCGGCTGTTAAACGAGAGCTCCCGCCCCCTGATCGTCGCAGGCGGGGGCGTCCTCCATTCCCAGGCGACCGCGGCGCTTCTGACCTTTGCCGAGCGGTTCGGAATTCCCGTCGCGACGACGTTGACGGGGAAGGGGGCCATCGCGGAAACCCACCCGCTGGCCCTCGGGGTGTTAGGTGGCATGGGAACCACTGCTGCGGAGCAGGCGGCCAGGGCCGCCGACCTCCTGTTTTTCATCGGCTTCCGGTCCGCTCAAAACTCCACGCTTTTTTGGACGTTGCCGCTTCCCGGGCAGCGAGTCGTTCATCTGGATATCGATCCCGAGCAGCCTGGGCGGTTTGCGACCTGCGACGTGGAGTTGGTCGGGGATGCCCGGGCCACGTTGGAAGTGTTGCTGGAGCGATCTCAACAACAAGAACGCGCGACCGGCCGGGAGGCCTGGAACCAGCAGGTCGCCGAGTACAAGCGGGCCTGGGAGAAAGAGCTCGCGGCGGAGACTAGATCAGATGCCAGGCCGTTGGCCCCCCAGAGGGTCGTGGCGGAGATCGGCCGCGTTTCAACACCCGGCGATGTGCTCGTGGGAGACGCAAGTTTTTCCAGCGGCTGGGCCGCCGTGTACTACCAGCTCAAGGAGGCTGGCAGGCAGGTATTGTTGCCCCGGGGCATGGCGGGACTCGGGTTCGGGCTGCCAGCGGCCATCGGGGCGAAGGTCGCGGCACCTGAACGGCAAGTGTTCCTGTTGGCCGGTGATGGAGGATTTGCGTACAGCCTCAGCGAGCTCCTGACGCTGAAAACTTACGGCATCAAGGTCATCGCCGTCATTCTCAACAACCGGTCCTGGGGCTGGATGGAGTGGGTCGCGAAACTGAACTTCGACCAGGAGTACTTCGCCCTGCCCGACGTTCCCTTTGCCCGGATCGCACAAGCCGCGGGCTTGCGGGGCGTCCGGGTTCAGGATGCCGGCAGCCTTGCCGACGCTTTGTCGGAGGCAGTGAGGGCGGACGAATCCACCGTTATCGATGTGGAATCCGCAGTGTGGGAGGCACCCATCCGCAGCTACCGCGAGGCCTTGCGCAACCGCCAGGCCGTAACCAAGACCGGGGTTGTGAGCTCGACATGAACCGCTTCGACCTTGGAGGGAAAGTGGCGCTGGTGACAGGGGCGTCTCGAGGACTCGGCCGCGGCATGGCCGAGGCTCTTGCGGAAGCGGGGGCCGATGTGGTGGCGGTGAGCCGTTCGTCCTCCGGGCTTGAAGACACCGTTCGCGCCATCGAAGCCATGCAACGAGGGCGGGTCTTTGGCTTGGCTTGGGACGTCTCGGAGGTCGAGAGCCTGGACAAGCTGGTCGACCGCAGCGTCCAGGCGTTCGGCCGGCTGGACGTGGTCGTCCATGCGGCCGGGGTCCAGGTGCGCAAGCCCGCGATGGAGGTCGAGCCCGGCGAGTGGGACGCGATTCACCAGATCCACCTGAAGGCCGCTTTCTTCCTGGCCACCGCAGCGGCCCGGCGGATGCGCCAACAGGGGGAAGGGGGATCGATCGTCTTCGTAGCGTCGTTGACCAGCTTGACGGGAATCCCCCGCATCGCCCCGTATTCGGCGGCCAAGTCGGGGATCTTGGGGCTTACGCGGACGCTGGCTGTCGAGTGGGCCCCGTATGGAATTCGCGTCAACGCCGTCGGTCCCGGCTATTTCCACACCCAGCTCACCGAGGATCTGTTCCGGGATCCGGAGACCCGCGCGGCCCTCGTTGCCCGGATCCCCATGGGCAGGGTCGGGAAACCCGAAGACCTCGCTGGTGCCGTAGTCTTTTTGGCATCACCGGCGTCGTCTTACGTCACGGGTCAAGCTCTTTTTGTGGACGGGGGGTGGTTGGCCGGGTCCGATCTCCGTGGAAAAACGGTCCGGTCCGGTTAATGGGGCTGGAACTTCACGTTGTGGAGTCTGATTGGGCGAAGATGACAGCACGCGCGACGTACGAGCAAGCTTGAGGAGGGTTGGCCATGAAGCGAGCTGGTACCATTGCAGGGGTTCTGATACTGCTCTTGGGCGCACTATTGTTGAGCCCTGCGGCCCTCGCGCAGCAGGAGATCCGGATTGGCGCCATCTACCCGCGCTCTGGGAGCCTCGCACTGCTTGGGGAGGAAAGCTGGCGCGGGGCTGAGATCGCTAGGCAGGAGCGCAACGAAGCCGGGGGCATCCTTGGCCGGCAGATCGTCTTCGTTAACGCGGACGCGCCCAACGTGAACGCGGCCCGATCCGAGGCCGAACGGCTTATCAGCCAGCAAGGGGTTCAACTGCTCATCGGCACCTACTCGAGCGCCCTGTCCATGGCGGCGTCGGAGGCAGCGGCCAGGCGCGGCGTCACGTTCTTCGAGCTTGGAGCGATATCTGACGGAATTACCCAACGGGGTTACAAGACCGTCTTTCGGACCAATCCCACCGCCTCCATGTTCGTGGCGGCCCAGATGGCGTTTTTGCGGGATTGGATGGCGCCCCAGATGGGCAAGGAGCCGGAACAGCTCCGGGTGGCCATCGCCCATGAGGACTCCGACTATGGTACGTCTGTTGCGGAAAACATGCGGCGCGAGGCCGAGCGGCTCGGCTTAAACCTCGTGTCCGTCCAGCCGTACAGCAGCACTTCCACAGACTTGTCGTCGGTGATATTGCGGTTGCGGGCCGCGTCACCCGACGTCATCGTCGCGGTTTCCTATGCCCAGGACGCGATCCTGCTCCAGCGGCAAGCGCACGAGCTTGGACTGCGGTCGAAGGTGGTCGGCACCGGCGGAGGGCATAGCCTGTCCAGCTTCTACGAAGCCCTTGGAGACCTGGCAGAAGGCGTGTTCAACGTGGACTTCACCCAGTACGAAGTGAACACAGCATTCACGCCAGGGCTTGAGGAGTTCCGGGAACGGTACCGGGCGACGTTCGGCGAGGAGCCCCGCTCGGGGCACTCCCTGGCCAACTACATGGGGGCCCACGTGCTCTTTGACATCATCGAGAGGTCTGGGGGTAGCCTCGATCCGGAACGGATCCGTGCAAGCACCCTGTCGTATGTGGTGCGACCCGGCCAGCTTGCCACCGGTTGGGGCGTGCGCTTTGATGAAACCGGCCAGAATGTCGGCGCGACGCCGCTAGTGACCCAGTGGCGCGGCGGAAAGCTCGTGACCGTTTGGCCGGAGCAAGCCGCTGTGATGGCCCCAGTCCTGATTGAGTGAACGAAACGGCACGAACGAGTGAACCCGGACCGCGGGGCGGGCGCCGCTTTTGGCCATCCCTCCCCGCGGTAGCCTAGGGGGAAGCCGATGTTTGAGCTGACATTGCAAGCGATCGTATCAGGGCTTTTGGTGGGCGGTGTTTACGCGCTGATGGCCGCCGGGCTCAACCTCATCTTCGGCGTCGTCAGGATCATCAACTTCGCCCATGGCGACTTGATGATGGTGGCCATGTACGCGGTCTACTGGCTGTTTACGCTAAGCGGTATTGACCCGTATGTGGCGGTACTGGTCGTCGCCCCGGCCTTGTTTTTGCTTGGGGTATTTCTTCAGCGGGTGGTGATCCGGCCCATCCAAGGAAGTTCGCCGCTGATGATCATCTTTGCCACGGTGGCCGTGTCCCTCGTGCTGCAAAACCTGGCTCTAATGCTGTTTCAGGGCGATTTCCGGTCCGTGCAGACTAGTTACTCGATAGCGGTGCTGGACGCCGGTCCGGTCTTGGTCAGTGTTCCGCGCCTTATCGCGTTCGCGGCCTCGATCTTGCTGTTTGCCGGTCTCTTCCTGTTTCTGCGGTACACATACGTCGGCAAAGCGCTGCGGGCTGTGGCGGAAAACCGAACTGTGGCCCGGTTGATGGGCATCCGCGTCGAACGCATCTATTTGCTCGCGTTCGGTTTGGGTTCAGCCCTGGCGGGCATCGCGGGGGTTTTGATGATGCCTTTTGCCTCGGCTTACCCGACGGTGGGAACGATTTACACCTTGCTGGCGTTTGTCGTAGTAGTGCTTGGGGGCTTGGGCAGCATGGAGGGCACCGTGGTTGCGGGGCTGGCCGTAGGACTCATCGAGACATTGACGGGGACCTTTATCTCGCCCGCCGTGAAGGAGATCGCGTACTTCGGACTCTTCATCGTGATCCTCCTCATCCGGCCCCAGGGATTCTTCGGGCTGGGGAAGGGCACCGAGGAGGTGGGGCTCAAGTGAAGCGGCAGCGGGTAGCGGCAGTCCTTGCCGGGGCCGCGGCCGTGTTGCTTCCCGTGTTCGTGCGCTCCCAGTTTGCCCTCGATATGGCGATCCTGACTCTTTTCTATGTGGGCCTTACGGCAGCTTGGAACCTTGTCACGTTCAGTGGCAGGCTCTCCCTAGGTCATGCGGCGTTCTTCGGGTTGGGCGCGTACACAGCCACCCTTCTGTTCGTCCGAGCGGGGATCCCGCCGGTCATCGGCGCGGCGGTCGCGGTGGTGGTCTCGCTTTTGGGAGGCTTGCTCATGGTGCTTGTCATGGTTCGCCTGCGGGGGCCGTTTTTCACCCTGGCGTCCATCGCGTTCGCGGAGGTTTTGCAGCTTGTGGCCACCCACTGGCGCAGCCTTACCGACGGCAGCGTAGGGTTGCACATCCCGTTCCGACCCGGATGGCAGAACCTTACGTTCACCAGCAAGGAGCCTTATTACTATATCGCCCTGGCCCTAGCCGTTCTCAGTGTGTGGTTGGGCCACCGGTTGTACCATTCAAGCACCGGTTATTTCCTCCGGGCGGCCTCTTCCGATGAGGAAGCGTGTCAAGCTCTCGGAGTCAACATCAAGAGGGCGCAGGCGGCGGCGCTTTTGTGGAGCGCGGGGATGACTGGGCTGCTTGGAGTTTTTTATGCGTATTTCATCTATGTTATCGAACCCACAACGTTCTTCTCGATGGAGCTTTTCTCGCTGCAGCCGGCGCTGAACGGAATTATCGGCGGCGTGGGAACCGTTTGGGGGCCTGTGCTCGGGGCGCTGGTCATGACGCCTTTGGGCGAGTACTTGCGGACGTTCCTGGGCGCCATGCAACAGGGCCTGCACTTCCTTGTCTACGGCTTGGTCCTGCTGGTCATCGTCAGGGTGTTGCCGGGAGGGTTCATGAGCATCATCACCGGAGTCCGGGCCCGGAATGACGATCGGGGCTCGGGCGCGAACGAAAGGGGGCGCTCCTACACTGCCGCTTCTTGAGCTGCACGCATTGACGAAGGCGTTTCGCGGCCTTGTGGCTGTCCAAGATGTCAACGCAGTGCTCGAATCGGGTGAGATCGTCGGGCTCATCGGGCCCAACGGAGCGGGCAAGACGACACTCTTCAACCTGATCTCCGGTCTTCATCGTCCGACCCAGGGCCGCATCCTGCTCGACGGCCGGGAGATCACTGCTCTGCCCCCGTACGCGCGCAGCCTTTTGGGTATCGGAAGGACATTTCAAATTGTGCGCCCCTTTGCCATGACGGTGCTGGAAAACGTCATGGTACCTATCCTCGCGCGGGACGGCAATCCGACCAGGGCCAAAGATGCCGCTCAAGAGATCTTGGAGCTCGTCGCCCTTGACCGCGCGGCGAACGAGCGGCCGGAAAACTTGACGCTGGCCATGAGAAAAAGGCTGGAGGTCGCCCGGGCCTTGGCCACTCGGCCCAAGCTCCTACTCTTGGACGAGGTTTTGGCCGGGTTGAACCCGACCGAAGTGGAGCAGCAGCTGCCGTTGATCCGGGTCCTGCGGGACAAAGGCATCACGGTGCTCATGATCGAGCACATCGTCGATGCGGTCATGTCGGTGTGCGACCGGGTGCTTGTCATGGACCAGGGCCATCTCATCGCCGACGGCAGCCCCGGGGAGGTCGTTCGGAACCCCGCCGTCATCCAAGCGTACTTGGGGGAGGAAGTGCCGGGTGCTTAAGGTGGAGCACATCGCCGTATCATACGGCGAGTTCGAAGCGCTCACCGACGTCTCCTTCGAGGTGAACGAGGGTGAACTGGTGACGCTGCTTGGGGTCAACGGTGCCGGCAAGACGACGACCTTGCGGGCTATCAGCGGGATCGTTCCGGCTCGGTCCGGCACGATTACGTACGACGGCCGGCCCATCCACAAGCTGGAGGCCGAGGATATCGTGGAACTGGGCATCGTCCACGTGCCTGAGGGACGGGGGCTGTTTGGCACGTTGACGGTGCGTGAGAATCTGGAACTCGGCGCTTACACGGCCCGGGCGCGCCGCCGGGCATCGGAAAGCATGGAAATGGTGTTTCAGCTCTTTCCCGTCTTAAAGCAACGGCAGTCGCAGCTGGCGGGATCGCTTTCAGGCGGCGAACAGCAGATGTGCGCCATCGGGCGCGGGCTTATGGCCAGGCCGCGGCTGCTCATGATCGACGAGATGTCATTGGGGTTGGCCCCTGTTTTGGTTCAAAAGATGTTTGAGGCGGTTGGTCAGATCGTGCGTGCGGGTGTAAGTGTGCTCTTGGTTGAGCAGCACATCCGCCATTCCATCCGCATTGCCGACCGGGCGTGTGTGCTGGAGAAAGGGCGAACGGTGAAGTTCGGACCGGCGCGGGAACTGGCGGATCAGATCCACTTTCAAAGTCTTTATCTCGGTGCAGCGGCTGGCGGGGGTAGTTCTGAATGATTGCCTTCGCCAAAACCGGCCGCGGCGCGGGCGAAGCCGGCCTTGTGGACCGCTCCGACCCCCACCCCGGACCGGGCGAGGTGTGCATTCGAATCAGCGCCTGCGGGATATGCGGCAGCGACCTGCATGTTTTCCGGGCGGACCCGGGATACGAATGGGTGAACCCGCCCGTTGTACTTGGTCACGAGTGCGCCGGAACCGTGGCGAAAGCCGGTCCCGGGGTGACCCGGTTCCGGCCCGGGGATCGGGTCGTTCCCATCTCGGTCCAGGGTTGCCTGCAATGTCGCGACTGCCGTGCGGGCAGGACGAACCGGTGCCCGCAACGGCGCGTCATGGGTCTAAGCCATGACGGCGCCATGGCGGAATTCGCGATCGTCCGCGAGGAATATTTGCTGCCGGTTTCCGAAGAATTGCCGCTTGAAACCGCGGCGCTGGCTGAACCGCTTTCCGTAGCCGTGCACGCGGTGGCCAGGGCCCGCCTAGGTCCCGGAGATGTAGCGGTGGTCTCAGGCCCCGGGCCCATCGGACTGTTTTGCGCGCTGGTCGCGCAGAAATGGGGGGCCGAGGTGGTCCTGACCGGTGTCGAGCGGGACGAACCCTTGCGGCTGGAAACCGCCCGGCGCCACGGGCTGCGCACGGTCAATGTCGAGCGAAGCCCGCTCCGGGAGAGCATCGGCCGTCGCCCCAACCGGTGGATCGAAGCCTCCGGGTCGACGGCTGCCCTGGACGATGCATTCGAGCTGCTGATACCCGGCGGGCAGCTAGTAGTGGTGGGCCTGTACCCCACGGCGTGGGAGCTTCCGCTCAACCGGGCGGTCCGAGATGAGGTTACGGTGGCTTTCAGTTACGGATCGACATACCGGGATTACGAAATCGCCCTACAGCTTCTTGGCACCGGGATGGTGGATGCGGACACCTTGGTCGCCCGGTATCCGTTGCGGCAGGCGGCTCGAGCTTTTGCCGACCTGACGGATGGGAGCATCGTCAAGGCGCTCCTTGTACCCTGATGCCGGCAGGCTGCCGCGTGTCCTGGTTTGGGCCAGGCCGAGGCCCGAGTACGGGTGCTGAGAGAAGCTGTGGCAGGGCCGCCAAGACGAGCGCAGGAGGAGTTCGATGGAACGGCTGCTGATCACAGGGGTATTGGGGTGCATCGGCGCGTGGATCGCGCGGGTGGCCTTGGACGAAGGACATACGGTCATCGGGGTTGACGTTTCCGGCGAGCGCCACCGGCTGCAAAGGCTCGGCGTGGACGGGCGTTTTGCCCTGGAGGACGTGGATGTGCGGGACCGGAGCGGGCTTGAGGAGCTGGTGAGACAGCGGCGCCCGACAGCCATCGTGCACCTGGCTGCCCTCCAAATTCCCAGCTGCCGTGCGAACCCGTTCCGGTGCGCCGAGGTGAACGTGGGTGGCATGGGCAACGTGCTGGAGCTGGCGAGGAAGTTCGGGTTGCCTCTTGTTTATGCCTCAAGTGCGGCCGTGTACGGGCCTGGCCCATCCGGGCCGCTGGCCGAGGACGAAGGCATCAACCCGCACAGCCTTTATGGGGTTTTCAAGCGGACCAACGAGGACATGGCTCGCCTTTATGCGCATGAGTATGGAGTCACCTGCGCGGGCCTGCGCCCGTGGGTGGTCTATGGTCCCGGGCGGGATGCGGGCATGACCGGCGACATCACATTGGCTCTTTGGCATGCGATGCGGGGTGAGCCTTACCGGATCCGGTTTTCCGGCACTGTGGACCTCCAGTATGCCGAGGACGTGGCGCGCGCTTTCGTCACAGCCGCCCTCAACCCGAAACCTGGCGCCCGGGTGTACAACCTCCGCGGCGAAGTGGCGTCCGTTGACGATGCGATTAAAACCATCGAGCGGCTAACGGGCACCAAAGGGCTCATCAGCTACGAGCCGACCCCCATCCCGATCGCGGCGGATCTGAGCGACGCGCGCTTTCAAGAGGATTTCGGCCCGTTCCCGTTCCGGTCATTTGAGGAAGGTTTGCGCGAAACCCTCCGGATCTGGCGGGATAATCCGGGTTCTGACGAGAGGCCAAAAGTCCTCTAGGTGAGTTGATCCCAGGGCAGGACCGTTGAGGTGAGCTGAGCTCGATGATGGAAGATTCTGCCGTCTCGGACGTCGTCATCGCCGGGGCAGGGATTGTCGGACTTGCGACGGCGCTCGCACTGGCCGAGCGCCGGCCCCGCGCCACCATAACCGTGCTCGAAAAGGAGCCCGGCGTCGGTCGCCATCAGACCGGGCACAACAGCGGCGTCATCCACTCGGGCATTTACTACCGGCCCCAGTCGCTCAAAGCCCGGTTGTGCGTCGAGGGGGTGGCCCGGCTCAAACACTTCTGCCGCACGCACGGGATACCGTACGAGGATTGCGGCAAGGTCATCGTGGCTGTGTCGGAAGATGAACTGCCGCGCCTTGAAGCCCTGTACCGGCAAGGCCAGGCCAACGGCGTGCCGGGTCTTGAGCTCATCGATGATCGCGCCCTGCGGCGCATCGAGCCCCATGCCCGGGGCCTGGCTGCGCTCCATTCGCCGGAGACCGCGATCGTCGACTACCGGACGGTCGCCGGCGCCATCGCCCGTCTCCTTGCGGAGCGGGGCGTCCGGCTGGTGACCGGGGCACGGTTGACGGCCCTGGAGACCGCTCAAGGCCTTCTTGAGGCGGTGACGCCCCGCGGCCGGTTCCGGATGGCGCTGCTTGTAAACTGCGCCGGGCTGTACAGCGACAGCGTAGCCCGGCTAGCGGGTTTGAACCCGCCTGTGCGGATCATGCCGTTCCGCGGCGAGTACTACCGGCTCCGGCCCGAGCGCGCCGGCCTTGTGCGGGGACTGATCTACCCCGTGCCGAACCCCAGGCTCCCGTTCCTAGGCGTACACCTCACCCGGACGATCCATGGTGAAGTGGAAGCCGGGCCCAATGCGCTGTTGGCCTTCGCCCGGGAAGGCTACCGCCTCGGCCGCGTGAATCCGGGGGAGTTGTGGGACGTCCTCACTTATCCGGGCTTTTGGACCATGGCCCGGCGGTGGTGGCGAGTCGGGATCGAAGAGTTCGTCCGCTCGGTGAGCAGCCGTTCGTTTGCCCGGGCAGTTCGCCGGCTGCTTCCCGAAATCCGGCAAGAAGACCTGGTGCGGGCCGGTGCCGGCGTTCGGGCCCAAGCCGTCGACGAACACGGAAACTTGGTGGACGACTTCGTCATCATGGAGGGCGAGGCTAGCTTGCACGTGCTCAACGCCCCCTCCCCCGCGGCCACCGCGTCGCTGGCCATCGGGCACTACATCGCCGGGCTCATTGCCGATCGTTTGGGCTGATCCGGATGGCGCTCAAAAGAGGGCCGAACGTCCCTAAACGGCACAGGCCGGGCGACCCCGATTCGGGCGCGATCGCAGATTGGCCAACGCCGCGGGAGTTCAAAAGGGAAGGAGCAGTCGAATGAGAAGAATGTTCACGGCCGTCACCAGCACAGTAAGCGGACCGCCCACCCGGACGAAATCCATAAACCGGTAATTGCCGGGACCGACGACCAGCGCGTTCACCGGCGAGGAGACAGGAGTAAGAAACGCGGTGGAGGATGCCAGCGCGACGGTCATTGCGAAGGGGTACGGCGACAGTCCCAACTCCCCGGCCACGGCCAGCGCCACGGGCGCCATGAGGATTGCCGTAGCGGTGTTGGAGACAAAGAGGCTGAGGAGCACCGTGAGCCCGTACAAAGCCACCAGCACCGCGGTCGGGTTCGCGGTACCGACCAATCCCAGCAAGGAGCCCGCCGCCGCATCGATGGCTCCGGTCTTTTGCAGCGCCACGGAGAACGGCAACATGCCGACGATGAGGAAGACGGTCGGCCACTGGATGGAGCGGTAGGCGGTGTTGATGTCGAGACACTTGAAAAGACCAAGGAGGAGGCAACCGATGAGCGCTGCCTGAACGTTTGGGACGAGTCCCGTGATCATCAGCGCCACCGTAACCGCCAGCGCGGCCAGAGCGAACGGGGCCCGGGCGGGGCGCTCGATAACGTCTTGGAGTTCCCCTGAGACGTTCAACACGATCAGTTCGTTGGCGTCGTTGCGCAGCCTGCAGATGGCCCGCCACGGTCCTGCCACAAGAAGCGTATCGCCGAATCGTATGGGCTCGTCTTGAATGTTTCCCACAAGCGGCCTTTTGCCTCGCCTGATTCCGATGACGCTGAGCTTGTAGACCGAGCGAAAGCGCGTTTTCGCGACCGTCTGACCGATGAAGCGGGAAGTTGGGGGGACCAAAAGCTCAGCCATGCCGACGGCCTGAGAGGGATCGGTGAAGTAATCGCCGGGCAACGGCAACTGCACCAGCCCGAACCGTCTCCAGAACGCCTCGCTGTCCGGAACCGGTTCCCGCAAGTTCACGACGAGAACATCCCCGACCCGGAGCATCGTTTGCGCTCCGGGCTCGAGGATCGATGCGGACAACGGACGGTGGCGCTCGACGGCCAGCACGCTGATGCCGTGCTCGGCCCGAAGATTGAGGTCCTGGAGGCATTTTCCCGCCCACGGCGAACCGGCCGCGACCCGGAGCCGGAAGTGGCGTTGCGCAAGCCCGTATTCCGTGATCCACTTGGAAAGCCGCGGTTGCGTGTCTTCTCCCGCTGCGGGCGCCGCCTGGGGTGCCAACCACCGGCGGGCGATCAGCATGTACCCGATGGCCGTGGCCAAAACGGGGATTCCGAACCAGGTGAAGGAAAAGAAACCGAATCCCTCATAGCCTGCCCGAGCGAGCTGGCCGTGGACGACAAGATTCGGCGGCGTCCCGATAAGAGTAATCATCCCGCTAATCAAGGCCGCGACGCTGACCGGCATCATCAGCCGGCTGGGGGAAATCCCGGCGTTGCGAGCCATGCGCAACACCGCGGGCAAAAAGATGGCCACGACTGCGGTTGAACTCATCACCGAACTCAGGCCGGCGACGACGACCATCAAGAGGGCGATGAGCCGCGGCTCCCGCTTGCCGGCCCGGCGCACCAGGAAATCCCCCAACCGATGCGCGACTCCCGTCCGGACAAGCCCTTCGCCGACTACAAACAGCGCTGCGATCAGGACGATGTTTGGGTCGCTCAGCCCCGAGAGCGCCTCGGACATGGTAACGACGCCGGTCAAGGGCAACGCCGTCATCATGATGAGCGCGACGATGTCCATCCGCGGCCAATTCAGGGCGAACATGGCGGTCGTGGCGAAAAGAAGGAGAAGGACGATGGCAAGATCGGTGTTCATCCGCGGCCTCGTTTCCTGTTTTCATTGGCTCGGTTCGCGCCCGGTCCGCGCACCCGTACCGTTTATGACTTTGATGATGAAGCTGCCCTCTCCTTCACGAGGATACTCCACCGGCAGGCCCGCGGCGTCCCTCTTACACCAGCCCGGCGAAGAAAAGAGTGACCGGCGGAACAAACGTGATCACCAGGAGTCCGGCCACCATCACGAGCAAGAAGGGCCAGATGGCACCCGCAACCTGTTCGATGGAGAGCCCGGAGACCGAAGCCCCGACGAAGAGCGAGTAGCCTACCGGCGGCGTGGCCATGCCGATGGCGAAGTTGATGACCACGATGGTGCCAAACTGGACGGGGTCGATGCCGATGCTCGCAGCGACCGAGGTGAGGACGCTGGAGAGGATCACCATCGCCGCGATGTTGTCCATGATCATGCCCAATACCAGCAGCACGGCGTTCATCAGGAGAAGGATTACCACCGGATTTGTCGTGACGGCGAAGACCGACGAGACCACCTGCTGTGCCACTTCTTCGGCGGCCACCAGCCATCCGAAGACAGAGGCAGTACTGATCACGAAGACGACCATGGTAGTCGTCGCCATGGCCCGGATGAAGATGCGCGGAAGCTCCGATAGCCGAAGTTCCCGATGAACGAACGCCCCTACGATTAACCCGTAGACCACGGCCACCGCGGCGGCCTCCGTCGGCGTGAAGACACCCCCGTAGATGCCGCCGAGGATGATGAGCGGCGCCATCAGGGCCCACTTCGCTTCCCAGACCGCTCGCGCCACCTGCCGGAGACTCGGCCGCTCGCCGCTGCCGGTATAGCCCCGGCGCCGGGCAATCACATAGGAAACGGCCATCAGCGCGGCGCCCATGACCAGGCCCGGGCCGATGCCGGCCAGGAAGAGACGGGTGATGGAGACATTGGCCATGACGCCCCAAATGACCATTGGGATGCTGGGCGGGATCATCTGTCCCAAAGGCCCGCTCGCGGTGGCCAGCGCGGCAGCGAAGGCCCGCGGGTAGCCTCGCCGCTCCATCTCCGGAATCATCACCGAACCGATGGCGGCCGTGGTCGCCGGCGCCGAGCCCGACAACGCTGCAAAGAACATCGACGCCAGGACCGTCACCATCGCCATGCCTCCCGTCACAAACCCGACCAGCTGATGGGCTACGTTCACCAGGCGCCGCGAGAGGCCCCCTGTGTGCATCAGCTCTCCGGCCAGGACAAAGAACGGGACGGCCAGAAGGCTGAAAGACTGGGTTCCGGAGATGAGTCTTTGAGGTATCAGCAGCGGGTTCAGGTCCGCCGTCCACAACGCGAAGAGCGAGGAGACTCCCATGGCGTAAGCGATAGGCATTCCCAGGAAGAGGAGGAGGAAGAAGGAACCGATGAGCACCGTGCCCGCTGCGATCATCCCGAGACCTCCTGCCGTACTGCGTCCTTAGACATCTGCGCTTGTGTCTTTTCGCCGCTCAGAAACCAGTCGTCCATCAGATGGGCGACCACATGGAGAAAGGAAAGAGCTCCCGAAACGGGCACGGAAAGGTATACCCAGCGGATCGGAATTCTGGCCGCCGGCGAGAGCTGGAAGCTGATCCGTTGTGCCAGGGAGAATCCCTCGGTGACCAGGACGCCAAAGAAAAGGAGCATCAAGAGTCCAAGCGCCAGGCGGAGTGCTCGTGCAACTCCGGACGGAAGCCGGTCTGCGACGAAGCGGACCGAAACGTGGAAACCCCGCCGAACTCCCACGCTCGCTCCGAGCATGACGAGCCAGATGAAGAGGTAAATGGCCACCTCTTCGCTCCAAGACAGGGAGCTCTGCATGACGTAGCGGAAAAAGACTTGAATGATAATGAGGAGCGCCATGATGCCGAAGACGCCTGCCCCGAGGTACTCTGTCAGGCGCGCCACGCGCTCACTGGCGGCCACAAGGATACGTGCGAGCCTCATGCTCTGGGACCTCCTTTCTCGCGACGACCGCAAACGGCGGCAGGCGACTCAAGACCGGCGCAACGGCGCGGCGCAATAGGCCGGGCGGTGGGACCGGACCGCCAGGTCCCACCACCCAAGCCATGGCTCACTCGCTGACTGCAGCCAGAACCCGGTCCATGAGATCCGGTCCCACCTGGTCCCGGAAGCGTTCGTAAACCGGACGCACCATCTCCCGGAAGAGGGCCGGATTCTCGATGTCGTTCACCTGCATGCCTAGATCCTGCAACTCCTTGAGCAGCCGGGCAGTGGTCATCTCGTTCCGCACTCTGGTGTACTCGATGGCTTCACGGGCGGCCTCCTGGAAGATGACTTGATCCTCTTCGGGCAGACGCTCCCACGTCTGCATGGAGACCATGACTACCAGCGGAGAGTAGGTATGGCGCGTCAGCGAGAGGTACCGGGTGACCTCGTAGTACTTGTTCTGGTGGATGACCGGGATGGGAATCTCCAGGCCGTCGATGGTCCCCTGCTGCACCGCGGTGAAGGTTTCGCCCCAGGCCATGGGGGTCGGGTTGGAACCGAGCGCCTGGAACATCTGAATGTAGACGGGGTTTTCCATTACCCGGAACTTGACTCCCTGAACGTCTGAAGGCGTCTTGATGGGGCGGACGTTGTTGATCATGTACCGGAACCCGCCCTCGGAGAAGCCCAGGCCTTTGATGCCGATCGGCTCAAGCTTGGCCAGCAATTCCTGGCCGATGGGGCCGTCCAAGATCTTGTGCGCCTGCTTGGCGTCCGCGAAGAGGAACGGCATGTCAAGGACTTGGAAGGCCGGAACGAAGCCGGAGATGGGCGCGTTGGTAATCACGCCCATATCGAGCGTGCCGAGGATGCCCATGGCCTCGATCATCGCCCGCTCGTCACCCAACTGGTTGTTGGGGAACAGCGCGATCCGGTAGCGACCGTCGGTCCTTTCCTCCACCAGCTCTTTGAAGCGGCGAGCCGTGATTGCGTAAGGATC
Source organism: Bacillota bacterium (assembly GCA_017656145.1). Lineage (GTDB taxonomy): Bacteria > Bacillota > Limnochordia > Limnochordales > ZCTH02-B6 > JACDOI01. The sequence continues at coordinate 14,296 of JACDOI010000003.1, read as the reverse complement.
CTGCGGCGCGTCCGCGGTCGTCCACCCCAGCCGCAAGGTGGTCTGGGCATCGACAGGCGTCACGATCGCGGCGCCGAGCACCCCCAGTATCGCGAGCATCACCAGGGGCGTTCTGGCCAGTGCGTCCTTCAGCATCAGCGCTTACCTCCCTCGTTCGCCAGTCCCCGGCGCGACGCCCGCTCGCCCCGGGCAACCTGCCCGCCAGCAAGCTGCGGCAACGCCGGTATCCATCAATCAAGCCCCAGGATGCGGGCCGGATTGTCGGCGATCATCCGCCGCACGTCGGTTTCACTGAGACCGTTTCTCACCAGCCCCTCACAAAGCGCCGCCAGGCCGTCTGCCGGGGACGGCAGGGAGACCTGGCCCAAGTCCGACTGCAGCACACAGCGTTCAGGCCCCACCTCCTTGACGTCGTACAGCAGCGTCTCGAGCGGGAAACCGCCCCACTTCTCCGTGGTGGGCAAGTAGGAGTGTTCGAGCCAGGCTCCTAAAGAGGCCAGCTCTTTTTGCAGTTCCAGGGGAATCCGAGTGACCGGAAGGTGCGGGTGCGTTACAAGCACATGCTCCACACCCCGGGCCCGGGCTTCCTTTACCAGCACCCGGGTTTCGGAAGGATGGAGATGCCCCGTGGCCACTACGGCGCGCCTCTCAGCACAAAGCTCCAGGATGTTCTGGGCTGCCTCCACGAGTCGCCCGTCCTCCCCCAGGACCGTGATCCCCTCCACGGGCAATCGCAACTGGGGATGGCGAGGCATCTCGCGATAGCCCGCGCCCCCGTAAAACCTCAGGTGGTTCTCCGCATGAACCGTCGGAAACCAGACGATCTTGGCGCCCAGCGCCAGCGCGCTCTCGACTGCGTATGGGTTGAGCCCGCCCACGAAGCGGTTTAGGGTGATCGAGCCGAAGATCCGCAGCCGGCTTGCGCGCTTTTGGGCCAGGTAAGCCCTTTCGGCCGTCGAACCCTCATGAGCCTTGAGCACTGCCGCGCGCAGGCCCGCTTCCTCCAGCGCCGCGACCAGCTCGTCGTCGTCGAGCCGGCGCGGGAAATGGCTCGGTCCGCTGTGGACGTGCAAGTCGACCGCATCCCGGATCAGCTCGTATCCCAGCCGGTTCATCCGTTCATCTCCTCGGTCTTGCGGCACCTGCGGTCTTCACCCTTTTCAGCCCTGGGCTTTGCCGGGCGCCGCTTGAGGTTTCTCACTCATGGGCAGGCTCGCCGCTTCTGGGGGGCCGTCGGTACGCAAGGTTTCGGGCTCGATCTCGGCCACCCGGATGCCACGCTCGTCGATCAGCCGCTGGCGAGCGCCGAGCAGGTGGGCCCGCATGGCTTGCCAGGCAGAAGCGGCCTCCCCGCGCCGGACCGCCTCAAGGACCGCCCGGTGCTCCTCCAAAGCCTGACGGGGCCGTTCGACGAAGCGCATGGACCGTTGGCGGCTCACCCAGAGGGACCGGATGAAGAGGTCCCCGATCAGTTCGATAACTCTCTGGAATACTTCGTTGTGCGTGGCGGCGGCGAGGGTGTGGTGGAAGCGGTAGTCCTCATCGCTTCCCACGTCACCCCGGACCACTGCCTGTTCCATGGCGCGAAAGGCCGCTTCGATGTCTTGGATGTCGTCGGCGGTCGCCCGCTCGGCCGCCAGCCGGGCTGCTTCCGGCTCAAGAGCGAGCCGCACCTCCATCAAGGCCAGCAGGTTCCCCGCGGAGCCGGCCAAATGGCGGGCAAGCCGTTGCCCGGTCGCCTCGGCCACCGGGTTGGCCACAAACGTGCCGGATCCGCGCTCGATGCGCAGGATGCCGAGCTCGCGAAGGCCCGCGAACGCTTCCCGCAGTACGGGACGACTCACGCCGAAGATCTGGCACAACTCGGCTTCGGGAGGAAGCTTGTCTCCCGGCTTGAGCGCGCCTTCCCGAAGCAGTGCCTCCACCTGCCCGATGATCTCCTGCACCAGGTGTCGGCCTTGCACGGATGTGAAGGGCGTGTCGATGGACGACCCCTCCCTATCGCTGATTCGCCCTGGGCCCGAACCTGTTGCCAAGACGCGAATATGACGAGTCCATTAAGATGTCATACATATGATCAATGGGCGGTTTTCGGTGGTCGAAAGGCAAATCCTGCTAAGACTGTCAATGAATTTCTTACTCCGCAACTGATGGCGTGCAAAAACTCCGTGGGGCTGTCCAAGTATGCCGTTTCTGGGATTTCTCTTCGAAGCGCGCGGGCGATCGCGCGCTCCGGCAACGTCACGTCTTCGCTTGCCGCCACGTTTCGACGAACCGGCGGGCCCGCTTTGCGAGAGCGCTGAAGTCGCCCGTCGAGGATACGTCCTTCAGCAGCGGGCTTCCCACACCTACCAGGTCGGCGCCGGCGTTCACCCACTCATGCAAGTTGGTCGAGTCGACCCCGCCGGTCGGGCACCATCTTGCTTGCGGCAAAGGGGCTCGCAGCGCCTTCAGATAGGACGGTCCCAGCGCGGATGCCGGGAACAGCTTGAGGACATCCGCCCCTTGTTCGAGGGCGAGGACGGCCTCTGTCGGCGTCATGACGCCGGGGATAGCGGGCAGCCCGTACCGGTGAGCCGTCTTGATCATTGAACCGACCAATCCGGCGCTGATCATGTACTGGGCGCCGGCGTTTACCGCAGCCCGGGCCGACGCTTCATCCAGAATCGTGCCCGCTCCGATGATGGCATCGGGATATCGCTTTCGCAGCGCCTCGATGATGCGGGGGGCAGCTGGATTGGTAAAAGGGATTTCCACCGTTCCCATGCCCGCTTCGAGGAGAACGCCGCTGATTCGTACGGCCATTTCTTCCGAGGCAACGCGGACGATGGGGATGATCCCGATGCGAAAGAGCGCATCCAAAACGCGAGCTTTCACGACTGTCTAACCTCCCGTGGCCGCCACGCCAAGGCGCTACGGCGATTTTGCTGCCCCAAGCGAATTTTCGTCTCCGGCAAAAGGCAGCAGGAGTCTGTACTGTCGTCTTGAACGATACAATCGAGAGCTTGTATAGTCAAGAAAGAATGCCTTGTATAGGCAACGATTCCCAATCAACAAGGAGCGATGGGCGTCGTGCCGGGGCAAAAAAGCCATTTGCCGCTTTATGAGCGAATCAAACGGGATCTGCTCGCGCATATCCGGTCTTCAAAGGAACACGATAAGATCCCGTCGGAGCCTGAGCTGGCCTTGCGCTACGGCGTAAGCCGGGGAACGGTCAAACACGCGCTTGATGAGCTCGTCTATGAGGGCGTGCTGTACCGGGTGCCGCGCAAAGGCACGTTTGTGGCTCCGCCCCGCATCTTGCGCTCCTTTGGACAGTTGCCCAGCTACAGCGACGATATTCGCCGCCGGGGCCTTGCGCCCGGCGTGGAGCTGGTGGACTTCGGCGTCGAGCTGGCCGGTGAAAAAGTGTGCCGCCACCTGAATCTGGCCAAAGACACCCCGGTCTGGAAGATCGAGCGAATCCGCACGGCGGATGGCCAGCCGGTCCTGCTTTCCACCTCGTTTCTGCCTGAATCGCTGTTTCCCGGATTGCGAAAAGAAGACGTCATGACGTCCTTGTACGAGACGCTGGATGCCCGCTACGGCATGCGTCCGGACTGGGCCCACGACATGTATACCGCGAGAAGTGCGACCCGCTATGTCGCGTCGTTGCTGCAAATTCCTGTCGGGACAGCCGTCTTGTACAGCGAGCGGGTTTCGTACCTGGCGGACGGCCGGGCGGTGGAGTTCGCCCTCAGCTACATCCGAGGGGATCGATACGAAATTCACATCGACATCAACCGGGCGGTGGCGCCCGGGCCGGCTGAAGGGGGGCGGTCTCAGTGAACGCGGGCAGCGACCTTGTTGTAGGAATCGATCTGGGCACATCGACCGCCAAAATTGTCGTCGTCGACCAGAGCGGCAACGTCTTAGGCCGAGCGCGTTCGGCGTACGGCATCCGGCGCCCGGCGCCCGGACATGCCGAGCAGTCCCCGAAGCAGTGGTGGGAAGCCGTTTCCCGGGCGTTGGGGGAAAGTCTTGCGGATCTCGATCGCAGCCGGGTCAAGGCCATCGGGCTATCCGGCCAGCTGAACGGGATTGTCCTGGTCGACGCCCAAGGGCGTCCGCTCACGGAGGCGGCCATATGGCTCGACCAAAGGGCTACCGGGCAGGCCGACCGCCTTGAAGAACGGTTCGGAGAACTGTTGCGGCGGGCGACCTACGGGCGGATCAGCTCCATTCACGGGCTGGCGAAGCTGCTCTGGTTCATGGAGCGAGAGCCGGACCTTGTGCGCCATGTTCACCGCGTCCTGTTTCCCAAAGACTACATCAACTTCCGGTTGACGGGGCAGTTCGCAACGGATGCCAGCGACGCGGGCGCTACGGGGATGCTGGACATGCGCCGCCGGGATTGGTTCATGGAGCTTCTTGACCAACTGAACGTGCCCGCCCAATGGTTGCCGCCGGTGCACGAATCTCCGGACGTCATCGGGACGTTGACACCTGAGGCGGCCAGCGAGCTGGGTTTGCTGCCGGGCATCCCGGTGGTGGCCGGCGCGGGGGACATGGCCGCGCTGGCCGTAGGCACCGGAGTGACCAGCGCCGGCACCGGCTGCGCGAGCATTGCCACGGCGGGTCACGTCGCGGTCCACTTGGAGGAAGCCCCGGATGTTTTGGACGAGCGGCTGTGGCTCATGTGCCACGCGATTCCCGGGCGCTACTTTTGGCACGGGCTTGTCCTCACCGGCGGCTACAGCCTGGACTGGTTTCGCCGGCGCTTCGGACAAGCCGAGCGCTTGGCGTCGGACTTGGTGGAACGGGATCACTTCGAGTTGCTCCTGGAGCCGGCGGGCAACGTTCCGCCGGGAAGCGACGGCCTTTTGTTCCTGCCGTTTCTGGACGGCGCCGCCACCCCGTACAACGATCCGTTCGCCCGGGCCGCGTTCATCGGCGCTGCGGCCCGCCACGGCAAGGCGCACTTTGTGCGGGCGGTGCTTGAGGGTGTCGCGTACAACTTCCGCGATTCCTTTGAAGTTGTGGAATCGCTGGGCTTTCCCGTGACGGACGTGCGCACCGGCGAAGGCGGAAGCCGCAGTTTGCTGTGGAGGCAAGTCATGGCCGATGTGCTCGGCCGCGAGATTGTTCCCCTGAAGGAACTGGATTGCTCGGCCCTTGGAGCAGCTTGCATCGCGGGAGCGGGCGCCGGCGTGTGGAGGGACGTCCAGGAGGCGGTGCAGATCGCTGTGCAAACCGGTTTTCCCGTCGCGCCGGATCCCGCGGTGCGGGCTGTATACGACCGGGGATATGCGGTGTACAAGCAGGCGTACGATGCTCTGCAACCCGTGTTTCACCGGCTGGCCGGCGCCGGTTGAGCTTGACGCTGGGAAAGGGGTTGGCTTTGGTGGGTTCGTCGGGCGTGCCGAGAGGGGAGCATGCAGCTCCTTGCTACGAATTGGAACTGCTCACCCGGGATGAAGCCGCGGAGGCGTTCGCCCGGGTGGACACCGCGATCTTTCCGATCGGTGCCACCGAGCAGCACGGGCACCATTTGCCTTTGGGCACCGATAACTTTCTCGCACGGGACCTGGCTCTAAGATTGGCCAGGCGCGTCGGCGCTGTGGTGTTGCCGGCGCTGCCTATCGGATATTCCTGGGTCTGGCGCGACATCCCAGGCACGGTCAGCATCGATCAGGCGCTGGTGAAAAACATCATCAAGGATGCAGCCCGCAGCCTCTACCGCTCGTCCCGCATCCGCCGGTTCATCGTGATCAGCGGACATGGGGCTAACAGTTCGGCCATGAAGTACGCGGTAAGGGAATTGGCGGACGAAATTCCTGTCCGGTGTTTCCACTTCACCTATCCGGGCCTCAAGCAAACCGCGGCGCGACACGCCGATACGCCCCTTTGGGAGGGGATGGTGCACGCCTGTGAACTGGAAACGTCCTGGATGCTCGCAGTTCGCCCGGACCTTGTCGATATGAGCAAGGCCGTCAGAGAGTATCCGCAAACGCCGCTTACCCAAGGGTATCATCATTCGTCGGTGCCCATGGGGGCCCTCAGCCAAAGCGGCGTGTTCGGCGACGCTACCGCGGCCAGCGCAAAGAAGGGGGAGGTGATGTTGGAAGAGCTCGTTGACTATATGGTTCAGGTCTTGGATGCCTGCGACGGGTTCGGACAATGAAGGCAGGGTTGTTTCCGCGATTGGGTACGACAGACAGCAAGGGAAGCGGGAAACAGGAAAGCGAGGTTGACGTCTCATGAGAAGGCTGTACACCTTCAGCCTCGTCGCCCTTTTGGCCGTTGCCGGCGAAGTGCATGCCAAATCGGCGGCCGAACGCAGTTCGGAGGTCGAAGTTCTCGGCTGGCCGTACGTGATTTCGGTCAGCGACGAGTTCGTCGACACCGGCGCCTACAAGAAGGAAGGCCCGTACCGCATCGGCTTTGTGACCATCTTCCAGGCGAACACATGGGCCGTTCAGTTTACTCACGAATTCATGGATGAAGCCGCGCGGCACGGGGATCTCATCAGCGAGGTCATCCATCTGGACGCCCAGGGCGAAATTCCCCGCCAGATCGCGGCCGTGGAGGACCTCATCGCCCGGGGAGTCGACGCGATCGTCATCGACCCCATCTCGCCGCGCGCTTTGGAGGGCGTTTTCCAGCTGGCCAAGCAGCGGAACATCCCGGTCATCGCGGTCAGCAGCCAGGTCCCGCTGGAGCAGGTGACCGCCTGGGTGGGCCGGGACGACGCGGAATACGGTCGGGTGACGGCCTTGTGGCTCATCGAGAAATTGGGCGAGAGCGGCAACATCATCGCCCTCTCCGGCATCGCCGGCAATCCTGTGGCCGAGGAGCGCTGGCGCGGGGCGAAGGAAGTCTTCGATCAATATCCCGGAATCCGGGTGCTGACCCGGCAATACGCGGACTGGGGATTTGCCCAAGCCAAGGCCACCGTGGCCAACTTGCTGCCTGCGTACCCGCAGATTGACGGGATCTGGTCGGGCGGCGGAGCGATGACCCAAGGCGCGATGGAAGCCTTCGTCGATGCCGGAAGGCCTTTGGTCCCCATGGTCGGCGAGGCCAACAACGGGTTCCTGCTCGACTGGATTCGCTACGCGGAACGCGGTTTTGAGAGCATCGCCTTCAGCAACCCCACGAGCCACTCGGCCATCGGTCTTCGCATGGCGCTCATGGCCCTGCGCGGGGAACCGCTTCCCAAGGAAGTGCACGCGACGGCTCCTTATGTCCTCAGCCTGGAGCAGGCGCAGCGCTACGCCCGCCCCGATCTGGCTGAGGGGTACTGGGTGGGCCACACCTTGTCCGAGGAGACGGTCCGGGAGCTGTGGGGCCAATAAGCCCGGAGTGACTAGGAAATAGGACAAGGCAGAGAGCCTTGATCCGTCGAGGTTCAGGAAGAGGGGCGGCCGACATCGTGCTGTTGCAGATGCGTGGGATTTCTAAGGCGTTTCCGGGCGTGCAGGCCCTTGACTCCGTCGACTTTGAGCTGAGGGCGGGAGAAGTCCATGCCCTCATGGGCGAGAACGGCGCGGGCAAGAGCACTCTCATGAACATCTTGGGGGGCGTCATCGTTCCGGATGCCGGGGAAATCTTCATCAACGGCCGCCCCCGCCTCATCCGGCGGCCGGTCGATGCGCAAGCGGCGGGCGTGGCGTTCATCCACCAGGAACTGAACTTGATCGAACCGTTATCCGTGAAAGAGAACTTCTTCATCGGGCGGGAACTCGTCAACCGCTGGGGCGTCATCGACTGGAAAGCGGCTGCGGACCGCTGCCGGCGGGTGTTGGAAGAGTTGTCCATACCGGTTCATCCCGATGACCGGGTCGCGGATCTCCCCATGGCGCTGCGCCAAATGGTGGAGATCGCGAAAGCATTGGCGTTCGAAGCCCAAATCATCGTCATGGACGAACCGACGTCGGCCATCACCGTTCAGGAAACACAAGTGCTGTTTGATCTCATCGGGAGGCTCAAGCGGGAAGGCAAGGGGATCATCTACATCTCCCATCGCATGGAAGAAATCTTCCAGTTGAGCGATCGCGTGACCGTCCTGCGCAACGGTCGCTACATCGGAACCCGTCCGACCGCGGAGACGACCCACGAGGAACTGGTGCGCATGATGGTCGGTCGCAGCGTTCCGGCCCGCCTAAAGAAGGCCAACGACGGTCCAGGCCGTGTCTTGTTGGAAGTTCGCGGTCTTTCCGGCAACAGGCGCGTGAAAGATGCCTCTTTTGAGCTGCGGGCCGGCGAAATCGTGGGGCTCGCCGGGTTGCGGGGCGCAGGGCGGACGGAGCTTTTGGAAACCATCTTCGGCGCGTCTTTGTTGCGAGCGGGCGAGATGATCCTCGACGGGCGCCCCTACGCCCCGAGAATCCCCCGGGACGCCATTCGGGCCGGCATCGCCTACGTTCCCGAAGATCGGGTTCGGAAAGGGCTGTTTCTCGATCTCGATGTGAAGGAAAACGTGTATGTGACGGCCGCGGAGCTCCAGGCGCAGGCCGGATGGATACGCGAGCGCGGGGTTCCTGAGCGCGTCCATGGTTTAGTCGAAGAACTGAAGATTGCCACACCCTCCATTCGCCAGGCGGTCAAGAACCTGAGCGGGGGAAATCGCCAAAAAGTCGTCTTCGCGAAGTTTTTGTCCACCGGACTGCGGGTGCTTCTGGTGAATGAACCGACCCGGGGCGTCGACGTCGGGGCGAAAGCGGAGATCTATCAGGTCTTGAACCGGTTGGCGGCCAGAGGGGTCGGAATCCTGATGGCGTCGTCGGAACTGCCGGAGCTTCTCATGGTGTGCGATCGCATCATCGCGATGTGGGAGGGACGGCTGGTAGCCGCCTTTGGTCGCGAGGAAGCGACTCAAGAGGCCGTGTTGCATGCCATGACGGGGGGAACACGAGAGTGACAGACGGAAACCGGGCCCGCCTTTCGAGCCCCAATCGCCCCAAAGGCCGGCCTCAGGGAGGCTCGGCCCGGACCGCGATGCAGCGCGACATGCTCATGCTGTTCGGCGTGGTCGTTCTGATGACCGTGATACCCGCCCTGTGGTCGCCGGCGTTTCGCAGCCCCCAAAACGTGACCAACGTGTTGAGCCAGGTGGCTCCCATCGGCCTTGTGGCTCTCGGGCAGACGCTGCCCATCCTCACGCGGGGGATCGACCTGGCCGCGGGGCCGCTGGTGAGCTTGACCACCGTGTTGGCGGCGACCATGATGGGGTTTGACACGGTGGGCGTTTTGCGGGGCCTGGCGGTGTGCTTGGCCGCCGGGCTTGCCGTGGGCCTTGTCAACGGGCTCGTCATCACGCGGCTCAACGTGCCGCCCCTCATCGCGACCCTCGGATCGATGAGCGTCATCAGCGGGGTGGCCTTGATTATCCTCCCCCACCCGGGAGGCTACGTCCCGAGGCCGTTTACGCAGGCATTGCTGTACCGGATCGGGGACGTTGTGCCCTTGTCGTTCGTGTACTTCGCGGTTTTTGCGATTCTGATGGCGTTCATCATGAACTACACCCGCTTCGGCCGGTGGGTGTACGCGGTCGGCGGGCACGAAGAGCATGCCCGGGTGGCCGGGGTCCCGGTGCGGCGGGTGACCGTGGGGATATATCTTGTGAGTTCGCTGTTTGCGACCCTGGGCGGCCTGGCTCTGGCGGCCCGCATGTACTCCGGCGATCCGGTGGCCGGTCACCCATTCACGCTCACCTCCGTGGCGGCGGTCCTGATCGGCGGAACGACGTTCGAAGGCGGGCGGGGAGGCATTCCCGGCACCGTTATGGGCGTGCTGATCATGGGGCTTTTGACGGTCTCCCTTAACATTTTCGGCGTTTCGCCGTTCGTGCAGGACGTGTTGTCCGGCGTTATCGTAGTCCTGGCCGTCATTTACAGCTCCATCCGGAAATGAGCAGGGGAGGCGAACGGGTCATGTCCGAGCCGACGACCAACCGGCCCGGGGGTGTACGAAATGTTTCGGCCTCCCCGGGGCGCCGCCGGCACCTCACGCGCGAGGGGAGGATCGCCCTCTCTTTGGCGGCGGTCATCATCATCTTGTTTTTCTTGTCGGGGATTCTTGCCCCGGGCACCCTGACGCTTTCCCACGCGCTGGAGGTCGGTCGCCAGGCGGTGCCGCTCGGTCTCACCGCGATCGGGCATACGTTTGTGATCCTCACCGGGGGAATCGATTTGTCGGTCGGTGAAATCATCACGATGACGAACATCATCGGCACCGATCTCATGCGAGGGCGCCCGGAGGCGGCCTTGCCGGTCATGGGTCTTTTGCTGGGGCTTGGTACCTTGATCGGGGTGCTGAACGGCGCCGTCATCGCCTATACGCGGGTGCCGCCGCTGGTCATGACGTTTGGCATGTCGTTCATCGTGCGGGGGTTTTACCTCATCTACAGCGGCGGGACGCCCAAGGGGTCTGTGTCCCCTCTATTGCGCACCATCGGGGCTGAGCGGATCGGCATCATTCCAGTCTCGTTGCTCTTGTACATCGCCGTCATTTTGCTCTTCGCCTTGATCACCCGCCGTACGGTTTGGGGGCGGTCGGTCTTCTTCATAGGAAATAACCCCCAGGCGGCGCACTACTCGGGCATTCCCGTCAAGGCGCGGCTTTTGTTCGCCTATGGAACCAGCGGGCTTTTGGCCACCATGGCTGGGTTTGTTCTGTCGGGCTATATTCGCATCGCGAACTTTGACATCGGCGGCGAGGCGTACACGCTCAATTCCGTGGCCGCCGCCGTCGTCGGCGGCAATACGTTCACCGGGCAAGGAAGCGTCCTGGGCAGCGTCCTCGGAAGCTTCATCATCACCCAGGTGACCAGCTTGATGACATCCCTTGGCGTGGGCGAGTCGGGCAAGTTGATCATGCGGGGCGTGGTCATCGTGGCCATGGTTGCCATCTACGCCGCGCCGGCCCAGTGGTCGTTCCTCATGAGAAGGCGCCAGGCGCCGGCGGGGCGGTGAAGGAAGGAGGGCATGTTGATGCAAGGAGCGGCTCCGGTTCAACGTCCTAGCTGGGATTGGCGTCCGAACCCGGACTTGCGGGGCCGGGTGGCGCTCGTGACCGGTGCGGGACGGGGCATTGGCAGGTCGCTTGCGCTCGCGCTGGGCACGATGGGCGCCCGGGTGGCCGGCTGCGCTTTGGAAGAAGACCAGTTGGGCGAAACCGAGCGCCTGCTGCGGGAGCGGCCCGGGGCGAACGAGGCGGGTGAGCCCCGGACGTTCTTTCAGCGGTGCGACATCACCGACGAGGACGCGTTGAGCCGTTTTGTCGCTGGCACAATAGCCGCGCTGGGCGTGCCGGACGTCGTCGTCGCGAACGCCGGGGTGACCGATCCGGATCACCGCCGGATCGTCGATCTCCCGCTTCCGGTGTGGGAGCGGATCATCCGGGTCAACTTGACGGGGACGTTTCTTACCCTCAAGCACGTTTTGCCCCCGATGATGAGTCGCGGGTCGGGAAATGTCATCGTCATTACGTCGTTGCTCGGCCAGCGCGGGTACGGCAAGGCCAACGACGGTCCGTATTGCGCTTCCAAGTTCGGCGTGGAGGGGCTGGTGGAAGTCGCGGCGGCGGAATGTTCCCCGTACGGGGTGAACATCAACACGCTGTTCCCCGCGGCGAAGGTCAATACCGGATTCTTTGCCCGCCTTCCTCTTCGAGAGCGGGAAAGTCTGGAGCCGCCTTCGGTGATCGATGAACCGGCGCTGTTTTTGGCCTCGCTGCCTCCGGGATCTCTGACAGGGGAGGCGATCAACGGCAAGGTATGGCGGGAGGACGTGAACTACCGAAGAAAGCTCTTTGAGCGGCTGCAACGGACGACGACTTAACAGAAGGTGGTCTCATGGCACGGGTTCTGACGATTCAAGGCGAGGTTGATCCGAAGGATTTGGGCGTCACGTACACCCATGAGCACTTGATCTGCTTTCCCCCGCCGGTTGTCATGCGGGAGGATGCCGACTTCGAACTGCCTCGGGTGGATAAGGCCGTTGAGGAGCTGGCCTTGTTTTATCAAGCCGGGGGCCGGTGCTTGGTCGAAGGTACCGCCATCGACTACGGCCGGGACGTGAAAGCCCTGATCGAGATCAGCCGGCAAACCCCGGTGCACATCGTGTTTACAACCGGCTTCAATAAAGGCCGGTTTTACCCCGATTGGGTCATTCAGGCGTCCGTCGACGAGCTGAGAGATCTCATGATCCGCGAGATCGAAGAGGGCGCTGAAGGCACAGGCGCCCGGCCGGGCGTGCTGAAGTGCGGATCCTGGTATAACGTCATCACGCCGCAGGAGGAAAAGGTGACGCGCGCGGTCGCCCGGGCGCACAAGGCTACAGGAGCGCCGATTTGGGTTCACACGGAAGCCGGTACTATGGCGCTGGAGCAGCTCGACATCTTGGAGCAGGAAGGCGCTGATCTGTCCAAAGTCACCATCGGTCACTGCGACCGGAACGCCGACCTGTGGCTGCACCGAAAGATCGCCGCGCGAGGGGCGTTCGTCGGTTACGACGGGCCGAGCAAGGTGAAGTATTATCCCGACTCGGTTCGCGTCGAGCTGATCAAAGGGATGCTGGAAGCCGGGTACGGAAAGCAGTTGCTCATCTCAGGGGATATGGGTCGGCGCTCGTACCTGACAGCGTACGGGGGCGGCCCGGGATTCCGGTACATCCTGGAGAAGTTCATTCCCCGCCTGCGGGACGAGGGGTTGACGCAGGAAGAGATAGACCAGATCTGGATTCATAATCCCGCCCGGTGGCTCGCGTTCTAAAAATTGCCTTGAGGCGGAGAGGAGAAAGATGATCGGCTCGCGCAAACGCCGCCGGCGCTCCCGGCTACCAGGAGCGCCGGGGGCACGCCCTTTTCGGCGGTTTGCGAGCCTAAGCGGGGCGTTTGTTCAGCCACCGGCGAGCGCCGGCCATGAACCCGTCCAGGCAGAAGGCCGGTTGCGGCGGCGTTCAGGCAGGAGCCCGGCCCGCTAGCCGGTATCATCTAGGTAGCGGGCAGCGAACTTGAGCAGGGGTGGTTCCGGTGCACGTCCTGATCAATGCGATGACGGCCGGCGGCGCGGTGGTGGGCGGGGCGGTCGTTCTCTTTGGTCTGATTCATTACGTCATCGCGGGATCTGTGCCGGCCTTGCTGATCGCGCTGGCGGTCGTCATCGCGGGCCCTGCCGAGGATTTGCTCAAGCGCGGGGCCCGAAAACGGGCTCCCAGCCCGGGCGCGGCCGAATTGTGGGAAACTGCCGTCGACCGGGCGACCAGTCTGCTGTTTCTCCTTTTGTTGCTGGTGTGCGTGTTCTTGGTATGAGCCAGCTCGGTCTTCCGGCGAAAGTACGTCCGGACCCGGGCCCGAGCGGGCAGGTGGGAGGGAAACGTATGCGAGATGAGCGACCCCTGCTTGAGGAGGTCGACACCCCGGCCCTCGTCGTGGATCTTGACGTGATGGACCGCAACATCGAGCGGATGGCGACCCGCGCCCGGGAAGCGGGCGTCCGGCTGCGCCCCCACGCCAAGACCCACAAGTCCCCCTGGATCGCCCACAGGCAGATCCGGGCCGGCGCCGCGGGCATCACTGTGGCGAAGCTCGGCGAAGCGGAGGTGATGCTCGATGCAGGCATCACCGACATCTTGGTGGCCTACCCGATTGTCGGGGAACTCAAGCTCCGCCGCCTGCAGCGGTTGCTGGAAGAAGCGGACCTCATCATCTCGGTGGACTCGGTGGAAGCGGCCGAAGCGGCCGGACAGGCGGGGCGCCAAAGCGGCCGGGGACGGGTCAGAGTCTACGTGGATGTGGACACCGGCCACCGGCGGTTGGGCCAAGCTCCGGGAGCGGCGACGGTGGAGCTGGCCGAGCGGATTGCGCGAGTCCCGGGGGTTGAGGTCGTCGGCCTCATGTCTCACGCGGGCCACCTCGCGGGCGCGTCGTCCCAAACTGCCCTGACCGAAGAGGCCCGGCGGGCCGCCCAGGCCCTGGTGGAGACGGCGGAAGTCCTTCGCCGCCGGGGGCTGGCCATTGAGGAGGTCAGCCCGGGTTCAACCCCTGGCGCTGTGTTTGATGCCGGGGTTTGCGGGGTGACCGAAATTCGTCCCGGTACCTACGTGTTCAACGACCGCAACACTGTCGAACGGTGGGCGGCCGCCGAAGCCGACTGCGCCCTCACGGTGCTGACCACCGTCGTCAGCCCGCCCCCCCCCCGCCCGGCCGGGGGGGGGGGCGGGCCCCGGGGGGGCTGGTGAGACCCCACCGGGCCCCGCCCCCGCCCCCTCGGCCGTGTGGCCGGCCCGCCCCCGGTGGGGGGTGTGGGGCGGCG